>CAZLWS010000015.1:0-16544 GCA_964563205.1 uncultured Propionibacteriaceae bacterium | reverse complement strand
CAGATCCAGGACGGCTGGGAAATCCGGCGGCAGGGTCTCATGCGCGCCGGGCTGCCAGGCGGGCTCCGGGCCGACCGGCAGCAGGTCGCCGGCCGACAGCGGCGGCGGGCCCAGCTGGGCGAGCAGGTCGCGGGAGCGGGAGCCGAACTCGGGTTCGGCCAACAGCCCGCCGCGCACCGAGAGGTAGCTGCGAACCCCGCGCGGCGGCGTGCCGAGCGCCAACTCGTCGCCGTCGGCGAGCGTGAACGCCCGGCCGTAGGGGGCCGGCAGGGCGCCGATCACAGCAGGAGCCGGGGCGCCGGTCAGCGCGACCCGGACCGCTCCGGCAGCCCGGACCGCCAGGCCGCCCAGGGTGATCTCGATGGCGGCGTCGCCGCCCGCCGGGTCGTTGCCTACCAGGGCCGCCCCGGCCCGGAAGGCCACCCGGTCGTAGGCTCCGGAGCCGGTGATGCCCAGCGCGGCCAGCCCAGGCCGTCCGGCGTCCTGCAGCAGGGCCAGCGGGCCCGGCCGCAGGATCTCCAGCGCGCTCACGGATCAGCCTTCACGAACTGCACCCAGCGGCCGGGGGAGAGCAGGGCGGGCGGCTGCCGTCCGGCGTCCCAGAGCGCCGCCGTGGTGCGTCCGATCAGCTGCCAGCCACCCGGCGAGCTGCGCGGGTAGATGCCGGAGAACTCGCCCGCCAGCCCCACCGACCCGGCCGGGACGGACGGACGCGGCTCCGCCCGGCGCGGCGTCTGCAGCCGCGGGTCCCCGCCGGTCAGGTAGGCGAAGCCGGGGGCGAACCCGCCGAAGGCGACCCGCCACGGACTGGCGGTGTGCGCGGCGATCACCTCGTCGACGCTCAGCCCGGTCAGCCGGGCGACCTCGGCCAGGTCGGGGCCGTCGTAGCTGACCGCGACCTCGACGATCTTCCCGGGATCGGGGACGGGGAGGGTCGCCGGCGCCGTCGCCAGGAGGCGGTCGAGCGCGGGTCGTCCGGCGGCGAGGGCGGCGGGGGAGGCGAACCGGACCAGCACGGTGCGGGCGGCAGGCACCACCTCGATGACGCCCGCCACGGCCCCGCCGGTGAGGGCGTCCGTCAGACCGGGGAGTTGCGCCGGGTCGTCCGGCTCGACCAGCACCGCGTCCGGGCCGCAGGGCAGCAAGGGCATCAGGCGACGAACCCGGCGATCTCGACCCCGGCGGCCGCCAGCCGCTCCCGGATCCGGCGGGCGATCGCCACCGCCCCGGGGGTGTCCCCGTGGACGCAGACCGACTCCGCGGCGACCGTCAGCGGGCCGGCGCTGGTGGGGATCTGCCCGGTCGTGACCAGGTGGACGACCCGGTCGGCGATCTGGTGAGGGTCGGTCAGCACCGCGTCCGGCTCGCCGCGCGGCGCCAGGCTGCCGTCCGGCCGGTAGGCGCGGTCGGCGAAGGCCTCGACCGCGGTGCGCAGGCCGACCTCGGCGGCCAGCCGCAGGGCTGCACCGGGCAGCCCGAGCAGCACCAGCGCGGGGTCGAAGTCGCGGATCGCAGCCACCACCGCCTGCGCCTGCGCCTCGTGGTGGACGATCGCGTTGTACAGCGCGCCGTGCGGCTTGACGTAGGCGACCGTCGTGCCGGCCACCCGGCAGGCGCCCGCCAGCGCTCCGAGCTGATACACGGTGTCGGCGTACAGATCCGCCGGGTCGACGTCGAGGAAGCGGCGTCCGAACCCCGCCAGATCCCGGTAGCTCACATGCGCGCCGATCGTCACCCCACGTTCGGCGGCGAGCCGGACGGTGGCCAGCATCGTCCGCGGATCGCCGGCGTGGAAGCCGCAGGCCACGTTCGCGCTGGTCACGACGTCGAGCAGCGCCGCGTCGTCCCCCATCCGCCACGCGCCGAAGGACTCCCCGAGGTCGGCGTTCAGGTCGATCCGCATGCCTCAACCGTGCCCCGCTGAGGTCTCCTGCGCAACTAGGGCAGGGGACGGTTCCTCGGCCCGCTCGGTGGGAGATCCCCGCCTTCGCGGGGATGACGGATAAGAGAGCTCGCGGAGATGGCGGATCTAGCGACTGGGTTTCCTGGAACCGCCGCCCCGGGTGTTGACTGGTGCGGTGCCACGCGTCCGCAATCCTCTTCTGGTCAGTCTGATCGGGCTGCGCGGCAATGGCCGCGCCAGCGTCTACACCGAGCCGCTGTGGGGCCTGTCGATGATGCTGGTGCTGCCGTACGCATCGGTGTTCATGCTGGCGCTGGGCGTCCACGACGCGCAGATCGGCCTGCTCGCCACCATCTCGATGCTGTCGCAGGTGGTGTTCGGCCTGCTCAGCGGAGTGATCACCGACAAGCTGGGACGCCGCGCGACCACCGCCTGGTTCGACATCGTCGCCTGGGCGATCCCCTGCCTGATCTGGGCCTTCGCGCAGAACTTCTGGTGGTTCCTGGTCGCGGCGGTCGTCAACGGCGCCTGGCAGGTCACCCAGAACTCCTGGGACTGCCTGCTGGTCGAGGACGTCGAGCGCGCCGAGATACCCAAGGTCTACTCGCTGATCAAGGTGGCGGCCGACTTCTCCGCGCTGTTCGCCCCCATCGCCGCGCTCTTGGTGTCGCGGTTCGGGCTGGAGCCCGCCGTCCGCATCCTCTACCTGAACGCCTTCGTGATCATGTCGATCAAGATCTGGCTGCTCTACCGGTACTCCACCGAGACCGCCACCGGGCGGATCCGGATGGAGCAGACCCGGGACGTCAGCATCTGGCGCTCGCTGCGGGAGTACCGCGGCGTGCTCGGCCTCATCATCCATTCCAAAGGGACGCTCTTCTCCCTGGCCATCGCCGCCATCGTGGGCGCGGTCACCCTGGTGAACAGCACCTTCTGGCAGGTCGTGATCAGCCAGCGGCTCGGGGTGCCCGACCCGCTGCTGCCGTTCTTCCCGATGGTCCGGTCGATCCTGTCGGTGGTGTTCTTCTTCACGATCATCCCGCGGCTCACCCACGCCAAGCACCTGAAGGCACCCACCCTGATCGGGTTCGCGGTGTACCTCGCGGGGCAGTTGCTGCTTGTCGGCATCCCCGAGCCGGACGGGGCCGCGACCGCCGCCACCTACGCCATGCTCGCCGGCTGTCTGCTGCTGGACGCCTTCGGCGCGGGCATCCTGTTCATGCTCGCCGAATCGTTGGTCGCGCTGCACGTCGACCAGCACGAGCGCTCCCGGGTGATGGCCATCCAGCGCACCTGCGTGATGCTGGTCACCGCCCCCTTTGGCTGGATCTCGGGCTGGCTCTCCAGCATGGATCGCACCTGGCCCTTCCTGCTCACCGCGGTGCTCCTGGTGCTCGGCCTGCTGCTGGCCGGACGGTTCTGGGTCACCACCCACGCCGTGGTGGAAACCGAGCCGGACGCGGCCCCCGCCGCCTGACCGCCGCCTCCTCACCCACCCTCTGACGTCCCCGCACGCCCCTTCTGCCGTCCGCACTCGCCCCTTCCGTCATCCCCGCTGGCCCCTTCCGTCATCCCCGCGAAGGCGGGGATCTCGCATGCAAGACTTCTGCGTGTCGACTTGACCACATTGTCCGATTCGGTCGCGCGGGTGGATTCGCGCGGGCTAAGGTGACGGTGGCGAGCGGAAGCCCCAGCTGTTCGGAGAGGAAACGATGAGCGACTCTGTTGTACCCCTAGGGTCCGTCAAGTTCCTCAAGGTGAGCGAGGTGGCCGCCATGCTCCGCGTCTCGAAGATGTCGGTGTACCGCCTGATTCACTGCGGTGACCTGGAGGCCGTCCGCTTCGGCCGCAACTTCCGCGTCCCCGAGCAGGCGGTGGACGCCTACCTGCGCGGCTCCTTCTACAACGCCGGCTGAGAAACCTGAGGCCGGATTTCACCTCAGCGCGGGGAGTCAGTAGGATTTGGTGCTTGGGCCGGGAAACCGGCATCCGTGGGCCGCTGTGGCTCGCATCGTTCAACTTCGCCGGCCAGGCCGGCACCTGAGAGGTCAGCACGTGGGTTCGGTCATCAAGAAGCGCCGCAAGAGGATGGCGAAGAAGAAGCACCGCAAGCTTCTGAAGAAGACGCGCATCCAGCGTCGCCGCGCCGGCCGGTAATTCTTCGCGGTGCTTTCGAGCGAGCGGGTTCTGCTGCTGGTTCGAGAGGGCTGCCACCTTTGCGTCGACGCCGCCTCGGTCGTCACCGAGGTGTGCGCTGACCTGGGCGTTCCCTGGCGCAGCGTGGACGTCGACAGCGACCCCGAGCTCCGAGCCGCCTACACCGACCACGTCCCCGTCACCATCGTGGACGGCGTCGAGCACGCCCGCTGGTTCGTCGACCCCGCCAAGCTCCGCGCAGCCCTCGCCTGATCGCGCGTCGAGCCACGTATTGTTGAGGCGCAGCCCGCCAAGCCGAGGAGTTCCATGGTCGCCAGCGTCGTCCACGTCGTCCGACACGGGCAGGTGCACAACCCAGACGCCGTGCTCTACGGACGGCTGCCGGGGTACCGGCTCTCCGACCTCGGGCAGCAGATGGCCGAGCGGGTGGGGGAGTACTTCGCGGACGCGAACCTGGTCTGGCTGGTCAGCTCCCCGCTGCAGCGGGCCCGGGAGACGATGGCCCCGATCGCCGCGCGGCACCCGCAGCTTGAGGTGCACCTGGACGACCGGGTGATCGAGGCGGCCAACTACTTCGAAGGCAAGTCCTTCAGCCGCGACAACGTCTTTCTGCGGCCGCAGGCGTGGTGGGCGATGCGCAACCCGCTGCGTCCGAGCTGGGGGGAGTCCTACAAGTCGGTCGCCAGCCGGATGCAGGCCGCCATCACCGACGCGGCAGGCCACGCCCCGGACGCCGAGGCCGTGATCGTCGCCCACGAACTGCCGATCTGGATGGCCCGGCGCTCGGCCGAGAACCGCATCCTGGTGCACGACCCGCGCCGCCGGCAGGCCCGGCTGGCCAGCGTCACCAGCTTCACCTTCCGCGACGGCGAACTGGCCGGCGTCGAGTACCACGAGCCCGCCGCCGACCTGATCCCGGCGCGGAAGTCGAAGAAGTACCGCCCGGGAGCGTGATGAAGGGCTGGCTGCGGACGCTGGGCGCGGCGCTGGCGTTGCTCGCGCTCGCCGGCTGCGGCACGCCCAGCACCGGCACCGGCGGCTTCGTCACCGGCGATGGCTCGATCACCGTCATCGACCCCGAAGACCGCAGGCCCGCCCCGGCGATCGCCGGCGAGACCCTGGCCGGCGATCAGTGGAGCAGTGAGTCCGTCCAGGACAAGGTGATCGTCTACAACGTGTGGGGCTCCTGGTGCGGCCCCTGCCGGGCGGAGGCTCCCCATCTGCAATCCGTCTCCGAGCAGACGGCGGACCGAGCCGTCGTGATCGGCCTCAACACCCGCGACATGGACGCAGCGCCGGCGCGGGCCTTCGTCCGCGCCCAGGGGCTCACCTTCCCCAGCATCTTCGACCCGGACGGCAGCCTGCTGCTCGAGTTCGCCGGCGAACTGCCGCCCAGCGCCATCCCCAGCACCCTGCTGGTCGACCCGCAGGGACGGATCGCCGCCCGGGTGATCGGCGTCACCACCGAGACCACCCTGATCGGCCTGATCGATGACCTGGCGGCGGGCGGCTGATGGTCCCGCTGGAGCTGGCCGACTGGGCCAAGGAGGCGGTGGGCGGCTCGATGCTGCTCGCCATCCCGGTCGCGGCGCTGGCCGGGCTGGTCTCCTTCTTCTCGCCCTGCGTGCTGCCGCTGCTGCCCGGCTACCTCTCTTACGCGACCGGCATGGCCGCCGGCGAGATCGCCGAGGGCCGCGGCCGCGGCCGGGTGCTGGCCGGCACCCTGCTCTTCATCGCCGGCTTCGCGCTGGTCTTCGTCGCCACCGGAGCCCTGGTCGGCTCGCTGGGCGGGCTGCTGCTGACCTGGCGCCGTCCGATCACCGTGGTGGTCGGCCTGCTCACCATCGCGCTCGGCCTGCTCTTCGCCGGCTGGCTCCCGATCGGACGCGGCGCCGTCCGGCTCAACGTCGCCCCCAAGGTCGGCGTCGCCGCGGCGCCGCTGCTCGGCATCGTCTTCGGTCTCGGCTGGACGCCCTGCATCGGGCCGGCGCTCTCCGTCGTCCTCAACCTCGCCCTCAACGAGGCCACCGCCCTGCGCGGCGGGCTGCTGGCCTTCGTCTACGCCCTCGGCCTGGGTCTGCCGTTCGTGATCGCCGGCCTGGCCTTCACCCGGATGAGCCGGGCCGTCGGCTGGGTGAAGCGCCACCACCTGGCAGTGCAGCGAACCGGCGGCATCGTGATGGTCGCGGTGGGCGTCCTGCTGGTCTCCGGCTGGTGGGATCACCTGATCTCCGCCCTGCAGCAGTGGGTCAGCGCCTTCGAGGTGGTGATCTGATGAACGACGAGGTCGACGTCGACGTGGAGCCGGCCGCGGACGGCCGGGAACGGATGAACCGGGCCCGCGGCATGCGTTCCGGGACGCTGCGCTGGGCCTGGGCCACGCTCACCTCGATGCGGACGGCGTTGCTGCTGCTCCTGCTGCTGGGGCTGGCGGCGATTCCCGGGTCGCTGCTGCCGCAGCGTCCGACGAACGCCTTCGGGGTGGCGCAATACTTGCTCGACAACCCCGACCGAGGGGCCTGGCTGGACCGGCTCGGCTTCTTCGACGTCTTCGGGTCACCCTGGTTCGCCGCGGTCTACCTGCTGCTGTTCATCTCCCTGATCGGCTGCATCCTGCCGCGCTGCCGGGCCTACTACGAGGCGCTGCGGGCCGAGCCGGGCCCGCTGCCGCGCCGCTTCTCGCGCTTTCCCGACCACGCCTCCGGACCTCTCGAAACCACCGCTGACAAGGCGCTGGACGGTGCCGAGGCGCACCTGCGGAAGGCCGGCTACCGCATCCGGCGGGAGGCGACAGGCATCTCCGCCGAGAAGGGCTATCTGCGCGAGGCCGGCAACCTGGTCTTCCATCTCAGCCTGATCGCCGTCCTGATCGGGCTGGCCTGGGGGACGGTCTTCGGCTACCGCGGCACCGCGATCATCGTCGAGGGCAAGGCCTTCTCCAACACCCTCACCCAGTACGACGAGTTCTCGGCCGGCATCGGCTTCCGTCCCGAGCAGCTGTCGCCGTTCACCATCGGCCTGGACGCCTTCGAGGCCGAGTTCGAGATCGGGCCGATCCAGCGCGGCGCCGCCCGGATGTTCCGCGCCACCGTCACCGTCAGCCACCCCGGCGCGGAACCCCGCCAGCAGCTGCTCGAGGTCAACCACCCGCTGACCGTCGGCGGCACGGACGTCCATCTGCTCGGCCACGGCTACGCGCCGGTGGTGACTGTCCGCGACGGCAACGGCGACATCGCCTACTCGGGCCCGGTGGTCTTCCTGCCCATCGACGGCAACTTCACCTCCAACGGCGTGATCAAGGCGCCGGACGCTCGTCCGGAGCGGCTGGCCTTCGAGGGCATGTTCCTGCCCACCGCCCAGATCGATGACGAGGGCATGCGCTCGGTCTTCCCGGACGCCTGGAACCCGCAGCTGCTGGTGAACGCCTGGGCCGGCCCCCCCAAGGTCGAGACCGGCGCCCCCGAGAACGTCTACGTGCTCGACCAGACCGGCCTGGAGCAGCTGCTGCGACCGGACGGCCAGCCGGTGCGGGCCGGGCTCGAGATCGGCGCCAGCTACGACCTGCCGGACGGACGCGGCTCGATCAGCTTCGACGAGCTGCGCCGCTGGACGAAGCTGCAGATCTCGACCACCCCCGGCGGCTGGTTCGTGCTGGCCAGCGTCCTGGTCGCGATCGCCGGACTGTCGGCGTCGCTCACCGTCCGGCCGCGGCGGCTCTATGTCCGGGTCTCCGGGAACGTGGTCGAGGCAGCCGGCTTGGATCGGGTGGACGGCCGCCCCGGACTCCCCGAGGCGGTCGCCGCACTGGCTCTCGCCGCCGGCATCGACCCCGGCGATGGGACGCCTGCCGAACCTGACCCCACAGCCGCGCAGCCCGGGGGTACGCTTGCCGACGACCCGACCGCGGCACAGGAGGAGGGCGAGTGATCTCCGACTACTCCAATCTCGCCATGGTCACCGCCATGGTGCTCTACCTGGTGGCGCTGGTCTTCCACTCGCTGGAATGGTCCGCGACCCGTGGCGTCGCGGAACCCAGCGAGAAGCAGCGCCTCAGCGAGGAGCGCTGGGGCCGGCTGGGTCTCTCGATGACGCTCGTGGCGGGCATCGTCCACGTCGTCGCGGTGGTGCTGCGCGGAGTCGCCGCCGACCGCGCCCCCTGGGGCAACATGTACGAGTTCATCACCTCGTCGCTGGGGATGGCGATCGTGGTCTACCTGGTCGGGGTGTTCTTCTTCGGCTGGAAGGGCTTCGGGCTGCCGGTCACGCTGCTGGCGTCGGTGGGCATGGGGCTGGCGGTCACCGTCTTCTACGTGGACGTCGCTCCGCTGATGCCGGCGCTGCGCTCGGTGTGGTTCGTGATCCACGTGCTGGCGGCCTCGCTGGCCGGCGCCATCTTCAACATCGGCGGCATCGCGTCCATCCTCTTCCTGATCCGGCAGCGGGCCGAACGGCGAGCCGCGGAGGCCGGTGTCGTCCGCACGAAGGTCACCGCGGGAGCCGGGTCGCTCGAGTACGCCCCGGCGGCTCCGGCCAAGCCGATCACCGGCTACGCGGGCCGGCTGCCCAGCTCGGCCACCCTCGACCGGGTGGCCTACCGCATGCACGCCTTCGCCTTCCCGCTGTGGACCTTCGCGGTCGCCGCCGGCGCGATCTGGGCGCAGTACGCCTGGGGCCGGTTCTGGGGCTGGGATCCGAAGGAGACCTGGTCGCTGGTCACCTGGATCATCTACGCCGCCTATCTGCACGCCCGCGCCACCGCCGGCTGGAAGGGCACCCGCGCCGCCGTCCTGGCCGTCATCGGCCTGGTCAGCTTCTGGTGGAACTTCGTCGGCGTGAACCTGTTGCTGAACGGCCTGCACTCCTACGCCGGCATCTAACCCGGCGTCACCCAGACGGTTGTCTCTCCCGGCAGCGTGTCCCCGACGGGTCTGCTGGAGAGCACGATCTGCCCGGGTGGCAGGGTGGTGGGCTCAGCGCCGAAGTTGGCCACTACCTGCCATCCGTTAGGGCGGCGGAAGCGCAGCACGTCGACCGATTCGGTCTCGACCCATTCCAGCGCCTCGGCGCCCTGGAGTTCGCGGCGGAGCCGGAGCGCGGCGCGGTAGAGGTTCAGCGTGGAGGCGGAGTCGTCGTCCTGGGCTTCGACGGAGTGGTCGGCGAACCAGGCCGGCTGCGGCAGATGTGCGCTGCCCTCGCCGAACCCGAGGGCTGGGCCCGTGATCGTCCAGGGCAGTGGCACCCGGCAGCCGTCGCGCCCGATCTCGACGCCCTTGTTGCGGAAGAATGCAGGGTCTTGCCGGGCAGAGTCCGGAATCTCGCTCACCTCGTGCAGCCCCAGTTCCTCGCCCTGATACAGGTAAGCCGAACCGGGAAGGCCGAGCATGAAGAGGGTGGCCGCGCGGGCGCGGCGCAGGCCGCGGTCGCGGTCGAGGTCCTCCTCGGGCGCGCCGGCCAGCAGCCACGTCTTGCTCGGGACGTCCATCATGCCGATGCTCGAAGTGGGAGTTGTCGAACTCGCGGGCAGTCCGTAGCGGGTGGGGTGGCGCTGCACGTCATGGTTGCAGAGCACCCAGGTGGTCGAGGAGCCGGACGCCGCCGACTGCGCAAGGTTCTCAGTGATGATCTTGCGGAACTGCGCGGCGTCGAAGTCGGCCTGCAGGAGGTCGAAGTTGAAGGCTTGGCCGAGGCCGTTCAAGGAGGCGTACCGCGCGCGGCGCTCGGCGGTCCCGACCCACGCCTCGGCGACGGCGATGCGAGGCGGGGTGTACTCGTTGAACACCGTGCGCCACTCGGCGTAGATGTCGTGCACCTCGTCGCGGTCGAAGAGCAGGTTCTGACCGGGCTCGGTCATGGTCATGATCTCGACGAAGGACGGCAGCTTCTCGGGAAGGTGCTTGGCCAGGGCGTGGGCGACGTCGACGCGGAAGCCGTCCACCCCGCGGTCGGACCAGAAACGCAGGGTTGTGAGGAAGTCCTGCCGCACTTCCTCGTTGTCCCAGTTGAAGTCCGGCTGCTCCTTCGCGAACAGATGGAGATACCACTGGCCGTCGGGGACCTGTGTCCAGGCCGGGCCGCCGAACATGCTCTGCCAGTCGGCGGGTGGCAGTTCGCCGCGTTCGCCCCGTCCGTCGCGGAAGATGTAGCGTGCACGCGCGGCCGATCCCTTCGGCGACGCCAGCGCCTCCTGGAACCACGCGTGACGGTCGGAGGAGTGGTTGGGCACGATGTCGACGATCACGCGGATGCCGACGGCGTGGAGCGCCGCGACCAGTTCATCGAAGTCGTCGAGCGTGCCGATGCGCGGGTCGATGTCTCGGTAGTCATCGACGTCGTAGCCGCCGTCGGCGAGTGCTGAGGGATAGAACGGACTCATCCACACGGCGTCGATTCCGAGCGCCTCCAAGTAGGGCACCCGCGACAGGATGCCGCGGAGGTCGCCGATCCCGTCTCCGTCGGCATCGGCGAACGACCGCGGGTAGATCTGGTAGACGGTCGCCTGCCGCCACCAGTCGGCGTCGGGAACCAGCTTGTGGCGAGATGCTGCGGTGAGCGTCATGCTGGACGTCATAGTCACGGCTCCGAGGATTCAGACTCTAAATATATTATCTAAATAAATCCTGGGGCATGTCCGATCGCATGTCAAACCGCCGGGCGAACCCTCCGGAAGGTCTACTCGGTGTCGTTCGGGAGGAAGGTCGTGTTGGTTCGCACGTCGTGGATCGCCATCTCCAGCGCGCCTCGCAGGACGACGTCGTCCCCGAGGGTCGACGCGATGACGGTCGGTGGCGAATGGGAGAGATCCGGCAGTTCCCAGTTGATCTGGTCGACGACCTGGCCGGCGAGCGAAGCGAAGCGGCCGGCGATGACGACAACCTCGGGGTTCAGGAGGTCGGCGATCGTGGCGATGGCTTTGGCGAGCCGTTCCCCGATCTTCTTCACGGCGCGGAATGCCGCGCGATCACCGTCCATCGCGGCACGCAGGACGGCCTCAGGGGTGACGGTTTCGGCGCTGGAGGGGCGACGGCCGGTCCGTGCGAGTTCGTCCACGTACTCCCCGACCACCTCGCCGACTCCTCCGGAACTGTTGACCCCGCGGACGTTGCGGAGGTACGACACCTCGCCGGCGGTCCCGTGCGCGCCGCGTTGGAGCCGCCCTTCGAAGATGATTCCGGCACCCATGAACTCATCGGCGAGAAGGGTCACGAAGGTCGAGTCCGCCTCGACCTCCCCGCTGCTCCGCTCTGCCCAAGCGGCGAGGTTGGCGTCGTTCTCGACGAGGATGCGCCAGTCGGACTGGTCTGCGAGAAAGCTCTTCGCGTAGGGTCGCACCGCGTCCCAGAGCGGGTTCTTCTGCGGGGGCACGCCTACCTCGTCGAGGGGCGCGGCCACGCCTACGCAGGCGGCCTCGATCTCGGCAGCGGAGACGCCTCCCTCGGCGAGGGCCGCGGCGATGGTGGTCCCGAGGTGGTCGCTGCGCGACTCCCACGGAAACCCCTGGGGAAAGTCTCGACGGGCCCGTCCGAGGACGTTGCCGGCCAGGTCTGCGACCACCGCGGCCACGGAGACATACCTGACCTCGGCCCCGACGACCAGCGTCCGGGTGTGGTTGAACGCGAACTGCCGGGCCTGGCGTCCCGGGGTGGCGGCGCTGGCGCCGGGGCCCTCAATGATCCATCTGCGCTCCTCGAGGTCGCGGCAGATGTCGAGGACGCTGGCCCGAGTGAGTCCGGAAGCCTCCATGAGCTGGCTGGCGGTCAGGGACTGCCCCGCGTTGTCCCAGAACACGTCAAGGAGTGCATGGAGGTTGCGCTCCCGCATCGCTTGAGGAGACGTGGCCACGGGCTGGGTGAGCCGCTCCGGCGACAGCCGACTCCTGCGGATGCTTGACACGCCCCCAAGTCTGCCTTAGCTTTCCTCTAGTCTCTAAAGATTTAGAACCCCAATCAATTTTGACATCGAGGAGGATGTATGAACGGACGACGTTTCATCAAGCGGGCATCGACAGGGACTGCTCTGGTTCTCTCCGGTTCCCTCTTGCTGACGGCCTGCAGCCCCGGCGAGCAAGGGGTGGACGAGACGGGCAAGCCCACAGTCACCGTCCAGGTGATCAAGGACGCCCGGGCGAAGCCGTTGGCAGAGATGCCCTGGACGAAGAGCCTCGAGGAGGCGTGTGGTTGCACGATCATCTGGCAGGAGACCGCCAGTTCGTCGTGGCAGCAACAGAAGCAGGCTTCGCTCGCGGCCGGCGAGATCGCTGACGTGACGATCGGCGGCTACGGCGGCGGTGACTGGGGCGACTACAACACCTTCTTCGTCGATCTGGCCGCCGAACTCGAGAGCATGCCGAACCTGAAGGCGGCGTTCGAGGGAAGCCCTTACTCGCGCGTGGTTTCGACGTGGGAGGGCAAGATACTCGGGGCGCCCGGCATCAACACGGGCATCATGGCGAACTCGAGCGCCCACCTGTTCATCAACAGGCAGTGGCTGGACAAGCTCGGACTGCAGGCCCCGACCTCGTGGAGCGAGTTCAAGACAGTCCTCGAAGCGTTCAAGACCGGCGACCCGAATGGCAATGGCAAGGCCGACGAGGTGCCCTTCGACTTCCTCGCCCCGTCCGCCGACGGCTGGGGCTGGTTCAACCCCAACGTGCTGCTGGGCAGCCACGGCATCACGGTTCCGGGTGGCGGCAACAACGGCATGTTCGCCGATGGGGGTGTGATCAAGAACTACCTCACCGACCCGGCGTACAAGGACTTCATCAAGTACATGAACGAACTGTGGGACGCGGGGGTGGTTGCGAAGGATGTCTTCACCCACGATTTCTCGCAGTACATCTCGCGGCTCAAGGGAGAGGGTGACACCGCCCTCGTCGGCGCGACGCTGTGGTGGACGCCGTCGGACGCGTTCGGCTCGCAGTTGGCTGATCAGTACATCACCCTGCCGACCCTCATCGCCGACAATGCGCCGGGCGCGGAGCGAACCTGGTTCTTCAACGGCGACACGCTGAACTTCAGCACGAACAAGATCTCGGTTGCGGCCGCGGTCACGAACAAGGAGGCTGCGCTCAAGATCGTCGATGCGTTCTTCACCGCCGACATCGGGATTCAGGCGCGGTACGGCTCGTTCGACGTCGGTGTGACGAAGAACGGCGAGAAGGACTACACGGTGACCTCGCCGGACGATCCGAACATCAACGCCTCCGACTGGCAGTTCCAGAACTCGTTGTCCGACGGTGCGCCAGGCTGGTTCGTGCAGCCGGGAGTGAAGCTCACCCTGCCGAAGGAGCAGTTCGAGGTGCGTGGCGTGGACGCGATCTACGAGCATGACTTCGCCAACATCGATCTGAACTCCGACGTGATCTACGGCGGCGTGTCGTTCACCGCCGACGAGAACAGAGAGTTCTCGCTCAACAACACCGGCATCTCGCAGACCGCGATGGCCAAGTTCGCTGAGTGGGTCACCAAGGGCACGATCGACGCCGAGTGGGACGGCTACGTCGCTGACTTGGAGCGGAACAAGCTGGCCGATCAGATCAGGATCCAGCAGGCCGGCTACGACCGCTTCGTCGCGGTGATGAAGGAGAACAACGTCGACCTCAACACCGAGTTGAACGACCCGAACCTCGTCTTCACCGAGAACGCCGACGGCACGGCGACCCTGTCGCGCAACCAGTAGCCCTGCAGGGGCCGCGTTCCCC
Organism: uncultured Propionibacteriaceae bacterium; assembly: GCA_964563205.1. Classification (GTDB taxonomy): domain Bacteria; phylum Actinomycetota; class Actinomycetes; order Propionibacteriales; family Propionibacteriaceae; genus Propionicimonas. The sequence continues at coordinate 2,787 of CAZLWS010000015.1, read as the reverse complement.
AGGGAGCGCGGCCCCTCCCGGTGATCGAAGGAGATCGCAGTGTCACAGTCACCTAGCAGGGGAAGGGGCGCGGAATGAGCGTCGTGGCTCAAACTGAAGAGGCGGTCGTCGCCGCCGCGGTCAAGGGATTGCGCAAGCACCCGAAGAAGTCAGCGATCAGGCGCATCGCTGACCACATGGGCAGGTACTGGCAACTGTGGCTCATGGCCCTGCCCGCCATCGTCTTCATCGTCGTCTTCTCCTACGTGCCGATGTACGGCGTCCAACTCGCGTTCCGGGAGTTCGACCCCACCAAAGGGCTGACGGGCGGCACGTTCGTCGGGTTCAAGTACTTCGAGCAGTTCTTCAACAACCCGCTGTTCGGGCAGATCATGGTCAACACGGTCACGATCAGCCTGTGGACGCTGGTGATGGGATTCATCGCCCCGATCTTCCTGGCTCTGGTGCTGAACCAGATCGGCAACAAGAAGATCAAGAGCTTCACTCAGACCATCACCTACATGCCGCACTTCATCTCCACGGTGGTGATGGTGGCGATCATCCAGATCTTCCTGGCGCCGGGCAGCGGAATCCTCGGCCGATTCTTCGGCGAGACGAGCCTGATGGGCGAGCCGGGGGCCTTCGTCCACATCTACTGGATCTCGGAGATCTGGCAGCACACCGGTTGGAACTGCATCATCTACCTGGCCGCGCTGTCCTCGGTCGACCCCTCGTTGTACGAGGCGGCCAAGATGGACGGTGCCGGACGGCTGCGGCTGATCCGCCACATCGACATCCCGGCCATCCTCCCCACCGCCGGAATCCTGCTCATCATGAACATGGGCGCGGTGCTGGGTGTCGGCTTCGAGAAGGTCTACCTGATGCAGAACACGCTGAACATCACGGCGTCGGAGGTCATCTCGACCTACACCTACCGGGTCGGCATCCTGGGCAACCAGTTCTCGTATTCGACGGCCATCGGCCTGTTCAACGCCGTCGTCAACTTCACCTTCCTGATCGCCGCGAACGCCGTGGCCAAGCGGGCCAGCAACACGAGCATCTTCTGAGAGGGGCTGAACCATGAGCAACACACAACCCACAGGTTCGCTCGCGCCGAAACTGGACCCGGCCTTCGTCCCGAGGAAGCGCGGCAGGGAGCAGAAGCAGCCGATGGACCGCCTGGTCGACATTTGCCTGGCGATCCTGGTGGTCCTGATCATCGCGGCGGTCACCTACCCGGTCTGGTTCATCATCGTGGCCTCGGTGTCGTCGCCGAAGGCGGTGGCCACCGGGCAGGTCACGCTGCTGCCCCAGGGGTTCGGCTGGGCCGGCTACGAGCTGATCCTCTCCGACGCCCGGATCTGGATCGGCTACCGGAACACGATCATCTACGCCGTCGTCGGCACCGCCATCAACCTGCTGGTGACACTTCCCGCCGCCTTCGCTATGTCACGCGTGGAGTTCCGCCCCCGTCGCATCATCATGTTCCTCTTCGCGTTCACGATGTTCTTCGGCGGCGGCCTCATCCCGACGTTCCTGCTGATCAAGGAGTTGGGGCTGCTGAACACCATGTGGGTGTTCGTCCTCCCCGGCGCGTTCTCGGTGTTCAACATGATTATCGCCCGATCGTTCTTCGAATCATCGATCCCCGGTGAGATGTACGACGCGGCGCAGATCGACGGGCTGACGTACTTCGGCTTCTTCACAAGGGTGGTGCTGCCACTCTCCGGCGCCATCATCGCTGTCATCGGCCTGTACTACTTCGTCGGCCACTGGAACAACTTCTTCACCGGCCTGATCTTCATCCGCGACCAGAACCTGCTGCCGCTGCAGAACGTGCTGCAACAGATCCTGATGGCGAACCAGTCCGCAGGGCAGGCGGGCGGGTCGGCAGGCCAGGGCGCCGGCGAGGCGCAGGAGTTCGCCGACCAGATCAAGTTCGGCGTCATCATCGTCTCCACCCTGCCGCTGATGATCCTCTACCCGATGCTGCAGCGCTTCTTCGACAAGGGCGTCATGATCGGCGCGGTCAAGGGCTGACCGTGATCGGAGCAGTCGCATGAAAGGCGTGGCGCTGGGCTACGAGCGCCTCGCGCGCATCGTGATGATGGTCTTCGTCGTCAACGTCGCCTTCACCGCCTACACCCTGGCGGGGGCCGTCGTCGCCGGATTCTTCCCGGCGGTGGCGGCCTCCTACGCCACCTTCCGAACCTGGGCCCTGTCAAAGGACACGGCCTGGACCGTGAAGCGGACCTGGATCACCTTCCACCGGGCATGGATAGCGGATCTGGGCCCGGCGAACGCCTTCGGGTGGCCGCTGCTGGCCGTCTGGCTCCTGCTGGCATGGGACTACTACCTCGCCAACTGGAACGACCTGGGTGTCGTGGGATTCGCCGTTTCGGGAGTCCTGCTGCTGGTGAACGTCTTCTACGGGCTGTTCGTGCTGGTGTCCTGGGCGGTGCGCTCGAACTTCGAGGAACGCCCCTGGTGGATCGTGCGCACCTCGCTGCACATGGTGGTCGCCCGGCCGCTGTGCAGCCTCATGGTCGTCGTCCTGCTCTGCCTCACCGCCTGGGCCTGGTCCACCTGGCCGGGGATCCTGATGACCTTCGGCTTCGCGGTCCCGATCTTCGCCGTCGTCATGGCGGTCTGCGCCTTCGGTCGACTGCCAGGGATGGACGTCCGCGCAGGCCGGTTGCAGACCAGTGGCAGTAATGTTTAGTCTCCATATTTAATCTGAAGGAGTTTTGTGTCGATTCGCGAGTTCAATGCGTCACGTCCCGACGGGTGGTGGCGGTCGGCGGTGGT
>CAZLWS010000014.1:0-33643 GCA_964563205.1 uncultured Propionibacteriaceae bacterium | reverse complement strand
GGTCATCAGTCGTTCTTTCGGAGTGCGCGGTGAAAGCAGGGTCTGGCCGGGTTGGTCCAGGGGGAGGCTCCCTGGCCAACCCGGTCAGCTGTCGGACCAGGGAACCGTCCCCTGGTCCGCGTAGGGGATCAGAAGTTGAAGTTCCCGATGTTGCCGGCGTTGAACTTGTACGGATCGCCCAGCAGGACGGTCTGGTTCGCGCCGACCGTGTACTCGCCCAGCTTGCCGGCGGTGAACTTGTCACCCTCGGCGCCGGTGATCTCGCCCTTGACCAGGGCGGCCGCGGCGAAGGTGGTCAGATAGCCCAGATCCTCCGGGTTCCACAGCGCGAACTCCTTCACGGTGCCGTCCTCGACGAAGGCGCGCATGTCGTTCGGGGTGCCGAGGCCGGTGACCAGCACCTTGCCCTTGGCGTCCGAGGTCGAGATGTAGCGGGCGGCCGCGGCGATGCCGACGGTGGTCGGAGCGACGATCACCTTCAGGTTCGGGTACTTCTGCAGCAGGGCCTGGGTCTCGTCGAAGGACTTCTGGTCCTGGTCGTCACCGAAGACCACGTCGACCAGCGTGATGTCGGGGTGGTTGGCGGCGAGGTCGGTCTTCATGGCCTCGATCCAGGCGTTCTGGTTGGTTGCGTTGGCGGTCGCCGACAGCACGGCGATCTCACCGGAGCCGCCAGACTGGTCGACGGCCATCTCGACGAGCACCTTGGCGATGCCTTCGGAGGTGGCCTGGTTGATGAACAGGTCACGGCAGCCGGGGGCGTCGGAGTCGAAGGTGACGACCTTGATGCCGGCCGCCTGGGCGCCCTTGATCGCGTCGCACAGCGCGGTCTGATCGTTGGCGGAGATCTGGATCGCATTCACCTTCTGCTGGGTGGCGGTCTCGATGTACGGCACCTGGGCGTCGGCGGCGGCGTCCGTCGGGCCGACCAGTTCGGTGGTGGCGCCGATCTCGGCGGCGGCGGCCTCGGCCCCCTTGGTCGACGTCTCGAAGTACGGGTTGCCCAGGTTCTTGGGCAGGATGGTCATCCGCAGGCCGGCAGGCGCCTGCGAGGTCTCCCCCGTGCTCTCCGGCGACGCGGACGGCGAGGCGGAGGTGCCGCCGGGGGTGGTGCAGGCACTCACCAGCAGCAGCGCGGCAGCCGCGAAGGCTGAGGCGGTCTTGAGGTACTTCATCGGGATTCCTTTCGGTTGTCGCCGGCCAGGGTCACTTGGCCGCGGTCACTTTCTTTCGACGGTTCTGGAACGAGGTGATCATCGAGCCGGCCACGACAGAGCCGATCAGCAGGACGCCGGTGATGATCTTGATGACTTCCGCGGTCACCCCGACCAGCCGCAGCGCGCTGGAGAGGGTGCCGATCAGCAGGACGCCGGCCACCACGCCGTGGAGCGCGCCGATCCCGCCGAAGACCGAGACGCCGCCGAGCACGACCGCGGCGATCACCTGGAGCTCCAGGCCGTCGCCGATGTCGCCGCGGGCGGTGCCGCGCAGCAGCGTCCAGTAGATGCCGCCCAGGGCGGACATCGTCCCGGCCAGCACGAAGAGGATGATCCGGGTGCGATCCCGGTTGACGCCGGAGAAGACGGCGGCTTCCGAGTTCAGGCCGAGGGCGTAGACGCCGCGTCCGAAGGGGGTGAAGTTGAGCACGTAGACGAAGACCGCGAGCAGGACGCCGAAGAGCACCATCAGGAAGGGGATGCCGGTGTAGCCGATCTCGTACTTGGTCAGGTCGGTCCAGGCCTGCGGGAAGTCGGTGACCGACGAGGTGCCCAGCAGCCCGACCGCGATGCCGCGGAAGAGCGCCATCGTGCCGATCGTCACCGCCAGCGAGGGTAGTCCGATCTTGGCCACCAGCGTGCCGTTCAGCAGCCCGCCCGCGGCCCCCACTCCCAGCACGATCACCATCGCCAGTTCGAACGGGACGCCCGAGGCGTACAGCAGGCCGAGCATCGAGCAGGAGAGGCCCACCATCGAGCCCACCGAGATGTCGATGTCGCCGGTGATCATCACCAGGGTCATCGGCAGCGCGATCAGCAGGGTGGCGAACATGTCGCGCAGCAGGTTGTAGACGGTCAGCCGGTCGGCGAAGTAGGGGATGGCCACGGCCGCCACCAGGAGGGTGGCCAGCAACAGGACGACGATCGCCATCTCACGGGTGACGAGGATCCGCCACCACAGCGGCCGTCCGTAGTCGCGGTAGCTCACGGCAGTCGCGCTCACGGCTCCATCCTTTCTGCGATCAGCCGCCGTCTCTGGCGGAGGGCGAGCACGCGATCGAGGATGATCGCGGCCAGGATCAGGCCGCCGACCACGGCCCGCTGCCACAGCGAGTCGATCCCCAGCACCGGCAGCGCCGAGTTGATGGTGGCCAGCAGGAAGGCGCCGAAGGCCGCGCCGGCGACCGTCCCGACCCCGCCGGTGATGGCGACGCCGCCGATCACCGCGGCGCCGATCGCCTGCAGTTCGTAGCCGGTGCCGGCGTTGGAGGCGATGGTGCCGTAGCGGGCCGCGAACATGACCCCGGCGAGGCCGGCCATCGCCCCGGAGACCACGAAGGACATCAGCGCCCGGCGGCGCACCGAGAGGCCGTAGAGCTCGGCCGCCTCGGGCGCCGAGCCGATGGCGTACAGCTCGCGTCCGGAGCGAGTGGCGTAGAGGTACCAACCAGCCACGACCGCCACGACGACGGCCAGGATGGTGAGCGCCGGGATGCCTGCGACCTGGGCGTTTCCGAAGGCCAGGAACTCGGCCCCCATCTGCGAGGAGTTGATCCGGGTGGTGCCCGCCCACAGGATGTTGACGCCGCGGAAGATGTACATGGTGCCGAGCGTGATGACCATGCCGGGCACCTTCGCGACCGCCACCAGACCGCCGTTGACCAGACCGAGCAGCCCGCCGAAGGCCGTGCCGACGACGAAGGCGACCACCGTCGGCATCCCGGGCCAGGCGAGGTAGAGCGAGCCGATCGCGAAGGCGGTCAGGCCCATCGTCGAGCCGACCGAGAGGTCGACCGAGCGGGAGATGATGACGAAGGAGACGCCGATCGCCAGCACGATGTAGATCGCCGGGTTGAGCAGCAGGCTGCGCCAGCCGTCCCCGCTGAACACGAAGGTGGGACGCACCGCGGCGGTGACCACGATCATCACCACCGTGGCCGCCAGGATCGAGGTCTCGCGGCGGCGCAGCAGGTGGCCCAGCCGGCTGCCGAGCGAGGGGGCAGCGGTCTGGACGGGACGGGTCGCGGTGGTCATGCCGTCACCTCCTGGGCGGCGTGGGTGGCGGCGAACATGACGGTCTCCGGAGTGGCGTCGGCGCGGGAGAGCTCGGCGCTGATCCTGCCCTCGCGCATCACCAGGACGCGGTCGGCCATGCCGAGCACCTCGGGCAGTTCGGAGGAGATCATCAGGATCGCCAGCCCCTGAACCGCCAGCTCGGACATCCGGCGGTGCACCTCGGACTTGGTGCCGACGTCGATGCCGCGGGTTGGCTCGTCGATGATCAGCAGGGCCGGACGGGTGGCCAGCCACTTGGCCAGGACGACCTTCTGCTGGTTGCCGCCGGAGAGGGTTCCCGCCTTCACGTCGAGCGCGGCCGCCTTGACCTCCAGGGCGAGCGCCCATTCCTGGGCGGCGGCGTTCTCGGCCTTGCGGGTGATCACCCCGCGCTTGACGAGGTCGCCGCGGATCGCGTCGGCGATGTTCGTGGCCACCCCGAGATCCAGGACGAGGCCCTGCTGCCGCCGGTCCTCCGGGACGAAGCCGATGCCGGCCTTCATCGCCGCCGCCGGGCTGCCGGCCGGCAGCGGCGCGCCCTTCAGCTTCACCTCGCCGGCGGTGTAGGGGTCGACGCCGAAGACCGCGCGGGCCACCTCGGAGCGTCCGGCGCCCACCAGCCCGGCCAGGGCGACGATCTCGCCGGCGCGGACGTCGAAGTCGATGTCGGCGAACCGTCCGGGGAAGGTCAGGCCGCGCACCTCGAGCACGACCTCGCCGATCGACGCCTCGATCTTCGGGAACAGCTCGTTGACGTCGCGTCCCACCATCATCCGGACGATCTCGGGGACGCTGGTCTGGTCGGTGGCCACGGTGCCGACGTAGGCGCCGTCCCGCATCACGGTGATGGTGTCGCAGAGACCGAAGACCTCGTCGAAACGGTGCGAGATGAACATCAGCGCGCGGCCCTCGTCGCGCAGGCTGCGGGCGACCGCGAAGAGCCGCTCCACCTCGACGCCGGAGAGGGCGGCGGTGGGCTCGTCCATGATCAGGACCTTTGCGTCCAGCGAGATGGCCTTGGCGATCTCGATGATCTGCTGGTCGGCGATGGAGAGGCCCTGAGTGGGGCGGTCGGGGTCGATGGCGACCCCCAGGCGGGTCATCAGCTCGACGACCTCGGCGCGCATCGCGGCCCGGTCGATCATGCCGAAGCGGCCGACCGGCTGGCGTCCCATGAAGATGTTCTCGGTGACCGACAGGTCGGGGAAGAGGGTGGGCTCCTGGTAGATGACGGCGATCCCGGCCGCCTTGGAGTCGGCGGTGCTCCGGAACTCGGCCGGCCTGCCTTCCAGGTCGAAGTCGCCGGTGTCGCGGGCGTAGAGCCCGGCCATGATCTTCACCAGCGTGGACTTGCCGGCGCCGTTCTCCCCGACCAGCGCGTGGATCGACCCGGGATGCAGCGTCAGTTGGCCGTCGCGGAGCGCGATCACCGCACCGAACCGCTTGGAGACACCGCGCAGTTCCAGCATCGGGACGCCTTCGTCACTCACTGATCTCGCTCCTCGCCCTTGATTGAAACGTTACATAAGAACGATTCAAACCTAGGCCGCGGCGAAGCTGGTTGTCAAGCGCTTCTCAGGTAACGATTTGATAAGCCGACGACTGTCGGACCACCAGCTCCGGGGTCATCCGCACCGCGTGATGCTGGTGAGGAAGGTCGGACTCGGCGGACCGGATCTCGTCGAACAGCAGCTCGGCCGCGCTCGCGCCGAGCTCGGCACGGGGCTGCCGCACCGACGACAGCGGGACGGCGGCCGCTGCGGCGAAGGCGATGTCGTCATAGCCCACGATCGCCATCTCCTGCGGCACCCGCAGACCGGCCACAGTGAACCCCTGCAGCAGGCCGATCGCGAGCAGGTCATTGAGCGCGAACACCGCGGTAGGACGCTCCTCGTCCGGCAGGGTAAGCAGTTCGCCGGCGGCACGCTTGCCGCATTCGACGTCGAGCAACTCGCTGGACACCACCAGCAGCGAAGCCTCCGGCGTCCCGCTGAGCGCGAGTTCCGCGCCCCGGCGCCGGTCCCGCACCTGGGCCAGGCTGCCCGGGCCGCCGACGACCGCGATCCGGCGATGCCCCTGGCCAAGCAGGTGGGCGATCGCCAGCCGGCCGCCCTCGATGTCATCGGCGCCCACCGTGCAGAAGCCGTCCACGCCGGCTGCGCGATCCACCAGCACGACCGGAATCCCGCGCCGGCGCACCTGGACCGCCGGCTCGGCGCCGACGGCGATGGGGGCGAAGATCACCCCGCGAACCCGCTGCTGCTGGAACTGATCGAGCAGCGTCGCCTCGCGCTCGGCCCGCTGGTCGCTGTTGCCGATGTGCACCGAATAGCCGTTGTCGTAGAAGAAGTCCTCCGCGCCCCGGACCACGTCGGCGAAGAACGGGTTGGCGATGTCCATCACCACCATGCCGATCGAACGGCTCCGCCCGGCGCGCAGCTGGCGGGCCGACTCATTGCGCACCCAGCCCAGCTTCGCGATGGCTGCCTCCACCCGCTGCCGGGTGGCCTCGGCCACCAGCTCCGGCGAGTTGAGCACGTTGGAGACGGTGCCGATCGAGACGCCGGCCAGCGCGGCCACGTCCTTCATGCTCACCGATGCCCGGCGATCCACCACAGCCTCCCCCAAAACGGATTCGTTGCCAGCCTAGCGGTTTGAACCGTCTCACTCCGGCGCTTCTTGCGCCACACCCGGAGACACAGTAGGGTCTGCGACTATATCGTTTCAAACCCGTCTTTTGACACATCGCGATCGTCGGAGCAGGAGTGGCCAAGTCGGCGCGGGCTCCGCCGGCCCGGGAGTTGAGCTGTATGAAGATCGATGAGGTGCTGGTCGCGTGGAAGGCCCGGTCCGACGAGCTCATGTCGGGCCCGGAGGCGGCCCCCCGGTTGGCGCACCTGCGCGACGGGGACGGCCGGGCTCGGCGCACGCTGCTCGCCGACTACTTCCTCCGGCCGGACGAGCGGATCGGAGTGCTGTTCCACACCATGACACCCATTCCCGACGAGCCGATCACTCTGCACAACCATGACTTCTTCGAGGTGGCCTACCTGCACTCCGGCATGGCGACCCATCATCATGCGAGCGGGCAGATGACCATGCTCCCGGGGGATCTGGTGTTCCTCAACCCCCACGTCCGACACGAGGTGCGCATTCACGACGGAGCCTGTCTGATCAACCTCATCATCAGACCAGAGATCATGCAGCAGACGTCCGCCTTCAGCCTCGCCGATGCACCCCTGTTCGCGGAGTACGTGGTCACCTACTTCCACCTCATGCAGCGCCGGCAGGACTTCATCCACGTCTCTCGCCAGGCCACGGGCGCCGCGCAGATCCGCGGACTGGTGGAGTCCATCGCCATCGAATGCTTCCGTCGGCAACCCGCCTGGGAGTCGGTCTGCGTCGGATACTTCACGGCGCTGTTCGCCACGCTGTCGCGCGAGCAGGCAGCCCAGGTCGGCGAGAACGACGCGCCAAGACTGGTCACGAGCATCCTCAAGCATCTCGAGGCGCACCGTGCGGAGGCCACCCTGGAGTTGGTGGCCTCCGCCTTCGGCTACTCGCCCAGCCACATCTCCAGGTTGATCCGCAGACACACGGGGAAGGGCTTTGGCCAGATCACCACCGAACTCCGACTGGAGCAGGCACAGGAGTACTTGGAGCGCACCACCCTCCCGATCCAGACCGTGGCAAAACGATCCGGTTTCGCCAGTGCCAGCTATCTCACCCGCGTGTTCAAGCAGCGCCACGGCATCCCGCCCGGCCGGTATCGAGCGCTGCATCACCGCGCCGAGAACTGATCCGGGCGCACGACAAGCAACCGAACCCTTGCCGCAATCGTGCTAAGCCCTCTGCAACAAAAGACAAGCCGGTCCGGCTAAGTTCCGGCTAGAACGTTTCAGCCTCCGCTCGGAGCGTCGCCGCTCGAATCGGCGCGGTCACCGCCGGTCAGGAGGTTCGCCAACGGAGAGGAGCACCACCCTGAGCGAGGAGGCTCGGGAGCCACACGGCCTAACACGAAACGAGTAAGAAGCAATGAACACCCATACGAGACATTCGACGCGCGCGCTGGCCGTGCTCGTCTCCGGTGCGCTGGCGCTGTCCGTGGCCCCGGCCGCACCCGCCTCCGCCAATGGACCGCAGCTACGACCGATCGCCGCTCCCGCAGCCGCACCCAGCGGGGGCTCGGCGTTCGCCAGGCAACTGGAGAGCAAGTACATCGACCCTGACCGCATCTACAGCGCCGACATCCGCTGGTGGCTGGGCGAGGCCGCCCACACCGACGAGACCCTGCTGGAGCAGATCCAGGTTCTGTATGACGCCGGCTTCCGTGGTGTGGAGCTCTGCATGCAGAACGACGGCAGCGCAGCCGACGCAGACTACGCCTACGGCTCCGAGATGTGGACCCACAAGTGGAGCTTGATGATGAACAAGCTCCTCGATCTGGGCATGAGCGTCTACCTGACCTCCGGCACCAACTGGGCCACGTCGAACGTGCCCGGGCTGGACCCTGTCAGCCAGGCCGCCATGCAGAACCTGACCCTGGGCACCGCGACGGTGAACGCCGGCGAGACGCTGACCACCTTGCCCGTACCGGCCGCCAATGCTCGCCGGGCGGGCGCGAAGCTGGTCACTGCCTACGCCTACCGGAGCGTCTCGGACAGCGCCGTGGATCCCGACAGCAGGATCGACCTCGCCGCGCAGCTGACCCAGGGTGCTGACGTCTGGACGCAGGACCTGGACTGGACGGCGCCCGAGGACGGCGCCTACCGGATCTTCGCCCTGTGGACGCAGGGCACCTACCAGACCTCCAGCCCGTCGGCGCAACCGAGCTACGCGACCAACTACTTCGATGAACGCGGCGTAGCCGCACTGAAGGAGTTCTGGGAAGCCCACTACCTGAGTGACCCGGCGCTTCGGGAGAAGATCCGGCAGGGCGATGTGCAGCTCTTCATGGACTCTCTCGAAGTCACCTACGGCACCGGCGGGTTCACCTGGTGGGCCGAGGACATGGCGGCCGAGTTCCACCGGCGCAAGGGCTACGACGTCACGCCCTACCTGTTCCTGATCAGCGGAGTGAGCGCGAGCGTTGCGAACCCGTACCACCGGGTTGCCGACACCGGGACCTACCGGCTCGACGGCGACGAGAAGCGCCGCCAGGCGATCATCAACGACTACCAGGATGTTCTGACCGAGCTGTACATGGAGCGGATGCTCACACCGCTGAAGACCTGGCTGAACTCCGTTGGCATCGCGACCCGGGCGCAGATCTCCTACGGCAAGCCGATCGAGATCTCCGAACCGGCCATGGCGGTCGACTACCCCGAGGCCGAGAACCTCAACCAGTACAACCAGGTGGACATCTTCCGGCTGTGGACCGGCGGCGCCAAGCTGGAGAACAAGGTGCTTTCCAGCGAGACCTCGGCTGTGCCGATCGGCTGGAACATGACCTACCAGAAGCGACTGCAGGATGCCTACTCCACCTACGCGGCGGGCTTCCAGCGGATCGTCTGGCATGTCTGGGCATCCGACTTCGGCTACGGCAACTACCAGTGGCCCGGCTTCGATCCGTCGCCGTTCAACCTCAAGTTCCCGCTGCTCGGGACGCGAAATCCGGCAGCTGCCAACTATGACGAGTTCAACGCACACCTCGGCCGGATCCAGCAGCTCATGCAGACCGGCAAGTCCCGCACCGACGTGGGTTTCATCCATCAGAACTGGACCCAGGGCATCCGATTCGGCGGGGGCGTCGGCAACAACAACGCCCAGATGAACTGGCAGCAGGCGCACCAGGGCATCTACTACCGCTCCACCGACCTCCAGGACAACGGCTACACCTACGACTACTTCAGCCCTGACTTCCTGTTCGACGACGATGTCTCCTTCAACGAGGCGACCAAGACCATCGAACAGGCCGGCTACAAGGCCATCGTGCTCTACCAGGACTGGCTGGACGTCAAGGCGGCCCAGAAGCTCCTGGGTTGGGCCAAGAAGGGTCTCAAGGTGGTCGTCCTGGAGGATGCCGGTTCCCGGACGCCGTTCAACGACGGCAAGGACGGCCTGCTGAAGAAGATCATGACCGAGCTGAAGTCGCTGGCCACGGTGAGGACGGCGACCGTCTACGACGACATCGACTACTTCAGCGCCGCTCCCGGCGGGTATGACGACAACGTCATGGAGAAGCTGCAGGAACTCGGGGTGCATCCCTACGCCGGCTACTCCGAGCCCAACCTCCAGTTGCTGACCCAGACCAGGCAGGACGACGCGGGCAACCGCTATCTGTACGCCTACAACTACGGGGACGACGACTATCACCAGTACAGCCACAAGGCGGGCGTCCGGACGACCCAGTTCGGCACCAACATCACGACCGAGATCGAGCTCGACGGCCGGTTCATCCCCTACTCCATCGACGCCTGGTCCGGCGAGGTGACGGAGTTGGGGAAGTACCGCTGGTCGGACGGCAGGACGGTGGTCCCGATTGATCTCGACTACAACAACGTCGCACTGATGGCCTTCGAGAAGGTCAGCGAGGATGCGCTGCACGTGGTCTCCACCAACGGGGATTCGGCATACGCGATCGGTGATGGCGTCGCGGTGCGGACGATGACCAGTGGCAGTCTGGAGACCAAGCTGAGCGACGGCCGGGAATATCGTTCAGAGGTCGCTGTACCAGCAGCCTTCGACATCACCGGCTGGGACGTGACGGTCGAGTCGTGGCGTCCGAATGCGACGGCCGGCGATCTCTCCCGGACCGAGACGATCGACGGGCTGACCACGGTCAACCGGAAGACCTCCACGGTCACGACGCCGATCAGCGTTCAACTGGACAGCCTGACCACGTGGAACAACATTCCCGAGGTCGGCAAGACCGTCTCCGGCACCGGTCACTACCGGGCGGAATTCACCTGGGATGCCAGTGCAGCGAGCGGCGCCTACCTCGACCTCGGCGCCACTCTCGAAGAGAGCATGGTGGTCTGGGTCAACGGCAAGAAGGTCGGCGGAGACGTCAGCACCAATCCGACCAAGGTCAAGAGGGACGTGGGCGGCGTCGGCAAGCCGACCATCGACGACGGCACCGGCAAGCAGGTGCCCCTGGTGGGCGGCGACATCCACAGCGGCGGCATCAGCTGGACCAAGCCGATCGCGAACGTGACCAAGTACCTGGTCGACGGCGAGAACGAGATCGAGATAGAGTACAACTCGTCGCTGGCGAACGTTCAGCTCGACCGGGGCGTCGTCAACGTCCAGCCGAACGGCTCGAACTGGTGGAAGTACGACGTCGACTACCTGGAGTTCGGTCCAAGGCAGGCCAAGGTAGTGCCCTTCGTGGACGTTCACTACACCAGCGCGCTGAGCCAACTGTCGGATGCGATCAGCGCTGCCGAGGCGCTGCTGGCCGACGTGGAGTCCGAGGTATTCACCGAGTCGACCGCTTCGGCGTTCGTGGCTGCGCTGACCGAGGCGAAGGCCGTGCTGGCTGAACCCACAGCCGGCGAGGAGACGGTCAATGCGGCCGCCGAGGCGCTTGAAGCCGCGACACAGGCACTGGTCGAGCGTGGCGATCCGGCGGTACTGGAAGCGATGGTCGAGGCAGCAGACGCCTTGCTGGCCAAGAGCGGCAGCTACACCGAGGCGTCCGTGACGGCGCTGCAGGACGCTGTAGATGCAGCGAAGGCGGTCTGGGTCGATCGAGCGGATCAGGCTCAAGCCGGACTGGACGCCGCGGTATCGGCGCTACAAGGTGCGATCAGCGGGCTGGAGGTGAAGTCACCGAAGCCGAGCAAGGCCGTGCTGGAGCAGGTTTACCTCACCATCAGTGGGTTGGTGAACAACGACGGAAAGTACACCGCTGGTTCGTGGGAGGAACTGCAAGAGCAACTCGCGGCGGCGAAACAGGTGCTCGACGACGGGGCGGCCACCCAGGCGCAGATTGATGCGGCAGTCGAGCGTCTCAACCAGGCAGTCGCTTCGCTGGAGGTGGCGGGTCCGGTGGTTGAGCGGGTGAAGCTCAACCAGAGCCAGTTGCGACTGGTCAAGGGCAAGCGTCTGACACTGGAAGAAGGCGTCTACTACTCCAACGCCCACCCGGCATACGTCGGTCAGGTGACCTGGCAGTCGTCCAACACCAAGGTCGCCACCGTGAGCAGCGACGGCACGGTGAAGGCCAAGAAGCCCGGCACCACCACCATCACGGTCACCACCACCCAAATGACCGGCGCCGGGAAGAAGGCCACGTCGAAGATCAAGGTCACGGTCGTCAAGAACAAGCCGAGGTCCACAGTGACAAAGGTCTCGGCGAGTGTCCCCAAGACCATGAGGGCCGGCCAGGTGATCTACATCACGGGGACGTACTCGTCGGCGAAGGCGACGGGGATCAAGGTGACCTACAAGTCGTCGAAGCCCAGCGTGGCTACGGTCGATCCGGTGGGTCGAATCGTGGCCAAGGCGAAGGGCGCCGCGAAGATCACCGTGAAGGCCGGCAAGAAGTCCAAGACCTACACAGTCAAGGTCACCTAGCCATCACCAACACCCTGTGGGGGGTCGGACACCGTCCGGCCCCCACAGCTGTGAGGATCGTCGCTCGACCGATTGACAGCCGAAGCCGGTCGTGCTAAGTTTCACCTAATCGTTTAGGTCACGAAGTTTGCCCAATGGCCAAGCCCTAAACGTTTAGGCACAAGGGGTGGCCGATGGCACGGAAGCCAACGCTGAACGACGTGGTGCGGGAGACCGGCCTGTCGATCTACACCGTGTCGCGCGCCCTCAACGGGGCGGACGGCATCTCGCCCGCCAGCCGCAAGAAGGTGCTCGATGCGGCGAAAGCCATCGGATACGTCCCAAACCAGGCGGCACGCGCGTTGCGCAACCAGACCCCGGGGCCCGTGATCGTCACCACGGCGTCGACATCCAACTACTACTACATCGACATGATCGAAGGCATCCAGTCCGGCCTGCGCAAAGCCGGGATCTCGATGCGGTTCGCCGATGTCGCACCACGTGGACGCTACGACCCGACCCTGGAGGACGCCGCAGTAGCGGGGGCGATGCAGAACCGTGCGATGGGACTGATCTCAGCCCTGACCCTGACCATGGCGAACTACGAGAAGCTCACGCAGTGGGGCGTTCCAGTCGTCTTCGTCGACTCCCGCGCGCCGGAGACCGACATGGGCACGGCCTCGGTCACCACCGACAACGCCGACGCGTCCGGGCTGGTGGGCGACCATCTCGCCGAGCACGGACTGACCGAGTGGGTCCTGTTGGCCTACCCACACCGCTGGTCCACCCGAATCGAACGTGAGCAGGCGCTTCGCGCCGCCGCCGCCCGGCACAGGGCCAGGCTCACCGTGCTCGAATGCGACAACAACCCGGACTCCGCTCGTGCTGTGCTTGACAGCTATCTCGCCGAGCGAATGCCGAGTTCGCAATTTGCCCTTGTCACGGGCAACAACCCGCTTCTCCATGGCGCGCTCACCGCGTTGCGTTCACGGGGGCTCCGGGTGCCGGACGATGTCTCACTCGTCGCATTCGACGAGTTCCCCTGGGCGCCGCTCCTCGACCCTCCGTTGACCGTGGTGGACGAGGATTCGCGCTCGATCGGCGAACTCGCTGCGGCGACGCTCGCCACGATCATCGCTCGCAACGCTGAAGCGCAGGCGCCGAGCGGAGTCGACTATCACGAAGAAGACACCAAGGAGGTGACGGCACAACTACTGATCCGGCAGTCCTGTGGATGCCGCTGACCATCACTGATCGGGCCCACCTAAGGCCCCTTTTCGCCCCCACGACCTTCTCATCACGGCTTCGTTGCGCCCAAAGCCGGGCGTAGCCGTGCGCACATTCACTGAAGACAAGGAACCTCCATGCCCAAAACCAAGAAGCTGCTGGCCGGCGCCGCGGTCACGATCTCGGCGATCGCCCTGGTCGCCTGCACCTCTGGCGACCCACAGCCGATCGGCTCCGGCCCCGCCGGACCGTCGGCTCAGGTGCCGGACAAGATCGAATCGATCGGCCTGATGGTGCAAGACATGTCCAACCCGTTCTTCTCCGCCATGACCAAGGGCGCCGAGGACGCCGCGAAGAAGCTCGGCGCCACGCTCAACGTTCAGGACGCGCAACTCGATCTGGCCAAGCAGAACACCCAGATCGACGCATTCATCGCCCAGGGGGTGGACCTGATCGTTATCTCCGCGGTGGACGAGGACGGCATCGCTCCGGCAATCGACCGCGCCCACGCCGCCGGCGCCCTCGTCATCGCTGTCGACACCCCTGCGGTGGGCGCCGATGCCGTCGTGATGACGGACGCCGTCGAGGCCGGAGAGGTCGCCTGCAAGTACCTGTTCGATGAGATCGGTGGGAAGGGCAACATCCTGATCGTCGACGGGACGCCGATCCAGACCATCATCGACCGCATCCAAGGGTGCGAGAACGTGATGAAGGACTACCCCGACATCAAGGTGGCGGGTCACCAGTCGTCCAAGAACGACCGAGCAAGCGGACGCGACGTGACCACCGACATGCTCACCGCCGCTCCTGACGTTCAGGGCATCTTCGGCATGAACGACCCGTCCGCGCTCGGCGCGGTGCTGGCAGTCGAGCAGGCCGGCCGGCAGAACGACATCCTCGTCGTGGGCATCGACGGCAGCCCGGAGGGCGCGGCCGAACTCCAGCGAGACGGCTCCCCGTTCATCGCCACCGCCACCCAGAACCCGGCGGAGATGGTGCGCCAGGCCGTCGACGTCGCCCAGGCCATCGTGGACGGCAACCCGCCGGCTGAGACCACGATCCTGATCCCCAGCGTGATCGTCACCCGGGACACGGTCGGCGAGTACGCCGGCTGGTGACCGAGTAGGTGGGGCGGGCAGTCGTCCGCCCCACCACCGAGGAGGCCAACAATGACTGCTGAAACGCAACAACCGCTGCTGCAACTGCGCAGCATCTCCAAGAGATTCGGAGCCACCCAGGCACTCGACCGGGTGTCCTTCGACCTCCGCGCAGGTGAGATCCACGCCCTGATGGGCGAGAACGGCGCAGGCAAGTCCACGCTCATGAAGATCCTGGCGGGCAACATCGCCAGGGATGCCGGCGAGATCCTCATCGACGGCAGGTCCGTCGACATCTCGCACCCCGCGGACGCCCGCGCGAACGGCATCGCGATCATCCACCAGGAGATCAACACCGTGCCCGACATGACGATCGCCGAGAACCTCGCGCTCGGAGTGGAACCGACGAGCCAGTTCGGCGTGCTCAACCGCAAGCGGATGCACGAAGACGCCGAAGCCAAACTGGCGCTCATCGGACTCAGGCTCGACCCCCGGCTCCCCTTGGGATCGTTGAGCATCGGCATGCAGCAGATGGTCGAGATCGCCCGCGCCGCCAGCGAGAACGCCCGCATCCTGGTGCTCGACGAGCCGACCGCCGCCCTCTCAAGGGCCGAGACCGAGGAGCTGTACCGAATCATCGCCGACGCCAAGGACCGCGGCGTCGGGCTGATCTACATCAGCCACCGGATGGAGGAGGTGTGGCGACTCGCCGACCGTGTGACCGTCTTCCGCGACGGCAAGTATGTCGGCACCCGGGAACGAGCCGAGATCGAGCCTGCCGACGTGGTGCGCATGATGGTCGGACGCGACATCCAGGATCTGTACTCGCACAGTTCGCGCGAGGTCGGCCAGACGGTGCTAGAGGTCAACGAGCTGTGCGGCAACGGCATCGGGCCCGTCAGCTTCACCATCGCCGCCGGTGAGATCGTCTGCTTCGCGGGCCTCATCGGCTCCGGACGCACCGAGATGGCCCGGTTGATCTTCGGCGCGGAACGACGCGATGCCGGCGAGGTGGCCCTGCATGGCAAGCCGTACTCGGCCGCGGCGCCGAAGCGGGCCATCGCCCAGGGCGTGATGATGGTGCCGGAAAGCCGCAAGGAACAGGCGCTGTTCCTCGACCACAGTGTCGAGAACAACGTCGCGATCTCGTCGCTGGATCGATTCGCCAGCGCGGGCGTCCTCAAAAGCCGACCGATCCGCCGGGCCGTCCTGGAGCAGATGGACTTCTTGCGGCTCCGCCAGAGCGCCATCGCACTCCCCTCCCGCAGCCTGTCCGGCGGGAATCAGCAGAAGGCAGTCCTGGCCCGCGCGCTCCTGACCGAGTCGGAGCTGCTGATCCTGGACGAGCCGACCCGAGGAGTGGACATCGGCGCCAAGCGCGAGATCTACGAACTGATCGACGAACTGGTGGGCCAAGGCAAGGCGATCCTCATGATCTCCTCCGACCTGCCGGAGGCGATCGGGACCAGCGACCGCATCCTCGTGATGCGGAACGGACGCATCAAGGCCGACCTGCGGTCGTCCGAGACGTCCGAGGAAGAAGTAATGAGCTACGCCACTGGTACGGCGGAGGAGGAACAATCATGACAACCCAGAATCAAGTGACCGACCCTGCACCCGTCAGGCAGCCCTTCGAGTTCGCCAAGTGGTGGGATCGGGTCGGCATCCTCGTTGTGTTGCTGGCGCTGATTCTCTTCATGGCCTTGGCGGCCCCGAACTTCGCCACCACCGGGAACCTTCTGAACATCGCCCGGTCGATCTCGATCAACGCGATCATCGCCGCCGGCATGACCTTTGTGATTCTCACCGGCGGTATCGACCTGTCGGTCGGCTCCATCGTCGCGGTCTCGGGAGTGACGTCGGTGCTCGCGGCGGTGTCTGGCGTCCCAGCGATCGCGGCTCTGCTCGTCGGGGTCGCCGCAGGTGCGGCGGCCGGCTGGATCAACGGTGCGCTTTCAGCCTATCTGTCGCTTGCGCCGTTCATCGTGACACTCGGCCTCATGACCTTCCTGCGAGGCCTTGCGTACACCATGACGGAGGGACAGCCGATCGTTGACAACACGCTCTCCTTCCGCGACCTGGGCAACGGCTACGTGGCGGGCGTCCCTGCCCCGGTGGTCGTGATGCTCGTGGTCTACGGCGCGGCCTGGTTCCTGCTTGAGCGCACCAAATACGGCCGTCACGTGTACGCGGTCGGCGGCAACCCGGAAGCGGCACGCCTGGCCGGCGTGGAGGTCAAGCGGATCTTGACGTCGGTGTACGTCATCGCGGGCGCCCTGGCCGGCCTGGCGGGCCTGATCTTCGCAGCCCAGGTCGTCTCGGCGCAGCCCACCGCCGGCAACGGCTATGAACTCGACGCGATCGCGGCAGTCGTCCTGGGCGGCACCGCTCTGGCCGGCGGAAAAGGCCGCATCATCGGCACCCTGATCGGCTCGATCATCCTCGGCGTGCTCAGCACCGGCCTGATCCTGATGAACGTGCAGTACTTCACGCAACTGCTGATCAAAGGCATCGTGATCATCCTCGCCGTCGCCATCGACTCACTGAAGCAACGGTCCGCCACCCGAGTCGTCAAAGACACTGCCGTCGTGGGAGCGACGGCATGAGGGCCACCACCGTCACCGTCATCGACCACCTCGGGCCGAGGCGCAATGAACCACTCGTCTTCGCCGTCGAGGGCCAGCTGCCCGACCGGCTCTGGCGCGCCCGCGCGAGCACCGGCGAGGAGCTGCTCTGCCAGCGCCTGCAGCAGCAGGAGGACCCCGGCCGGACGAGCTTCGTCACCGTTGCGTCGTTCGACGGTCCACTGAGCCTCGCCCTCGAAGCCCCCCTCGACGAGGGGGCGCCGGTCGGCGGCATAGTGACGCTGCCGCCCCGTGAGGCGGACGCCTTCGTCCGTCTCGACACCGGGTATTTCGACCTTGAGCTGTGCACCGGCACTGCCCAGGGGGAGGGTTCGTCGAAATGGGGCATCCGCCACTTTGCCACCACTGCGGAGGGCATCGACCTGCTGCCGTCCGGCAACAACGCGATCGGCGGCTTCTACGGCCCGTTCTTCACACCGGAGAACGGCCTGATCAACCCGCCAGAACACACGACGGTGGCGGTGGAGTGGCTCGAGCGCGGCCCGGTGCTCGTGGCGCTGCGGATGAGCGGCACGATTCCGGACGGGCTGCTCGACGAGTTGAAGGGCAAGCGGTTCTCAATCGAGTGGCGGTTCACGTTCGGCACGCCTTGGTTCAGCAGACGGTATCTCGTCGACGACTTCGAGACGGTCATCAATGGCCGGTCGATCGTCAACAAGATCACCGTGGGCGACGAGTTCGAGGGCGGCCAGGGGGAGTTGGTGTTCGACCGGTTCGACACCCCCGGCGGGGTCCGGTACCGGGACGGCGACCCCTACGCGGGCCAGCTGGCCGGCATGGTTGCCAAGACCCTCCAGAAGCAGGACGGCCGCAACCAGAAGTTCCGCGCGTTCCGCGACGCGCTGACGGGGGACATCGAGTCCGCCCATTGGGATCTCTACTGGCGTCTGTTCTGCGCCTGGGAGGGCGCCCTTCCCGACGACGAGATTCGCGAGCGGCTCGCGAGGGTCCGCGCGGCCGCGCACCGCCTGGCGGACCTGCCGGACCGGCCCTGGCGGATCGCCGACGGCCCCGTGGACGTCCAGCAGGTGGAGCACGAGACCATCTTTCCCGGAGCCGCGCAGAAGACGGTCGAGTACCACTCCGAGTTGGAGCGCGCGATGGTGTGGTGGACCTCAGAGCCATCGGGGCAGTTCCAGATCGTGCAGCGCAAGCAGTCGGGCTGGGTGAACTGGGGCACCAACGGTGAGAACGAGTGCCCTGAGCTGCCAGTCGGGGTCATGATCAAGACGGCCTACGGACCGTTCAGCCAGTCGTGGCGGAAGGTCGCCGACCAGTTGGAGACGCCGCCGTCCGTCGTCTGACCGACACCTGCCGTGGACAGGTCTCCGTAGGCCTGTCCACGGCATCTCCTCTGCCGAGGGCCAGTCAGGCAACGCCGGAGCAGGTCGCCTCCCACCTGGCGACCCCTCGCGTTGGTCACAATCGGGTCACGTCGCTGGCGAACCGGGCACTCGCCGCCTACGATACAGAAATCGATTTCCGTTCGGGAGGCAATGGTGCTGCTGAATATTGACCCGATCCTGACCGGCCGGCTGCTGCTGGCGCTGGACGAGATGGGCCACGGCGACGGCGTGGTGGTCGCGGACGCCCACTTCACCGCCTCCAAGCTGGCCCGCAAGCACCTGGTGGACCTGCCCGGGCTGAGCTCGCCGCGGGTGCTGCGCGCGATCCGGTCGGTGATCGTGCCCGACGTCCACGGCCCGGCGCTGGACCTGATGGAATCCCCCGACGGGCTGCTGCCCGTCCAGCAAGAGCTGGTCGAAGCGGCCGACCTGCAGGGCGCCGAGCAGCGCGTCGTCGAGCGGTTCGCCTTCTACGACCTGGCCGCCGAGGCCGAGCTGATCATCCGCACCGGCGAGCCGCGGGGCTACGGCAACGCGATCTTCCGCAAAGGCGTCCCACCGGTGGCCTGGGAATGATGGGCGGGGCTGGTTCCGCTTTGCGATCCGAGACGCTACTCTAGCCACGCGGTAGGTACAGGTGCATACAAGTCGCATCGCAGCCAGCGTCACAACGACTCAACGAGGAGGGTGCTGCCGTGAGTGAACGGCTACTGGAGGTCAAGGGGATCAGCAAGGCGTTCCCTGGCGTGCAGGCCCTGGCCGATGTCGAGTTCCACCTCGACAAAGGCGAGGTGCTCGCCCTCGTCGGCGAGAACGGAGCCGGCAAGTCCACCCTGATGAAGATCCTCTCCGGCATCTACACCAGGGACACCGGAACCATCTGGGTGGACGGCAAGGAGGAGCCGATCAGCTCCCCCACCGAGGCGCAGGCGCTCGGCATCGCGATCATCTACCAGGAGATGAACCTGATGCCCCACCTGACGGTGGCGCAGAACATCTACATCGGACGAGAGCCGCGCGTGCTGGGCGGCTTCGGCCTCAACGAGCGGGCCCTGAACAAGCAGGCCGCCGAGCACCTGGACCGGCTGGGCATCGCGCTCTCGCCGACCACGGTCGTCGGCACCCTCACGGTCGCCAAGCAGCAGATGGTCGAGATCGCCAAGGCGCTCTCCTTCGACTCCCGCGTGCTGATCATGGACGAGCCCACCTCGGCCCTGACCGCCGCCGAGACCGAGACCCTGTTCACGCTGATCAACGACCTGCGCTCCCGCGGCACCGGCATCATCTACATCTCGCACCGCATGGAAGAGCTCGGCCGGCTCGCCGACCGGGTGAGCGTGCTGCGGGACGGCCGCTACGTCGGCTCGCTGGGCAAGGGCGAGTTCGACGTCCCCAAGATCATCGAGATGATGGTCGGCCGTCACATCGACGAGGACGCCCGTCCCGAGATCTCCGGCCGGCTCGACACCGAGACCGTGCTGGAGGTGAAGAACCTCTACACCCGCGACCTGATCCGGGACGCCAGCTTCGACATCCGCAAGGGCGAGATCCTCGGCTTCGCCGGCCTGATGGGGGCCGGGCGCACCGAACTGGCCCGGGCCATCTTCGGCGCCGACCCCAAGAGCGGCGGCGAGGTGCTCGTCAAGGGTCAGCCGGTGCACATCTCCGGCCCGGTGGACGCCGTCGGGCACGGCATCGGCTACCTCTCCGAGGACCGCAAGACGCTCGGCCTGCTGCTGCAGAAGGGGGTGGACGAGAACATCATCCTCGCCTCGCTGTCGGCCTACCGCGACCAGTTCGGGTTCATGCAGCCCGGCAAGGCCCGCGTCCGCGCCGAGGAGTTCGTCCGGTCGCTGCGGATCAAGACCCCGCACGTGCGCCAACTCACGAAGAACCTCTCCGGCGGCAACCAGCAGAAGGTCGTCCTGGCCAAGTGGCTGGAGCGCGACTGCGACGTCCTGATCGTGGACGAACCCACCCGCGGCATCGACGTCGGCGCGAAGGCCGAGATCTACGACCTGCTCAACCGGCTGGCAGCCGAGGGCAAGGCGATCATCGTGATCTCCTCCGAACTGCCCGAGGTGCTGCGCATCTCACACCGGATCGCCGTCATGTCGCAGGGCCGGATCACCGGCTTCCTCGACAACTCCGAGGCGACCCAGCCCAAGATCATGGCGCTGGCCACCAAGGGCCATGACGAGTCCTACCTCCATACCGCATCCGACCAGCAGAAGTGAAAGGGAGCCGACCATGAGCAATCCCACCGAAACCGGCGCCCCCGCCGTCGCCGAGTCTGCGGACGCCGGCAAGCGCGACCTGAAGGCCGTGCTGCGGCAGAGCCTGCAGCAGGGCCTGGCCTTCGGCACCCTGATCGTGCTGTTCATCTTCTTCTCGATCGCCAACCCGGCCTTCCTGCAGTGGAGCAACATCTCCGGCGTGCTGCTGGCCACCGCGGTGATCGGCATCCTGGCGGTCGGCACCACGCTGGTGATCATCACCGGCGGCATCGACCTGTCGATCGGCACCGGCATGACCTTCGCCGCGGTCATCACCGGCGTGACCATCACCAACTTCGGGCTGCCGATGTGGGTGGGCATCCTCGCCGGCATGGCGACCGGCGCGCTGATGGGCGCCGTCAACGGCGCCAACATCGTCTTCCTGAAGGTGCCGCCGTTCATCGCCACCCTGGCCATGATGATGATCACCCAGGGCCTCAACATGGTGGTCTCCGGCGTGAAGCCGGTGTACATCCAGGTCGACGGCTTCAAGAACATCGCCCTGGGGGAGTTGATCCCCGGCTTCCCGAACGCGGTGCTGATCCTCTTCGCCTGCGCGATCATCGCCTCCGTCGTGCTGACCCGCACCATCCTGGGGCGCTACACCTTCTCGATCGGCTCGAACGAAGAGGCCACCCGGCTCTCCGGCATCAACACCAGCAAGTGGAAGATCATCATCTACATGACCGCCGGCATCTTCACCGGCATCGCCGGCGTGGTGCTGGCCTCTCGGCTCGGCTCGGCCCAGCCGCAGCTGGGCATGGGCTACGAGTTGCAGGCGATCGCCGCCGTGGTGATCGGCGGCACCTCGATGCTGGGCGGCCGCGGCTCGATCCTCGGCACCCTGATCGGCGCCCTGGTGATGAGCGTGCTGATCAACGGCCTGCGCATCATGTCGATCCAGACCGAGTGGCAGAACGTCGTGGTCGGCATCGTGATCCTCCTCGCCGTGTGGAGCGACTCGCTCCGTACCAGAAAGGGGGCTTGACACCGTCCGACAACGACGTGACCAATCCACCCTCCGACCGACCCTGCAACCCGGACGCGAGCCACGCGTCCGCACCAAGAACTCTGCTGATCGACCTTCAGCAGGAACCAACGAAGGAGTAACTTCATGAAGGGAACGCGCAAGTTCGCGCTTCTGGCCGCCGGCATCGCGTCGGCGCTCGCCCTCTCCGCCTGTGGCGGGGGCGCCGCCCCGACCACCGCCGCCCCCGCCCCGGAGGGCTCGGAGACCGCCGCTCCGGCCCCCGAGGGCAAGCTGCAGATCGCTCTGATCTCCAAGGGCTTCCAGCACCAGTTCTGGCAGGCCGTGAAGACGGGCGCCGAGCAGAAGGCCGCCGAGCTCGGGGTCGAGATGACTTTCGACGGCCCGGCCTCGGAGACCGAGGTGGACAACCAGCTGAACATGCTGCAGACCGCCATCGACCGCAAGCCGGACGCGATCGGCTACGCCTCGCTCGACCCGCAGGCCTGCGTGCCGCTGCTCGACCAGGCCAAGGCCGCCGGCATCCCGGTCGTCCAGTTCGACGCCGCCTGCGATTCGCCGGTGGGGCTGACCCTGGCCGCGACCGACGGCAAGGCCGCTGCCGCGCTGGCCGCCGACAAGATGGCCGAGCTGATCGGCGGCAAGGGCAAGGTGACCATCATCAGCCACAGCCAGATCAACCAGACCGGCATCGACCGTCGTGACGGCTTCGTCGACCAGATCAAGGCGAAGTACCCCGACATCGAGGTCGTCGACATCCAGTACGGCGACGGCGACCACCTGAAGTCGGCCGAGATCGCCAAGGCCATGATCGCCGCTCACCCGGACCTCGCCGGCATCTACAACACCAACGAGGGTTCCGCGATCGGCGCCGTGAACGCCGGCACCGAGCTCAACCTGGAGCCGGGCAAGATCAAGATCATCGGCTTCGACTCCGGCAAGGGTCAGATCGACGCCATCAAGTCGGGCCTGATGGCCGGCGCCATCACCCAGAACCCGATCGGCATCGGCGCCGCGACCATCCAGGCCGCCGTCGACGCGATCAACGGCAAGGCCCTCGAGCCGTTCATCGACACCGGCTTCTTCTGGTACGACGCCACCAACCTCGACGATCCCGAGATCGCCGCGGTGCTCTACGAGTGATCGACTGACCGCTCAGCACTGAACCCGCGAAGGCCCGGCACCCATGGGTGCCGGGCCTTCGCCGTTGCCAGAAGCTAGCGCACCTCGTAGGCGGCCTTGGACATGGCCTGGAAGCGCTCGGGAGTGAGGTCGAGCTCGAAGACCTCGGCGACCACCTGCGACCAGCCGTGGATGAAGTAGTCCCAGCCGTCCACCACGGTGAGGTTGCGGGCCTGCGCCTGGGCGAGGGCCTGGTGCATGAACTCCAGCGAGCCGCGGTAGTTGAACTCCCACACATAGGCGTCGGCCGGGAAGACGACTGCGTCGGTGAGCGGGGAGCCGGGGATGTCCTTGCCCATGCCGGTGGCGTTCACCACCACGGTGCCGGCCGGCTGGGCGGCGAGGATCGCGTCCGCGTCCTCCGGGTTCGGCGCGAGGACGTAGTCGATGGCGTCCGGGCTGGTGCCGCGGGCGTCGTGAATGGCGCGAAGCTGATCCAGGGACGATTGGCGGCGGCCGGTGACGGTGATCCGCTCCGGACGGTCGGGACGGTCCTGCAGGTACCAGCTGAGCGCGGTACCGGAGCCGCCGGCGCCCAGGATCACCATGGACGCCCCGGTGCGGGCGAAGTGGTCGGCCGGCAGGAACTCCTCCAGCGCGAGGCCGGCGGTGATCGGGTCCTTCGCCCCGCCCAGCAGGCGCCGGCCGCCGTCCCGCTTGGCGATGCTGGAGACCTCCTTGCAGGCCAGCGCGAAGTCGTCGAACTCGTCGAACAGCTGGGAGGCGGCCCGGTAGACCGCCATCTTGTGGGTGGTCACCAGGGCGCCGCGGTAGTCCGGGTCGTCCCGCAGCCCCTGGACCAGGTCGACGTACACCTCGTCCGGCGCCCCCGGCGGGACGTCGAAGCCCACCAGCCGGTTGGTCGGCAGGCCGAGGATCTCAGCCCAGGCCGGGAAGACCTTCATGATCAGCGATCCCCCGGTGGAGACCCCGATGAACCCCATGTACTGCTGCGACATCTCGATCCTTCTGTTTCGGCGGCGTTCAGACCGGGTTGGCGGGCGGGTCGCCGGCGAGGACGGCGAGGGCGTTCTCCAGGGCCATGCGGCCCATCTCGTCGATGGCCTCGACGGTCTGGGCGCCGACGTGCGGTGTGATCGTCACCTGGGGCGCCAGGTCCTCGGCGAGCAGCGGCGAGTCGTGGCCGGCAGTGTCGCCGGCCACCGAGTCGGCGGCGTAGCCTGCGACCCTCCCGTCCCGCAGCGCGGCGGCGAGCGCCTCCTCGTCCACCAGGTCGGCGCGGGCGGAGTTCACCAGCAGCAGTCCGGGGCGCGCCTGCGCCAGCCAGTCGGCGGTCACCAGGGTGGCGCCGCCGGGGGCGTTCAACGAGACCGCGTCGCACTGGGCGAGCTCGGACGGGGTCGCGGGCCGCGCCCCGAGCTCCGCGGCCCGGGCGGCGTTCAGGTAGGGGTCACAGGCCAGCACGGTCGAGCCGAACCCGGAGAGCCGCTGCGCGACCCCCTGGCCGATCCGGCCGAAGCCCCAGATGCCGATCGTCATCGCGCCGACCTCGCGGCCGCGCAATGCCTTCCAGTCGCCGCGGCGCACCCTCCGATCGCCTTCGGCGACCTGCCGGGCCGCCGCCAGCAGCAGCGCCAAGGCGTGGTCGGCGACCGCCCCGCTGTTGGCGCCGGGGGTGTTGGTCACCGCCACGCCGCGCTCCTTCGCGGCGGCCAGGTCGACCGCTTCCACGCCGACGCCGTAGCGGGCCACCACCTTCAGCGCGGGCGCCAGGTCGAGATGCTCGGCGGTGACCTGGCCGGTGCCGGCGATCCAGCCGTCCACGTCGCCCAGCACCGGCGCCAGCGCGGCCAGGTCGTGGTCCGGCGGCCCCACGACGACCTCGTGGCCGCCGGCTCGCAGCTGGGCCGGGTAGTCGTTGCGTCCGGAGCCGAAGGACCGGCTGGTGACGAGGATCTTCATCGGGCGGGCTTCCGGTCGGCGAACCAGGGCTCGAGGCGGTCGTAGGCGTCGCGGAAGATTCCGACGGCCTCGCGGTAGAGGGCGGTGCGGGCCGCGTCCGGCTCGAAGGTGGCGGTGACGTGGGAGAGGGTGCGGGCGGCTGAGAAGTCGGTGAGCCCCAGGCCGACGGCGCCGACCACGGCGGCTCCGAGGCTGTTGCCCTCCTCGACCACCGAGCGGCGTCGCATGGTCACGCCCCAGGCGTCCGCCATGATCTGCAGCCACAGGTCGCTGGCCGCGCCGCCGCCGATGGCGTCGATGGTCTCGGTCTGGAAGCCGGATTCGCGGAAGGCGTCCAGGCAGACCAGCAGGTTGAGCGCGACGCCCTCCAGCACGGCCCGCATCAGGTGGCCGGTGGTGTGGTGCCGGGAGAGGCCGGCGAAGACGCCGGCCGCGTCCGGGTTGAAGTAGGGCGACCGCTCCCCCATCAAGTAGGGAAGGAAGAACAGGCCCTCGTCGGCGGCCCGGACGCCCTCGGCCTGGGCGACCAGATCGGGGACGGGGGCGCCCAGCACCTCGCTGGCCCACTGCACCGCGCCGCCGCCGGCCTGCATGGTGGCGGTGGGGACGTACAGCCCGGGCACCACGTGGCTGAAGGTGAAGATCCGCGGGTCGGCTGCGGCCGGCTCGGCGGTGGCGAAGGAGATCCAGGTGGAGGTCCCCATGCAGACATACGGCGGATCCTCCGGCGCGACCACGCCGGAGCCGACGGCCGCGATCGGGCCGTCGCCGCCGCCCATGACCACCCGGGTGCTGGCGGGCAGTCCCAGGGCTGCGGCGGCGTCCGAGGTGAGGGTGCCCACTACGTGTGTAGAGTCGACCACTTCGGGGAAGATCGAACGGGGCAGTCCGGAGGCTTCGATGATCGGCTCCGACCAGACGCCGGCCTTGATGTCGTAGGCGTTGGTGCTGGAGGCGTCCGAGGGCTCGGTGTGCAGCTTGCCGGTGAGCCGGTGGACGATGAAGTCCTTGGCGAGGCCGAAGTGCCGCACCCGCGCCCAGGCCTCCGGCTCGTTGTCGCGCACCCACATGATCTTCGGCAGCGAGTAGGTCGAATTCAGCTGGTGGCCCAGGATGTCGAGGGCCTGCAGCTGGGTGAAGCTCCGCAGCAGGTGGTCCACCTGCGCGGTGCTGCGGGTGTCGGCCCAGATGATGGCCGGCCGGACGGGGGCGTAGTCCTCGTCCAGCAGGACGGCGCCCATCATCTGGCCGCTGACCACCAGGCCGGCGACGTCGGCCGGGCTGACCCCGGTTTTGTCGAGCAGGTCACGGGTGGCCTGGACCACCGCGTTCCACCAGTCTTCCGGGTTCTGCTCGGCGATCCCGCCCTCGGCGAACCTCGCCGGATAGCCGACGGTGACGGCCGCCAGGAGTTCGCCGGAATCGGTGTGCAGGGAGGCCTTGTTGCCAGTCGTCCCGAGGTCGTGCGCGATCAACATCGTCGTTGCACCAGCTTTCTCGCTCGTGGTGGTGAACCCTCACCACCGGAGATGATACATGTAGTAACAGGTTCGCGGGAGACGTTGGCCCGCCTTGATGCCATCTGCCGCACCAGCCATTCGGCTTCCCGCGCGAGAAGCCGAAGAAGCATGACGGCAGACGGCCGGCTCAGGCGGTGTAGCCGACGTGGTCGGGGTTGGGACGCGCCTCCCAGCCGCCGTCGGCGGCGGCGACGATCAGGTTCTTCATCCCCCCGGCGCGCTCGATGATGCCGTAGTCCTGGCCGGCGACCGAGCCGTAGCAGAAGAGCGTCACGAACCGCTCGTCCCCCACGTTCACCGAGCGGTGCACCCAGTGCCCCGGGACGTACACCGCCTCGCCGGCCCGAAGCTCCACGGCCTCGCTGGCGCCGTCGACGGTCTCCAGCAGCATGACGCCGTGGCCGGCCACGCAGGAGTACAGCTCGGAGTACTCATGGTTGGCATGGATGTGCCCGCGGGTCATCGCGTACTCGTCGCCGACCCGGCCCGGCTCCAGCACGCTCAGCCCGATGATCAGCCCGCCCGGCCCCGGCTCGGTGTCACTGGACTCCACCCAGTACACCGGCGCCCCGCTGTCGGCGGCCCGCGCCGCCGCGAAGGCCTCGGCGTCGCGGTACAGCCCGTCCAGGTCGGCCAGGAACTTCTCGTAGCGCCCGTTGCTGCCGGGCAGCGCGCCCTCCTCGGGAACCAGGGTCAGCTTGACCGGCTGCGTCACCATCGCGAACTCTCCTTCTGCGGCGTCGCCGCTTCTTGTGGCTGGGAGCCGGGTCACACCCCGGCGTCGGCGTTCAGAATGGCCGGGACGCCGGACAGCGGGACCGGCTGGATGCTGGCGAGCTCGACCGTCAGCCCGTCCGCCCCCTCGGCTTCGGCGCCCGCCTCGGCCGGCGCGGCCCGCAGGTGGTACTCGAACCGGCTGCGGTCGCCCCGGTGGTAGGCGATGAAGACCTCCATCGGCCGCCCGCGCTGGTCGAAGCCGACACTGCGCAGCACCAGCAGCGGGTCGCCCGTCCGCACCCCCAGCAGTTCGGCCTGCAGCGGGGTCACCACCGCGGCGTCCACCGACCGCGTCCCGGACACCGCGCCGGCTCCGTGCTCACGCAGCAGCTGGTAGAGGGAGGCCGAGGTGAGGTCACGGCCCAGCACCGCCCCGGCCAGCCAGGACGGCAGCCAGGTGGTGGTCAGCGACCAGGGCTCGTCGTCCACCACCCGCACCCGCTCCAGTTCCAGCACCTGCGCGCCGGGCGGAGTCCGCAGCGCCTCGGCGACGGCCGGATCCGGCGTCACCCAGTCGAGCTTGCGGATGATGCTGGTCACCACCGACCCCCGCGCGGTCGCCTCCTCGTAGAGGCCGATCAGGGTGTGCGCGAGCCGCTCCGGGGTGCGCGGGCGTCCGACGAAGGTGCCCTTGCCCTTGACCCGCTCGACCAGGCCGTCGGCCTCCAGCTGGGCCAGCGCCTGGCGGACGACCGTCCGCGAGACGCCGAACTCGCCGCACAGCGCGTGCTCACCGGGCAGCATCGCTCCCGGTCGCGCCCCGCGCAGCGCTTCCGCCAGCCGATCCCTGAGCTGCCGGTGCAGCGGGACGGGCGCGACCGGGTCGAGGCCGGACTGACCGGCCAACGACACCAGCTTGTTCGCGCGCGGCACCGGAGGACTCCGTCAGATCGCGGCGGCGCCGCCGTAGACCACGCCCGCCACCAGGATGACGTTGGCGTAGGGGGTGAACTCGCCCGAGCGGACGCAGGCGCGGGCGTTCTTGGTGAGCTCTTTGAACTCGGTGTGAGGCACCAGTTCGACGGTGACGTTGCGCTCGGCGAGCCGGGAGCGCAGGGCCTCCCACATCTCGGGGCTGGTCTCGACAACCTCCTGCGCGGCGATGGCGCCCTCGACCGAGAGGCTCTCCAGGACGGTGTCGAGCACGTCCAGGAAGGCAGGCTGGCCGGGGCGGAAGGCCAGGTCGATCCGCTCGACCCCCTGCGGCAGCGGCAGGCCGGCGTCGGTCACCACGATGGTGTCGACGTGACCGGTCTCGGAGATCACCCGGGAGAGCTGCGGGTTCAGCGTGGACATCCGTCGCATTTTGTTTCTCCTTGTCAGCAGAAGCTTCAGGGTCAGGCGCCGGCCGAGGCCAGCAGGGCGTCCACCTCGGCGGCGGTGGGCAGGCTGGGCGAGGCGCCGGCGCGGGTGACCGCCAGCGCGCCCGCGGCGGTGGCGACCCGCACTGCGGCGACGATGTCGTCTCCCGCCGCCAGCCGCGCGCCCAGGTAGCCGGAGAAGGCGTCCCCGGCCGCGGTGGTGTCGACCGGGGTGACCGGGATCGCCGCGACGTGGCGGACGCCCTCGGCGTCCACGATCGTGGAGCCCTGGCCGGCGCGGGTGATCACCGCGCGCTCGGCGCCGCGTTCGACGAACCAGCGGCCGGCCGCGGCCGCGCTGTCGTCGTCGCTGACCGCGATGCCGGTCAGGAGCTCGGCTTCGGTCTCGTTGGGGGTCACCACGCTGACCTCGGGCCAGATGGCCGGGTCGAGCTCCCGGGCCGGGGCGGGGTCGAGGATGGTGATCATCCCGTTGGCGCGCGCCTGCCGCAGGGTGTGCAGGGTGAGCCGGTAGGGGGTCTCCAGCTGGGTGAGCAGGACGGCGTGGGTCGGCGCGCAGGCGGCGAAGGCGGCGTCGATCTGCGGGATGTCGAGGTGGTCGTTGGCCAGCGGCACCATGACGATGTTGTTCTCGCCGGCCGCGTCCACCCGGATGTGCGCGATGCCGGTGCGCGCGTCCACCCGGCGCAGGTGGGAGAGATCCACGCCGGCCGCCCGCAGGCTGTCGGTGGTCAGCTCGCCGAAGCCGTCCTGCCCGACGCAGGCGACCATGGACGCGGGCGCCCCGGCCAACCCCGCCGCCACCACCTGGTTGGCGCCCTTGCCGCCCAGGACGAGGGTGAACTCGCGCCCGATGATGGTCTCCCCCGGAACCGGGAGCCGGTCGGAGAAGGTGGTGAGGTCGGCGGTCACGCTGCCCACCACGAGCACGCCCCGACGGGCTGGCGTTGCCGGTGTTGTCATAGCTGCCCCTGGATCTGACGGCCCGCTCTGGCCGTTGTCGGAACCCTAGCCGACCCCGCACGCTCATGGGACCGTTCTGCCGAAGATGTCACTAC
Source organism: uncultured Propionibacteriaceae bacterium (assembly GCA_964563205.1). Lineage (GTDB taxonomy): Bacteria > Actinomycetota > Actinomycetes > Propionibacteriales > Propionibacteriaceae > Propionicimonas. Next base: position 4,511 of record CAZLWS010000014.1, on the reverse strand, counting down.
TTGTCCCTGCTTGTCTGCATGAGGGTGGAAGCGGGGCCTGCCCCCGCGGCGCGGTTCACCCCTATGCTGACGGGCAGCAATCGATATCAGGCAGGGAGGCCGTGGTCACCATCTACGACGTCGCGCGGCGGGCCGGAGTGTCCCCCGCCACGGTGTCGCGGGTGTTCAACGGCATCAAGGTGACCCCCGACCGGGATGCCGCGGTGCGCCGGGCCGCCGACGAACTCGGCTTCGTCCCCAACCGCAACGCGCGGCGGCTGCGGACCAGTTCGTCGGAGGTCATCACCATGATGATCCCCGACATCGAGAACCCTTTCTTCACCGCCATGACCCGGGCCGTCGAGGACCTCGCCCGGGCCGACGGCTATTCGGTGATGCTGTGCAACACCGACGACGACCCCGCGCGCGAGCAGGAGTACCTGCGGGTAGCGGTCGGCGAGCCGGTGGCAGGCATCGTCATCGTCCCCAGTTCCCGGACGACCGACCTCGCTCTGCCGCTGGAGCGCGGCGTGCCGGTGGTGTGCGTGGACCGCCGGGCCCCCGGCGGCGCGGTCGACTCGGTAGTCGCCGACAACGTCGCGGGCGCGGCGGCGGGCGCCGACCTGCTGTTCGACGCGGGCTACCGCCGGGTGGCCTGCATCACCGGCCCGGAGCGGGTCGAGACCAGCATCGAGCGGCTGGCGGGCTACCGCCAGGCCTGCCGGACCCGTCAGGGCGGCGACCCCGCGTCCGACCTGGTGCGGCACACGGAGTACACCGTCGAGGGTGGGGAGGCCGCGATGCGCGCCCTACTCGCCTTGCCCGAGCCCCCCGACGCGGTCTTCGCCGCCAACAACAAGCTGGCCGCCGGCGCGATCCGCGCCCTCGCCGAAGCCGACCTGATGCCGCCCAAGGTGGGGGTGGTTGCCTTCGGCGGCCTGCCGCTGGTGCTGCTCGCGCCGCGCGGCATCCGGGTCACCCACCTGCCCGCCCGCGACCTCGGCCTGCGGGCCGCGCAGATGCTGCTGGAACGCATCCGCGGCCTGGACGCCCCGCCCCGAGAGGTCGTCCTGCCGGTGGTGATCGGCGACGAGGAGTCGGGCCTCTCCGTTCTCTGAATCCCCCGCATTCTCCTTGACCCTGAAATCGATTGCTGGGATGCTTGCAGGGTAGGTCGGAGCCGAGCACAGCAGCCCGAGAGATCCGGCCGCCCATCACCTCGCGAGGAGAATCTGTGAGCACCTACACCTTCCCGACGATCACCGAGCGGCCCGCTGCCGAGCCGAACACGGTCTACACGATCGCCAACGGCGATCTGCGTCTCACCACCAACGTCAAGACCTGGTCGATGCAGCAGCAGGTCGAGGGCGAGTTCGCCGCCGCGGTGGAGGCCTTGGGCTGGAACGTCCAGCGCGCCCACGACGTGAACCCGGAGACCGGCCACGGCTTCATCGACAGCCAGCACCGCGGCCGGCAGGTGTTCAAGAACGTCCCGAAGGATGCCCCGCTGGTCGTCGTCGAGGCGGTCTGGCAGTACAGCCACCACGTGCTGCACGGCCTGCGCGACCACCAGGGCCCGATCCTGCTGGTGGCCAACTTCGCCGGCGACTTCCCCGGCCTGGTCGGCATGCTCAACCTGCACGGCTCGATGGTCAAGGCCAACATCAAGCATTCGACGCTGTGGAGCAAGGACTTCACCGACGAGTGGGCCCGCACCAAGCTCGCCGAGTGGCTGAACACCGGTGAGATCGTCCACGACACCTCCCACGTCCGCGACCTGCCCGCGCTGCCGGATTCGGAGGAGAAGCGGCTCGGCGAGGCGCTGGCCGCCCAGCTCAAGGAGGACAAGGCGATCATCGCCGTCTTCGACGAGTACTGCATGGGCATGTACAACGCCCTGATCGACGACGAGTTGATGAACCCGGCCGGCATCTACAAGGAGCGGCTCTCGCAGAGCGCCCTGGTCGCCGAGATGAACCAGACCTCGGACGAGGAGGCCGCCGCCGTCCGGCAGTGGCTGAACGAGGCCGGCCTCACCTTCCACGTCGACAACGACGGCGACTGGAAGGAGAACCTCACCGACGAGCAGCTGACCAGCCAGATGAAGATGTACATCGCGGCCGTCCGGATGGCCGACGACTTCGGCGCCGACGTCGTGGGCATCCAGTACCAGCAGGGCCTGAAGGACATGGTGCCGGCGTCCGACCTGGTCGAGGGGCTGCTGAACAACGTCGACCGTCCGCCGGTCACCTCCCGGGACGGCTCCCGGGTGCTGTACGAGGGCGCGGCCGTCCCGTGCGCCAACGAGGTGGACGAGGGCGTCGCGATCGACGCGCTGGTCACCAACCGGATCTGGACGGCGATGGGCCTCGACCCGGCGACCACCCTGCACGACGTCCGCTGGGGAGACGACTGGGAGGGCGACTTCGTGTGGGTGCTGGAGATCTCCGGCTCGGTGCCTGCCTCCCACCTGGGCGGCTACGACAAGGCCCACGCCTACCGGCAGAGCTACTACTTCTTCCCGATGGGCGGCGGCACCCTCTCCGGCGTCTCCAAGCCCGGCGAGATCGTGTGGTCCCGGGTGTTCATCATGGACGGCGTGCTGCACGTCGACCTCGGCCGCGGCACCTGCATCGAGATGCCCGAAGAAGAGGTCGACCGCCGGCTCAACTCCACCAACAAGGAGTGGCCGATCATGAACGCCGTGCTGCACGGCGTCGGACGCGACGAGCTGATGGCCCGCCACAAGGCCAACCACCTCAACGTCGCCTACGCCCCCGACGCCGAGACGGCCGACAAGGCGCTGATCGCCAAGGCCGCCATGTTCGAGGCGATGGGCTACCAGGTCCACCTGGCCGGAGACGTGCTCGCCGTCCTCTGATCAACGTGCGAGGCCCCCGCTCCGGCGGGGGCCTTCGTGCTGCCCGAGCGGGATTCTCAGCGGACGCCGGTGCGCAGCTGCAGCGGCTCGCGCTGGCCGCCGGAGTGCACCACCTCGCGTCCGTCGACGGTGAACTGGGAGGCGTGCGCGCGCAGCGCGGGCAGCAGCTCCGCCAGCCGGTCGGATCGGTCGTACCAGGTGGCGCCGTCCGCTTCGGGGGAGCTGTCGTCGCGGGGGATCGAGACCACCTCGGCAAACCGGACGCCGGCCAGTCGGGCCGCGGCGACGGCCACGTGGTGGGCGTGCACATGGTCGGGGTGACCGTAGCCGCCGTCGGCGTCGTAGCCCACCAGAAGCTCCGCGCCCCAGGACGTGACGAAGGCCGCCAGGTCGGCGGCCGCTTCGGCGACGCTCGCGGACGTGAACGCGTCCGGGCCGGCGTCCTCCCCCGGGCCGGCCAGGGTCGGCGTCACCCAGCGCATGCCGGAGTCGCGATAGCGGCGCGGGGGAAGCCCGGACGCCCGCGCCGGAGGCTCGCCCAGGAAGAACGGCCCCGCCGCACCCAGCACCCGCAGCGCGGCGGTCAACTCGGCCACCCGGTGGGCGTCCAGTTCGGGGGTGCCGGCCAGGTGGCTCAGCGGACCGGGCACGACGCCGCCGCGCTCACCGCGGGTGGCGGTCACGACGGCCACCTCGATGCCCGCTTCGGTCAACAGCTGGATCAGCGCGCCGGTGGCCAGGGTCTCGTCGTCCGGATGCGCATGAAAGAAGACCACCCGCACAACATGGTCGAACGGGTCGCTCACAGCAGCCCCCGGTAGTGCCGTTCGAGCAGCCGGGCCGTCCAGTCCCAGTCGAACCGGCGGGCGTGGATCTGGGCGACCAGGCCCATCCGGGCCAGCCGCGCCGGCTTCGCCAGCAGCCGGGTGATCGCCGTCCCCCAGTCCTCGGGCTGGCGGGAGTCCATCAGCTGCCCGGTTTCGCCGTGCACCACCGCCTCGCGCAATCCGCCCGACGCGGAGGCGATCACCGGCGTCCCGCAGGACTCGGCCTCCAGCGCGACCAGTCCGAAGGTCTCCGAGTGCGAGGGCACCAGCACTATCCGGGCGCCCCGCATCAGCTCGGCAAGCCGCTTCCGCGGCTGCGGGCCGACGAAGTGCACCGCTCCCGTCAATCGGTGGGCCTCGACAAGGGCGTGCAGTTCGGCCTCGTAGGCGGCGAAGTCGGCGGACACGTCCCCGGCGATCAGCAGATCGGGCCGCAACTCGGCGGGCACCTCGGCGAGTGCGCTGATCGCCAGGTCGGGTCCCTTCAGCGGCTGCAGCCGGGCTGCGTAGAGCAGGTAGCCATGCGGGTTGGACGTCGGAACCGTCGCGGACGAGGGGTCGCCGGCGTGGAAGAGCGTTCGGTCGACCCCAGGCGGCACGATCACCACCCGGTCGGGGTCGGCGCCGCAGCGCTCCACCACGGTGCCGGCCTCGGCGGCGCTGATCGCGATCACGGCGTCCGACTCGCCGGCGACCAGCCGCTCCCCCGGCACCCGCGCCGGCGACTCGGGCGGTTCGCCGTCCGACAGCGCCGACCCCGGCAGAGCAGCCACCGAGTGGAAGCTCTGGACGTGCGGGACGCCCCACGCGCGGGCCACCGGCAG
>CAZLWS010000013.1:0-33714 GCA_964563205.1 uncultured Propionibacteriaceae bacterium | reverse complement strand
ACCGGGGCGCGCCGTAGGTCATCATCTCGATCGCGCAGCAGGCCAGGCCGAAGGTCGCCGGCCAGAAGGAGGCCTGCCGCATCCAGCCGAACACGCCCTCCAGCGTGGTGAGCACCACGCCTTGGGGGATCTTGTCCTCAATACCGCCAGCCATGACCGGCTCCCTCCCTCAGTCCCACTCCAGGCCGCCGCGCCGCCACACGTACACGTAGGCGACGAAGACGGTGGCCATGAACAGCAGCATCTCGATCAGCGCGAACCAGCCCAGCTGGCCGAAGGTGACCGCCCACGGGTACAGGAAGACGGTCTCGATGTCGAAGACGATGAACAGCATCGCGATGATGTAGTACTTCACCGGGAACCGGCCGCCGCCCTCGGGGGCCGGCGTCGGATCGATCCCGCACTCGTAGGAGTCGTACTTGGCGCGGTTGTACCGCCGCGGGCCGACCACCGAGCTGAGCACGACCGAGACGCCGAGGAAGAGCGCTGCCAGCACCATGATGCCGAGGATGGGGATGTAGGGACTCATCGTCTGCCCAACCTTCCTGGAACTTGCGTGAAACCGATCATGCCGAAGGCGCCGCCTTTGTCAACGTCGTGAGCACCTTGTCCATCCAATCACCATCGCGGGTGTCGTACAGGTGTGCGAGCAACTTCATCGTGAAACGCATGAGAATTGGCCGTGGCAAGCCGTATTTCGTGCAGATGTGCATTACCTGCGGGTGTTCGATCAGTGAGACGAAAACCTGGCCGAGCCGGAAATAGCCGCCCCAGTCGCTCTTCAGCCGGGTGACGTAGCCGCGCAGGGCGCGCTCGGCGCTGGGGGTGCCGAAGCCCCGGAAGCAGGCGTCGGTGATCGCGTCCGCGGCCATCTCGGCCGACTCCATGGCGTAGCCGATGCCTTCGCCGTTGAACGGGCTGACCATGCCGCCGGCGTCCCCCACCAGCAGCAGGCCGCGGTCGTAGGCGGGCTGCCGGTTGAAGCTCATCGGCAGGGCGGCGGAGCCGATCGGGCCGATCTGGTTCTCCGGGCTGAAGCCCCATTCCGGCGGGGTGTTGGCCAGCCAGGTCTGGAAGATCTGGCGGTAGTTGTTCTTGGTCGATGCGGCGGACGAGTTGACCGTGCCCAGCCCGACGTTGCAGGTGCCGTCCCCCATCGCGAAGACCCAGCCGTAGCCGGGCAGCAGGTTTGACTCGCGCGGCTTGCCGTCCCACAGCTCCAGCCAGGATTCCATGTACTGGTCGTCGCTGCGCGGGCTGGTGAAGTAGGTGCGGACGGCCACCCCCATCGGCCGGTCCTTGCGCTTCTCCAGACCCATCGACAGAGCCAGCCGGGAGGAGTTGCCGTCGGCCGCGACGACCACGGGCGCGGTGAAGGTTCGGCCGTCCTTGGTGGTGACGCCGGTGATCCGGTCGCTGCGCTCGTCGATCACCGCGCCGGTGACGGTGGTGTTCTCGTGCAGCCTCGCGCCGCCGGCGACCGCGTGGTCGGCCAGGATCTTGTCGAAGTCGGCCCTGCCGCGCACCAGGCCGTAGGGCGGGAACTCGGCCAGTTCGGGCCAATCCAGCACGAACGGCTCGGTGCGTCCGCCGTAGACCCGCAGCCCCTTGTTGCGCAGCCAGGCCCGCTCGTCGCTGGTGTCGATGCCGAGCCGGATCAGCTGCTTGACCGCTCGCGGGGTGAGCCCGTCGCCGCACACCTTCTCGCGCGGGAAGGCGCTCTTCTCCAGCAGCGCCACCTCCAGGCCGCGCTCGGCCAAGTAGCGGGCCGCCGTGGAGCCGCCCGGACCGGCGCCCACGACGATCACGTCGGCCTGGGTCTCGGTCATCGGTTGCGGCTCCTGTTGGTAGCGGTCGGCGCGGTCGGGCACGGCGGATCGCGCCGCGCTCTCGCCTGTCATCCTAGGGAAAACCGCCCGTCGGAGCCATTTCGCCACCCTGCGGCCGCGTCCGCGAAATAGGGCACGTTATTGGGCCGAAATTGCGGGGTTTTCGGGTGACCGGAATTGCGCCGTTTTCGCGAGGCCCGCCGCGGCGGTCTATCCTGCCTGGGTGCGCGCACTCCCGCCCCAGCCGTCGTGGCGGGCCCAGACCATCGCGATCGAGGATCCGGGGCCTTTGGAGGCGTACCTGCCCGACGCTCCCGCGCTGGCCTGGCTGCGCCGCGGGGACGGGATGATCGGGCTCGGCGAGGCGGCTCGGCTGACCGGCGCCGGCTGGGACGAGGCGGACGCCTGGTGGCGCGAGTTCTGCGCCGGGCTGACCGTGGAGACTGACGTTCCCGGGATCGGCGGGCCGGTGGTGTTCGCCTCGTTCCCGTTCGACGCCGGCCACACCGCGGCCGAGTCGGTGCTGGTGGTGCCGCGGGTGGTGGTCGGACGCCGCGCCGGCCAGGCCTGGGTGACCACGATCGGCCCTGCCGGCGAACCGGCGCCGCTCCCCTCGCCGGCGACCGGCCGGATCGAGCCGCCCCGGCTGAGCGGGGTGACCGGCCGCAGCCTCGACCGCGAACAGTGGCAGCGGATCGTCGCCGAAGGAGTCGAGCGGATCGAGCGCAACGGCCTGAGCAAGGTCGTGCTGGCGCGCGGCGTCGAGATCGCCGCCGAGGCCCCGATCGACCCGCGCTGGCTGGTCGGCGCGCTGGCCGCCAGCTACCCCAACTGCTGGACCTACAACGTGGACGGCCTGGTCGGCGCCTCCCCGGAGATGCTGGTGCGGCTGCAGGACGGGCTGGCGATGTCCCGGGTGCTGGCCGGCACCATCCGTCGCGAGGGCGACGAGGAGCTCGACCTCAAGCTCGCCCACGCGCTGGCCCGCTCCGGCAAGAACCTGGTCGAGCACGAGTTGGCGGTGGCGTCCGTGGCCGCTGCGCTGGCGCCGTTCTGCTCCGGCATGAACGTGCCGGACGCCCCCTACGTCCTGGAACTGCCCAATGTGCTGCATCTGGCCTCGGACGTCACCGCGGTCGCCCACGGCGACGTCACCGCGCTGAGGCTGGCCGCCGAGCTGCACCCGTCCGCCGCGGTCTGCGGCACCCCCACCGCCACCGCCCGCAAGGCGATCGCCGAACTCGAGCGGCTCGACCGCGGCCGCTACTCCGGCCCGATCGGCTGGATGGACGCCGCCGGGGACGGCGAGTTCGCGATCGCGCTGCGCTGCGGCCAGCTCGCCGAGGACCGCCGTTCGATCACGCTGTACGCCGGGTGCGGCATCGTCGCCGGCTCCGACCCGGCCGAGGAGTACGCCGAGACCCAGGCCAAGCTGATCCCGATGCTGGAGGCGCTGCGGTTCACCCCCTGACTAGGTCCGATGGGTGGCGGCGCGGGTGAACAGGGCGGCCGGGTTCCCGACCAGGAGTGCGGCCGCGTCCGCCTCGGGGATGCCCTCAGCGACAAGGCGGGGCAGGAAGGCGGTCGGGACGTAGGCGTAGCCGTTGCCGCCGTTGCGGGTCCACATGCCCTTGAGGAAGACGTCGTGGGAGAGCAGCAGGCGGTCGACGTGGCCGTCCGCGATGAGGCCGGTGACGGCGGCGACGGTGTCCTCCACCGAGGGCGACTGGCCCTCGCCGGGGAAGTTGAACGGCATGGCGATCATGTCGAACTCCAGCCAGGCGCCGCGGGCGGCGACCTCGCGCTGGTAGCCGACGTCCTTGCCGGAGGGGTCCATGTGGCAGAGCACGACCGAGCCGGGGTCGACGCCCAGCTCGTCGGTGACGTCGAGCACCTCGTGGGCGCGGCGCTGCCAGCCGGGCAGGTGGACGAGCATGGGCAGGCCGGTCTCGCGCTGGGCGATGCTCGCGGCCTGCAGGGTGACCCGCTCGGACCCGGTGAAGTGCGGGCCGACGCCGATCTCGCCGATGACGCCCACCCGGACCGGCTCCTCGCCGGGCACCGGCACGCCGTCCCGGATCTCGCTGATCAGTTCGGCCGCGAGGCGGTCGACGTCGGGCGGGCGCAGGTCGTGGTCGAGGCCGTGGGAGAGGCACCAGCCGCCGGCCATCACGAGGTTGAGGCCGGTGCGGCGGGCGAGTTCGCGCAGCGCCGCGGGGCGGCGTCCGGCGCCGGTGGTGTTGTCGACGACGGTGCGCCCGCCGGCGTCGGCGAAGAGGGCGAGCTCCTCGGCGACGATCGGCAGGTCGTCGAGGCTCATCGAGCAGTTGTCGCGGCTGGCGTACGGGTCCTCGCGCAGCAGCCAGGCGGTGGCCGGGGTGACCGGGATCTCGGCGATCCGGTGTGAGAACGGACGGACGCCGCCGTGGAAGGCCTCGGACAGGTCGTTGAGCAGGTGCTCGTGAGTGAGGGTCATCCCCAGCTGCTCGACGGGCACGGGTCCGGACACGGTCTGGACGGTCACGGGCTGGCTGGTCATCTGCGTCCTTTGCTCGGCGGGATCATTGTCCACCGGCGGAGCCCTCCGAGGTCAACATCGGGCATGCTGGTGCCCGACCGACAGGAGGACGCCATGAGCTGGCTGCCGCAGGACTTCGTTCATCCGCTGCGGGTCGAGGTGGACGCCGGCCACCACCTGCGTCCGATCCGGGCCGACGACGTCGACCTCGACATGCCGGCGGTGATGGGCTCCCAGCAGCGGCTCTGGTCGATCTTCGGCGAGGCCTGGGGGTGGCCCCCCGCCGACATGACCGCCGAGGAGGACCGCGAGGACCTGGCCCGCCACGAGGCCGAGATCGAAGCCCACGAGTCCTTCAACTACGCCCTCTTCGACGAGACCGAGACCGTGCTGATCGGCTGCGTGTACATCGACCCGCCCGAGAAGGCCGGCGCCGACGCCGAACTCTCCTGGTGGGTCCGTGACGAGTACGCCGGCTCGGAGCTCGAAGCCGCCCTGGACGCCCTGGTGCCGGCCTGGATCGCGTCCGACTGGCCGTTCTCCGCCCCCCGCTACATCGGCCGCGACCTCAGCTGGCAGGAGTGGCTCGCCCTGCCCGACCTCGGGGAGTGATCAGGCACTCAGCTTTTTGACCAGGGTGGTTGGCTTGATTCATGACGGGAACGACGAGTATCGGCACCAGGCATGGCGCTGAAGATCACCGGACACCGGCAGTGCTTCAACTCACGCAGAGGCAGAACGGGTGGCCGGCGGGGTCGAGGAAGACCCGGAAGGTGGTGCCCGGCTGGTGGACTGCCTTGACCGCGCCCAGCTCCAGGACAGCCGCCTCGGCGGCGTCCAGATCGTCCACCAGGAAGTCAAGGTGGAACTGCTGGGGCCGCTCCTGGGAGGGCCAGTCGGGCGGCTGGTAATGCTCCACTCGCTGGAAGGAGATGCAGGCGCCGTAGTCGGCGCGGATGTCGGCCCAGCCGTCGTCCACCTCCACCGGCCAGTCGAGCAGAGCTCCGTAGAACGCTGCCAGCGCGGCGGGGTCGGGACAGTCGATCACTGGGTTCGGGAATCGTGCGATGGCCATAGCGCATGATAGAGGCGGACGGTCGACATAGAGGCGGACGGTCGGCCTCGCCCTTAGGCTAGGCCGCCGTCCGACGCCTCCGACTACTTCTTCTTGATGGTGAAGGAGGTGGTCGTCGAGCCGGTCATCTCGCCCGGGCCGGTCCAGGTGTAGTTCTTGGTCTTCGAGCCCTTCTTCAGCTTGTACTTGAGGGTTCCCAGGACGGTCTTGTCAGAGCGCTGCGCGTCCAGGATCTCGATCAGCTCGTCGAAGCTCCACGCCAGCGAGGCGTCCAGGCCGAACTCCTCGCAGTTGACCTCGCCGTCGTCGCCGATCTCGCAAGCGCTGTCGTCGCGCAGCGAGGCCACCTTCAAACTGCCCGCGCTGCGAGCCGACTTGGAGAGCGTCACCTTGAACTTGGTTCCGACGACGGTCTTCACCGGACGGTCGTTGCGCAGCAGCGTGTAGGTCGTACGCAGGGTGTAGGTGGAGCCGGCCTTGAGCCGGTTGCCCTCCAGCTCCTGCCAGGCGCCCTTGGTGTACCGCTGGACCGGACCGATCTCGTAGGACTCGGCCTGATCGCTGAGCAGCCGCAGCGTGACGGCGATCCGGGTGATCGTGATGTCCTCGTGGGTCTGCGCCGCCAGCTCCCAGACGTCGTTGGCCGGCGGGGTGCCGATCTCGTCGGGGAACGAGGCGCGGTCGCTGAGGATCTGCGAGTTGGTGAAGGACTCGGTCTCGCCGCCGGCCCGCTTGTAGCTGATCGTCCAGGTGACCTCGCCGGTGCCGGCGCCGTACTTGTCGAGCTGTTCCTTGGCGGCGGAGCCGACCAGGTACGCGGTGCCCGCGGCAGCCGTCTCCGGGTCGGCGATGGCGCCGGAGTAGGTGGTCAGCGTGGCCCCCGCCTTGTTCTGCACCTTCACGCTGACGTCGATCCCGGGGGTCGCGCCGATCGTGCCGCGGATCCCGGCCAGCCGGTCCTCGGTGATCATCCCGATCGGGGCGCCGATCTGCTGGGTCTGCTTGTACGAGCCCACCCAGCCGGTGCCGTCGGGCACGATCATCGCCGCGGAGGCGTTCGCCAGGTACAGCGAGGTCTCGCCGGTGAACGCCACCGGATGCCCGAAGGCCCACACCGTCTCGTCGCAGATCGCGGTCACCGTGCCGATCGACCCGTTGACCAGGTCGCCCGTGCCGTACAGCACGGCGATGTTGCCGCCGGCCTCCAGGGTGTTCGAGACGGCGTTGCCGGACGCGGCTGTGGGCGCGGGCATGAAGTTGCCGCTGCGCAGCAGCGAGGCGGCGGCCGCGGTGCGCGGGGTGCGCGCGAGCGTCCGGTTCACGAAGGCGTTGTCCTTCGCCCCGGCCTTGCCGGCGAAGGTCACCGTCTTGAGCGGGGTGAGGGTCTGGCCGGTCAGACTCTGGCCGGCGACCTTGGTCACGCTGGTTTCGGTGGTGTGCAGGTTCGCCTTGGTCAGCGTCACCTTCGCCGCCGTGGAGACCGCGGTGCTGCCGATCTTCTTCATGGCGTAGGCGGGGGTGATCCCGGCGACCGGCAGGTTGTCGTTGTTCACCCCGTAGGCGATGGCGCCGATCAGCCGGCCGTCGGCGTCGTAGACCGGCGAGCCGGAGGCGCCGGCCCAGATGCCGGCCGGCTTGAGCCCGGCCGTGCCGTCGATCGTGGGGCTGCTGAACTGGAACAGCGGCATGTCGACGTCCTTGGCGATGCCGTTCTCGACGAAGCCGATGTAAGCGCCGGTGAACTGTTCGGGGGTGGTGCCCTTGACCACGGTGAGGGCCGTCACGGCGTCACCGGCCGCGAAATCCCGGAGCTCGTCCCTGGGCACGTAGGGCTGCGAGTTGTCCGGGCAGAAGCCGGGCGATGCGGCCTGGGCGCTCGGCGAGCCGACGGCGACGGTCAGGCTGGCTGCCAGGGCGGTGGCGGCGAGCCCGGCGGCCAGCCGCCGGACTCGGCGGGCACGGGTGAGTGGAGTGTGCGGATCGACCATGGCGTCGTCGCGTCCTGTCCTGTTCGAGGCGGGGTGGGTGACCGGAGAGGAACGCCGACGGTCACAGCGGGAGCCACGGGCCCCCCGAACTCACGTCCTTCGGCTCCCGCCGCCAACGTAGCAGGCCCGATCACGGCGCGGCGAGGCAATTCCCCTACTTGATGGTGACCTTGTCGTTGGTGTTGGGCAACTCGATCCAGGTGCGGCCGGGGGCCATCTTCAGCGGGGTGCCGTCGTCCAGGGTGAACTGGAAGAGCTCGTTCACATCGCCCTTGGTCCACGTGCCGGTGACGTATTTCCCCTTGTGGAAGTAAATGAACCGGTCGCTTCCGTCGATCATCGAGTAGAGCGGCTCCTTGTGGCCGGAGTACCCCTTGACGACGCCCATCTTCCACTTGCAGTGCACGATCAGTACGTTCGGCGCGGTCACCTGGTTGCCCTTGCGCACCTTCCAGTCGAACCAGGTCGAGCCCTCCTGGAAGCGGATCGACTTCGCCCAGGACTTCTCCTTCCAGGTCCAGCGGTGGTACTCCTTCGCAGAGCCGGCATAGGTGACGGTGACCTGCTTGGCGTCCGTCCCGTTCACGGTCGACGGCTCCTCGTCGGGCGCGTGGTACTGCAGGTAGACCGGCGGGATGGTGTCCGGGGCGAGCTTGGCGTCCCGGGAGAGGTTCTTCGGAAAGGCCACCACCGACTTGTCGGGGAGGTTGCCGCCCTTCCACCAGCCGCCCGGGTTCCACAGCTTCCAGCGGTCGGTGCGGTCGCCGTACTTCTCGCGCAGCTCGATGTACTTCTTGTGCTTGCGGACGTACTTCAGCATCCACGGCACCGCGCCGGTGCAGGCCAGGACTCCCTTCAGCGGGGAGAGCAGCGCCACGTCCACCGGACGGGTGGAGCGCACCGGGTTGGCCCCCTCGTCAGGCCACTTGCTGTGGTAGATCGCGCACAGCCGGGTGACGTCGTAGGACTTGCCCTGCGCCTGGACGAAGACGATGTCGGCCTTGTCGACGCCGGACTGCGGGAAGGAGCGCTTCTCGACCGGCACCTTCACGGCCACGGCCGAGCGGGCGGCCTGCTTCTCCTCGCCCTCCTTGAACGGCCGCCCGGTGAGCGGCCAGCGCGGGGTGGTGTCCACGGTGGGCGTCGGCGAAGGCTCGGGAGTCGGGGTGGTCTGGGTCGGGCTCGGCGCCGGCGTCGAAGTCTCGGACGGGGTCACCGTCGGAGAGCTGACCGGCGGCTCCGCCGAACATCCGGCGATCGCCGCGCCGGCCACGCCTGCGAAGCCGACCAGCACCGATCGTCGCTTGAGGTCACCCATGGAGTCTCGTTCCTTCCCCCGCCCGCTCACCTCGAGGCGGGCCCGGCAGCCCATCTTGCCACCTCCGACCTATGACCGTGGTCAGGTGAGGTCGAGCAGGCCGCGGATGTCGGCCGCCGTGAGCGGCGCCGGGGCGTCCGTGGTGGCGCCCATCACGGAGTCGAACAGGTCGCGCTTGCGCTGCTGCAGGGCGACCACCTTCTGCTCGATGGTGTCGGCGCTCACCAAGCGGTAGACGTTGACCGGCTTGTCCTGGCCGATCCGGTGGGTGCGGTCGATCGCCTGGGTCTCGGCGGCCGGGTTCCACCACGGGTCGAGGATGAACACGTAGTCGGCCTCGGTGAGGGTGAGGCCGAAGCCGCCGGCCTTCAGGCTGATCAGGAAGACCGGGTCGGACGAGGCGCGGAAGTCGGCGATCCGGCGCTGCCGGTCGCGGGTGCGCCCGTCGAGGTAGGCGTAGCCGACGCGCTCTGCGTCCAGTCGTTCCCGGACCAGCTTCAGGAAGCCGGTGAACTGGCTGAACACCAGCGCCCGGTGGCCCTCGGCGGCCAGCTCGGTGACCAGTTCGACCAGGGTGTCGATCTTGGCCGACTGCTCCATCGCCCCCGCTTCCACCAGGGCGGGCGACAGGCTGAGCTGGCGCAGCAGGGTGAGCGAAGCCAAGATGGCCACCCGGTTGCGGTCCAGGTCGTCCACCAGCCGCAGCACCCGCTTGCGCTCGGCGGCCAGGTGGCGGTCGTAGATCCGGCGGTGGCCGGGGCTGAGCGTCACCTCGAGCACCTGCTCCTGCTTGGGCGGCAGTTCGGGCGCGACCGCCTGCTTGGTGCGCCGCAGCATCAGCGGACGGACGCGGCGGTGCAGCCGGGCCAGCGCCTCCGGGTCGCGGCCGGATTCGATCGGACGCCGGTACAGCTCGGCGAAGACCTCCGGGTCGGCGAAGAGGCCGGGAGCCGTGATCGACAGCAGCGACCACAGGTCCATCAGGTTGTTCTCCAGCGGGGTGCCGGTGGCTGCCAGCTTCACCGGCGCCGACAGCCGGCGGACGGCCTTGTAGGCGCGGGTTGCGCGGTTCTTCACGAACTGCGCCTCGTCCAGGATCACCGCTCCCCAGCGGTGCCGGGCGTAGTCGGCGTCCTCCAGCCGCAGCAGGGTGTACGAGGTGACCACCAGGTCGGCCTCCTGCCGTAGCTCGGCGAGGGTGGTCGGGCGCTTGCCCGAGGTCGCCTCGATCGTCCGGACGCGCAGCCCGGGGGCGAACCGGGCGGCCTCGTGGGCCCACGTCCCCACTACGGACGTAGGGGCGACCACCAGCACCGGGTCGTCCAGCTCCCCCGCCTCGTGGGCGGCCAGCACCGCCGACAGCACCTGCACGGTCTTGCCCAGCCCCATGTCGTCGGCGAGGATGCCGCCCAGCCCGGCCTGCCACAGATACCGAAGCCAGCGGTAGCCGAGCTTCTGATAGCCGCGCAGGGTGGCCTGCAGCCCCTCGGGGACCTCGGCGGCGGGCAGCTCGTCCAGGTCCAGCAGGGCGGAGACGGCGGCCTGCCAGGCGCGGGACTGCTCGGCCACCACGCCGAGGTCGACCAGCTCCTGCCACAGCCCGGCGTGCTCCCGCCGCAGCCGCAGCCCGCCGGAGGCGTCCGGCTGCAGCAGCAGCGCCTCGTCGATGATCCGGCGCAGCTGCTCGAGCTCCGGACGGTCCAGGCTGAACCAGGTGCCGGAGTCGAGGATCAGGTGGCTCTCGCCCCTGGCCAGCGCGGCGAAGAGCTCACGGAACTCGACCTGCTCGCCGTCCACCTCGATGGTGACCGCGAGGTCGAACCAGTCGGTCGCGCCGCCGGCGTCGTCCGACATGGCCACGCTGACCACCGGGGCCGACTCCGCCCGCCGATAGCTGGGCGCGGCCTGCGAGAGCTCGACCTCGACCGCCGCCAGGCCCTGCAGCACCGGCAGCCAGTCGGTCACGAAGGCGGCCGAGTCGGCGCCGCGCAGCACGGTCTCGGCCGCCAGCCGGAGCCGGTCGAGATGATCGGACGCGACCGCCCACGGCTGCTGCGGCAGGTCGCCGAGCAGCGCCGCCTCGGCTGTCGTGTCCCGCACCGGCGGGTCGTCGGGGGCCGGGAGCGCTCCGACGTCGAAGACCTCCTCGCCGATCCGGTAGCGGTAGCCCCAGCGCAGCCGGGTGAGGTGGTCGTCGCCGAACTCGACCCGCAGCAGCGCGACCGGCGGATCGACCTCGGGCAGGCTCAGCCCGGGGTCGACGACCAGGTCGAGGGAGCGCCGCAGCGCGGGCAGGAAGCCGGCGGTGAAGGCGGGCAGGTCGGCGTCCGGGATCTCCAGGCGGGGGTGCCGCACCAGCAGGGTGCGGGCGGCCGTGTCGAGCGGACGGTCGAGCGCGCCGAGCACCAGCTCGCCGTCGACCAGGAAGGCCACCCCGTGGGCGGGGTCGCCCACCAGTCCGCCGGCCGCCGCCTCCCAGTTCCGTCCCTCGGAGACCAGCCCGCTGACCAGCTCCGCCCCGCCCTCGGCCGGACGCAGCACCGACGCCATCCGTGCCGGCTCGGCCAGCAGCCGGACGGAGGTCGCCAGCTCGCCGGCGGTGAAGGTGACCCCGGCGTCCTGCGCCTGGGCGAGCAGCCGCCACACGTCCGGGCCGAAGTCGTCGAGCGAGAGCAGCTCGCTGCGCCCGTAGTAGCCGTAGCCGGTAGGCCCGCGATGGGCCTGCCGCAGCGCGCCGAGCGCCCGGCGCTGCACCGCGTCGTAGCCGGTCTCCCAGTCGCCCTGCACGCCGTCCCAGTCGATGCCGGTGCGCACCCAGCCGCCGCGCTTGCCGAGGCTGAGCACCCGCAGCTGGACGTGCCCGCCCGCCGTCCGCAGGAACTGCAGGGCCAGCGGCTGACCGGAGCTCCCGGCCCGGCGGTCGGCCGCCGCGAACTGGGCCAGCGCCCGCTGCCAGGGCGGCGGGGCGGGCTGCAGCTGACTCGTCCGGTACGCCGACAGCACCGCCACCCCGTGCTTGCAGTTGGTGCGCACCGGGCAGCTGCAGAAGGAGCTGATCGCGCCGGTGCGGCTGACCCGCACCACGGTCTGGTAGCTGTGCCGCCCCGAGCCGCGGACGTTCGCCTGCAGCACATGGTCGGCGTCGCCGCCGCCGGCGGCGATCCGTCCGACCCTTCCCATCGCCGCGTACCGGAGGCCGGCAGCCACCGCGTTCGGGCCGAAGACGGTGAGCAGCCGCACCTCGGTCAGCTCCGCCAGCCAGGCGCGGCGGTCGGGGGCTTCAGACATGGTCAGGCGAGAGTACTCGGCAACTCGTGGCTATTCCTGCCAGGTTCCGCGCCACATGACCTTCGTCACGTTCAGGGCGTCGTCCAGGACGATCAGGTCGGCGCGCTTGCCGGGGGCGAGGCGTCCTACCGAGTCGAGGCCGAGGTAGTCGGCGGGCACCGCCGAGGCGGCACGGAGGACCGGCGCCAAGTCGACTCCGGCGGCGACGGCGTTCCGCACCGCCTTGTCGAGGGTCAGCGTGGAGCCCGCGATGGTGTCCTGGCCGGCCAGCCGGGCGACGCCGTCGCGCACCTCGACCGCCAGCTCGCCCAGGATGTAGTCGCCGTCGCCGGCCGCGGCGGCGGCCATCGCGTCGGTCACCAGGGCGACCCGGCCAGGAGCGGTCGCCATCACCCAGGCGACCAGCTCGGGCCGGACGTGGACGCCGTCCATCACCAGCTCGACGATCACCCGCTCGTCCTGCCACAGCGCCAGCACCGGCCCCGGCAGGCGGTGCAGCAGCGGCGGCATCGCGTTGAACAGGTGGGTGGCGCCGCGCGCCCCGGCCTCGATCGCGGCGACCGCGGTCTCGTAAGTGGCGGCGGTGTGGCCGACGGCCGCCAGGCAGCCGGCGTCGACCATCAGGCCGATCGACTCCATCGCCCCGGCGCGCTCCGGCGCGATGGTGGCCATCTTCACCGTCCCGCGTCCGGTCGCCAGCAGCGCGGCCACCTCGGCGGGCTCCGGGTCGGTCAGCAGCTGCGGCGGGTGGGCGCCCTTGTAGCGCTCGGCCAGCCAAGGCCCCTCCAGGTGGATGCCGGCCAGTTCGCCGGCCTCCACCAGGCCGGCCAGGCAGGACACCTGCCGGTGCAGATCGGCGTAGGCGCCGGTCACCAGGGAGGCGACGATCGAGGTCGTCCCGAGCCGGCGGTGGGCTGCCGTGGCGACCCGGACCACCTCGGGATCCTCGGTGACGAAAGAGGCTCCGCCGCCGCCGTGGCAGTGGGCGTCCACGTAGCCGGGAGCCAGCACCCCGTCCACGACAAGGTCTGGAGACTGCGGCGGCTCCCCTCTACCGATGTCGAGGATCTGTTCCCCCGCCACCTCGACCCAGCCCTCGGCCAGCTCGGCGGCGTCCTCCAGCAGCACCCGCTGCGCGCTGATCAGCACCGAAGTCGCCCCTAGATCTCGAGCCGCTGCCAATCGGGCAGGTGGGCGTAGGTCTCCTTGTAGTACTCGCGCATCGCCAGCTTGGAGGCGGCGGCCTCGTCGATCACCAGGGTGGCGTGCTGGTGCAGCTGCAGCACCGACCCCGGCCACATCGAGGTGATCGGGCCCTCGATAACGGCGGCGATCGCGTCCGCCTTGCTGGCGCCGGTGGCCATCAGCACGACGTTGCGGGCGTCCAGGATGGTGCCCAGGCCCTGGGTCAGGCAGTGCATCGGGACGTCGTCGATCGAGTCGAAGAAGCGGGCGTTGTCGGCCCGGGTGCTCGCGGCGAGAGTCTTGATGCGGGTGCGGGAGCTGAGCGAGCTGGTCGGCTCGTTGAAGCCGATGTGCCCGTTCGAGCCGACGCCGAGGAACTGGATGTCCACCCCGCCGGCATCCCGGATCGCGGTCTCGTAGGCCTCGCCGGCGGTGCTGAGATCCTCGGCGAACCCGTTCGGGACGTGGACGCGGGCCGGGTCGAGCCCGAGCGGCACGGTCACGGTGCGGTTGATGACCTCGTGGTAGCTCTCCGGGTGGCCCTTCGGGATGCCGATGTACTCGTCGAGGGCGAAGGCGGAGGCCTCGGAAAGGTCGAGTTCGCCGGCGGCGACCAGCTTGGCCAGCTCGACATAGGTCTTCACCGGGGAAGACCCGGTGGCCACGCCGAAGACGACCCTCGGCCCGATCGCCTGGGCCAGCTTGGCGGCCTTGGCTGCGGCGACCTCGGCGACCCTGTCCTCGGTCGGGCAGATGATGACTTCCATGACTCTCCTTTGACTCGGCCGGCTCAGCGGGTGCTGCGGGTGACCCTGATCTTCTCACGAGCCTGCGTCTGCTGCTCGCGCTTGAGCGCCTCCTGCTCGGCCTTCAGCTCGTCCATGTTGAAGGTGCCGCGCAGCAGGACGAAGACCAGCAGCGCCAGCCCCAGCGACCAGGTCGCCGGCGCGCCCATGATCAGCGGCGCGGTGACCACGGCGACCACGTCGATGCCGCGCAGCAGGTTGAACATCAGGGTGGGCGGCATCGCCCCGCCTGGCGTGGCCATCATGGGGACGCCGAAGTCGGGCTGCTTGGCGGTCACCCAGCGGACGCCGCCCAGCAGGCCGGCGAGGCCGGTGACGAAGGCGGCGGAGAGCCCGTCGACGACCGAGCGGTCCGCCCCGGTCTGGGCGATCCCGATGAAGGCCGGCGTGGCCAGGGCGGCCCACAGCAGGGCGAGGCCGCCCGGCACGATCATCGCCGCGGAGCGCAGCGTCGAAGTCTTGAACGGCAGCGAGCGGGCCATGCCGCCGCTGCGGGTGAGCACCCGCAGGCTGCCCAGGAAGGGCACCAGGGCGATGAACAGCGCCAGCCCGCTCACCAGCGGGTTCAGCTGGCTCATCCGCAGCGCGTCGGCGGCGTACGGGACGACCAGGCTCACCGCCAGGCCGATCCACGGCTTGGGGAACCGGCCGAGTCGCTGCAGGTCGCGCCACACCAGCGCCCAGACGCCCAGCCCGCGGCCGCGGACCGGACGGACGTGGCCGCGGGCGGCGGCCTCGCGCTCCACGAGGATGTCGCGGATCAGCCCGAAGTCGAGGGCGAACATCGCCCCCTGCATGCCGGCCACCAGGGATCCGCCGCTGAGCAGCCGGGCGCGCCGGATCCGCTCCAGCCGGCGCAGCGCCAGGCTCAGCCAGACCGCCAGCCCGGCGACCGCGGCGGCCAGCAGGCCGAGCACCGCCCACCGGACGGCGTCGGCCGACGCGGCGATCGAGGCCGGCACCCAGCCGGCCGCGATGGAGACGACCAGCAGCAGCACCGCCAGGGTGCCGAGCCCGAAGAAGGACAGCGCGGAGCGCACCCCGCCCGTCCGCTCCAGCGCCTGCTCGGCCGCCGCCAGCGCCATCAGCGCCGCGCTGCCGAGCCCGGCGGCGGCCGTCCACAGCCCGATGCCGACCGCGTCCATGCCCGACAGGGCCGCGACCAGCGCGGTCAGCCCGGCGGTCAGCACCCCGGCGAGCAGCACCGGCAGCACGAGCCGGGAGCGCAGCAGCCGGCGGCGCCGCAGCGGGGCGTCCATCAGCCAGAAGCCTTCGGCGGCCGAGGCCAGCACCGGGCCGAACAGCCGCGCCGTGGAGAGGGTGAGGGCGTAGCCCGCCAGCACCATCGCGGTGGGCATCATCAGCCGGGCGACCCCGCATTCGGCCGTCGTGCAGGCGGCCGCCCCGGATTGGGCCTGTACTAGCACATTGCCGAGCATCGCGCCCAGCAGCACCACCGCGAACACCGCGATGTAGCCGTCGGAGATGACCTGGCCCAGGGTGCGGGTGGCGCGGCCGTGCCGCCAGTGCTTGATCTGGTCGTGCAACTCCTTCTCATCCACCTCGACCGGGTCGAAGGCGGGGACGAAGTAGAACTGCCGCTCCGGCTCCACCGGCTCGGGCACCGGCTCCGGCTCCGGCTCCGGCGCGGCCGGCTCCACGACGGCGGCGCGGATCAGCTTGCGCGACTTCTTGCTCATTCCGCCTCGGCAGGCTCGGCGGCCAGCGCGGCGCCGGCCAGGCGGACCTCGCGGGTCGCCACCGCCTTCACCAGCGACGGCTCATGGCTGGCCATCAGAATCGCCAGGCCGCGGGCCCGTTCGGCCTGCAGCCGCTGGGCGAGCCACTGCACGCCCTCGGTGTCGAGGCGCTGCTCGGGCTCGTCCAGGATCAGCAGCGACCGCGGCCGGACGAAGGCGGTGGCCAGCGCAAGCCGGCGCCGCTGGCCCGACGAGAGAGTGGCCGGCAACTGGCCGGACTGGGCGACGAGCTGCACCTCGTGCAGCACCTCGTCGACCGCCGCCTCGGCGTCCGGGATGCCGTGGGCGCGGGCCAGCAGGTCCAGGTGCTCGACCACCGACAGGTCGGGAAAGAAGTCGAGGTCGTCGATCACGGTGGCCACGTCCCGCCGGATCTGCGGGTTGGTCTCGCTGACCGTGACGCCGTTGACGGTGACGGTCCCCTCGTCCGGACGCTCGGCGCCGACCACGCAGCGCAGCACGGTCGACTTGCCGGCGCCGTTGCGCCCGGTCAGCGCCACCGCCTCGCCGGCGCGGATCTCCAGGTCGAAGCCGTCCACGATCACCACCGGCCCGAAGGCCTTCCTCAACCCGGTGACCTTGAGCACCGACGCGCGTTTCGCCATGGCTGCGATTCTCCCCCCACCGCCCAAGCCAGCGCGAATCGAGGCGGGTGTCAGCGGGGCGTGGCAGGCTAGTCCCCGTGCTGAAGACCGATGCCCGGGCCACCTTGGAGCGACGCCGCGCCGACGTGGCCGAGATGTTCGACCATGTCGCCCCCCGCTACGACCTGATGAACGACCTGATGTCGATGGGTCAGGACCGGGCCTGGCGGTCCGCCACGGTGGCCGCCGTGGCGCCGCGGCCGGGTGAGCGCATCCTCGACCTGGCGGCCGGCACCGGCACCTCGTCGCTGCCGTTCGCGAAGGCGGGCGCGACCGTCGTCCCGGCCGACCTCTCCTTCGGCATGCTCGCGGCCGGACGCGGCAAGCACCCGGAGCTTCCCTTCGTGAACGCCGACGCGCTCTCGCTGCCCTTCGCCAACGGCGCCTTCGACGCGGTCACCATCTCGTTCGGGCTGCGCAACATCGCCGACACCACGGCCGCCCTCGCCGAACTGCGGCGGGTCACCCGGCCGGGCGGGCGGGTGGTCGTCTGCGAGTTCTCCACCCCGGTGTGGGAGCCGTTCCGGCCCCTCTACGGGTGGTATCTGCGGAACGTGCTGCCCAGGCTGGCCTCGGTGGCCTCCTCCAACCTGGTCGCCTACGACTACCTGGGCGAGTCGATCCTCGCCTGGCCCGACCAGCCTGCCCTGGCCGGCCTGCTGCACGAGGCCGGCTGGCGGGCGGTGAGCTGGAAGAACCTCAGCGGCGGGATCGTGGCGCTGCACCGGGCCTACGCCTGATGCTTCTGCACTCCTCCGCTGCCGGCTCCTGCGCGGTGAAGACGAGCTACGCCTTCACCGCCGGCCTGCAGCAACCCCCGCCGCCTCCGGCGCCGCAGTGGAGCGTCGACCATCGCGGCTTCGCGGCGGCGGTGCTGGCCGAGATCCCCGAGGCGGTCGACCTGCGCGGGCTCCGCGACCGGCCGGTCGCCGAACAGGAGGCGGCCTGCCTGCAGGCGATGCGGGACGGCGTGCCGGTCATCGTCGGCGGCCGGCTGCCGGACGTCGACCACCGCGCCGGGCGCCCCGACCTGCTGGTCCGCAGCGGCGCCGGGTACCTGCCCGGCCTGATCCGCGCCTACCGCATGTTCGAGAGCCGGGCGGACGACACTGCGGCCATCGTCTCGCGGCTCGCCAGCCTCGGAACCCCCGAGCCGCTGCCGCACACCCGGCTGCGCTGGCGGTACCGCTGGCACCTCGTGCTGCGGCTGGCGCACTACCACCGCATGCTCGACTCGCTCGGGCTGGCCGCCGAGGGCGCCCACGGCCTGCTGATCGGCAACGACCCGCTGGACGAGTTCGGCCAGGTCGCCGTCTGGGTGGATCTCACCGAGCCCGCCCTCAACCGCTCCGGGGGTCAGCCGGCCGCCGCGGAAGGCGCCCCCACCTCAGCCTTGGATCGCTACGACTTCGAGTTCGGCCGGCGGGTCGACCTCGCGCGGCGGGCGATCGCCGGCGAGTCGGCCCCGCTGCCGGTGCGCACCCGCGAATGCGACCGCTGCGCGTGGTGGCCGGTGTGCGTCGAGCGACTCGACCCCGACGACCTCTCGCTGCAGCTGGCCAAGCTGCCGCTGGACGCCCACGAGGTGACGGTGCTGCGCCAGGCCGGCGTGACGACTGTGGCCGACCTTGCGGCGGCCGACCTGGACGCCCTGCTGCCGGGCTATCTGGGCCAGGTCAGCCACCGGAGCGGCGGCGAAGACCGGCTGCGGCTGGCCCAGCGGCGGGCCGCGCTGGTGCACAGCGGCGTCCGGCTGGAGCGGCTCGACAGCGGCCCGATCGAGGTTCCCGCCGCCACCCTGGAGATCGATTTCGATCTGGAGACGTCGTCCACCGAGCGGATCTACCTGTGGGGGTTCTGGGTGACCGACACCCGGACGGGCGAGTCCTCCTACCGCCACGTCAGCGACTTCCGGCACCTAGAGCCCGCGGACGAGATCGACCTCGCGATCCGGGCGCTGAGCTGGCTGCGCGAGATCGGCGACGGCGTCGACACCCGGGTGTACCACTACTCCGCCTACGAGCGCGACCAGATCGACCGCCTCGCCCGCGCCCGGCGCCACCCGGTGCTGGAGTGGGCGGCGGACTACGCCCGGGAGAACTTCGTCGACCTCTTCCCGATCATGCGCGAGCACTTCTTCGGCACCGACGGCCTCGGCCTGAAGGTGGTCGCCTCGGCCGGCTCGGGGTTCGCCTGGCGGGATCCCGACCCGGGCGGCCTGAACAGCATGCGGTGGTTCGCCGACGCGGTGGCCGCCCCTGCCCCCGAGGAGCGGGAGCGGGCCCGCACCCGGGTGCTGGAGTACAACGAGGATGACGTCCGCGCCACCTGGCGACTGCGGGCCTGGCTACGGTCGTTGACCTGAACGCCGCCGGCTGGACGCCCAAGGTCTGGTCGTTCGACAGGCTTGAGGTCTCAGGTCGGTAACGGAACGGCTAGGGGTGTTGACCGATCCGGAGCCGAAGGTGTTGACTGGCGGGCACCCCAGCATGAAACCCGGGTAACACGGCGACGAAGGAGTGCCAGATGGTACGTCGAGCCGACGTCGCTCGCCACGCTGGGGTCACTCCTGCCGTCGTGTCGTATGTGACGAACGGTTCGCATCCCGTCTCGACCGCCACCCGCCACCGCGTGCTCGCCGCCATCGAGGAGCTGGGCTACCGTCCCAACGCCGTCGCCCGGGCGCTGGCCACCTCCCGCACCCACACCGTCGGGCTGATCACCCCGGATTCGGCCAACCCGTTCTTCGCCGAGCTCGCCGCCGCCATCGAGCTGGCGGCGTCGGCGGTGGGCTACACGGTGCTGCTGGGAAACGCCCTCAACGACGAGAAGCGCGAACTCAACTACGCCAACACCTTCGCCGACCGCCAGGTGGACGGCATCATCATCGCCCCGGTCTCCCGCGCGGAGGCCGCGCTGGCCGCCGTCC
The DNA here is from genome assembly GCA_964563205.1 of uncultured Propionibacteriaceae bacterium. Taxonomy (GTDB): domain Bacteria; phylum Actinomycetota; class Actinomycetes; order Propionibacteriales; family Propionibacteriaceae; genus Propionicimonas. The sequence continues at coordinate 14,374 of CAZLWS010000013.1, read as the reverse complement.
GGGCCCGCGGCATCCCGGTGGTCTACACCGACCGCACCTCCCGCGACAGCGGCACCCCGACGGTCGAAGTGGACAACGCCGCCGGCGCCCGGCGGGCGACCGCCCACCTGCTCGAGCACGGACGCAGCGTGCACGCCTGCATCACCGGCCTCCAGTCCGAGTTCCCCGCCATCGAGCGGGCCCGCGGCTGGCGCGAGGCGCTCACCGAGGCGGGCGCCGAGGCCCGCGACGAGCTGCTGGTGTTCACCGACTTCACCTCCGAGGCCGCCCACCGCGAGGCGCTGCGACTGCTCGAGCTTGAGCCCGCCATCGACTCGATCCTGGTCGGCTCCGACCTGCAGGCCGTGGGCGTGCTGCGGGCCGTCTTCGACCACGGCCGGACGCCGGGCGCCGACGTGTCGGTGGTCTCCTTCGACGGCATCCAGCTCGGGCGCTACACCCACCCGAGCCTGACCACCGTCGCGCAGCCCTTCGAACCGATGGCCACCGCGGTGATGGACCTGCTCGAAGGCCTCATCGAGGCCCCTCAGACCGATGCCAATCCCGGCATCACCCGGATCCTTCCCACCGAGCTGGTGATCCGGGAATCATGCGGATGTCTTCCGCACCAGAACCTGCCAGACTCCGGCGCAGCCGGCGAACTGGCTGGAATACCGTCAAATCCCACACAAGGAGTGAGATGAGAATCAATAAGAGTGCCGCCCTCGCCGGCGTCGCCGCGCTCGCCCTGGCCCTGTCGGCCTGTGGCGGTGGCGGCACCCCGTCGCCGAGCGGCTCGGCCGGTTCCGAGTCCCCCGCCCCGGGCGGCGACAAGCTCTCGGTCGCCAATGTCGTCAACGGCTCCCTGGGCGACCAGGGCTTCTTCGACGACGCCGAGCGCGGCATGCAGGCCCTGAAGGCGGCCGGCCACAAGGTCGAGACCCTGCAGGCCGACCCGCAGAACCCGGCGCAGTGGAAGGCCAACCTGGAATCCGTCTCCGGCGGCGACTGGGGCGTGGTCATCACCGGCACCTCGCAGATGGTCGACATCCTGACCGAGACCGCGCCGAAGTTCCCCGACCAGAAGTACATCATCTACGACTCGGTCGTCGAGGCTGCGAACGTCGCCTCCATCACCTACAAGCAGAATGAGGGCTCCTTCCTGGCCGGCGTGCTCGCCGGTCTGGTCGCCACCTCGTCGGCGGACTTCCCGCTGGCCGGTGACGCGAAGATCGTCGGCGCCGTGGGCGGCATGGACATCCCGGTGATCAACGACTTCTTCGTCGGCTACGAGGCGGGCGTCCAGGCCGTGGATCCGAGCATCAAGGTGCTGACCTCCTACGTCGGCGACTTCAACAACTCCCAGAAGGGCTACGACCAGGCCAAGGCGATGTACGACCAGGGAGCCTCCGTGGTCTTCCAGGTCGCCGGCGGCTCCGGCATCGGCGTCCTGCAGGCGGCCAAGGACGCGAACAAGTACGCCATCGGCGTCGACTCGAACCAGAACGGTCTGCAGACCGGCCACATCCTGGCCTCCATGCTGAAGAACATCGGCGTCTCCCTGGAGCAGGCCGTCGGCCAGGCCCAGGACGGCTCGCTGAAGTACGGCGAGACCGCCGCCTACGGTCTGGCCAACGACGGCGTCGGCCTCGAGTTCGCCGACAACGGCGACATCGTCCCGCAGGCCGTCATCGACAAGATCGGCGAGTACAAGCAGCAGGTCGTCGACGGCAAGCTGACCGTCCCGACCAAGTTCTGACGCAGTACCGGGTGGTGGGGGCGCTGGCTCCCACCACCCGGCTCTCCCAAATCGGCCACACAATGATGTAAGGAACCGGAATGGACCAACCGATTCTCGAGCTCCGCCACATCACCAAGACCTTCGGTCCGAAGGTCGCCAACGACGACATCTCGCTGCGGATCTTCCCGGGCAAGGTGCACGCGCTGGTCGGTGAGAACGGCGCCGGCAAGACGACCCTGATGAACATGGTGTCGGGCAACCTGCAGCCGGACGGCGGTGAGATCCTCTTCGACGGCAGTCCTGTCGTCCTCAGCGATCCGAAGAAGGCCGACGCCCTCGGCATCGGCATGGTGCACCAGCACTTCAAGCTGGTCGGTTCCCTCACCGTGGCCGCCAACATCTTCCTGGGCAAGGAGCTCCGCAACGGCGTGACGCTCGACCAGGCCGCGATGGCCGCCCGGGTCACCGAACTCTCCGAGAAGTTCGGCCTGGAGGTCAGTCCCAGCGACGTCGTCCAGGACCTGTCCGTGGGCGAGCGGCAGCGGGTCGAGGTGCTCAAGGCGCTCTCCCACGACACCCGCGTGCTGATCCTGGACGAGCCCACCGCCGTCCTCACCCCCGCCGAGACCGACGAGATGTTCGTCGTCATCCGGCAGCTCGCCGCGCAGGGCTGCGCGGTGGTCTTCATCTCCCACAAGCTGGGCGAGGTGCTCTCGATCGCCGACGAGATCGCGGTCATCCGCGACGGCAAGGTGGTCGGCACCCAGCCCGCGGCAGGCCTCTCGCAGACCGACATCGCCTCCATGATGGTCGGACGCGAGGTGCTGCTGCGCATCAAGCACACCCCGCCGAACCCCACCGACGAGGTGCTGCGGGTCGAGAACCTGTACGCCGTCGACAGCCGGGGCGCGATCGCGGTCAACGACCTGTCGCTGTCGGTGCGCCGCGGCGAGATCGTCGGCATCGCCGGCGTCGAGGGCAACGGCCAGTTCGAGCTCGCCTCCGCCATCGCCGGCATGTACGACGTCCCACAGGGCCGGGTCACCATCGCCGGCGAGGACGTCACCAGCGCGTCGGTCGCCCGGCGCCGCGAGATCGGCCTGGCCTACATCCCCGAGGATCGTCACGACGAGGGCTCCGGGCCGAGCATGTCGGTGGCCGAGAACATCGCCGCCACCCACCTGCGTCCGCCGATCGCGAGCCGCGGCATCCTGAACATCGCCAAGATGAAGGAGTTCGCCTCCTCGCTGATCGCCAAGTTCGACGTCCGCGGCGCGAACGCCGACACCGTCATCTCGACGCTGTCGGGCGGCAACATGCAGAAGGTGATCATCGCCCGCGAGTTCACCTCCGACCCGAAGCTGCTGATGGTCTCCCAGCCCACCCGCGGCGTGGACGTGGGCGCGATGGAGTTCGTCCACAACTCGATCGTCGGCGCCCGTGACGCCGGGGCCGGCGTGCTGCTGTTCTCGGCCGACCTGAACGAGGTGATGAGCCTCTCCGACCGGCTGCTGGTCGTCTACCGCGGCCAGATCATCGCCGAGTTCACCCAGCAGAACATGAGCGAGATCGCGGTCGGCCTGGCCATGGCCGGCCAGCGTCCCACCGCCGAGGCGCTGGCCGAGGCCGAAGCCGAGCACGCCCGGGTGCAGGACGAGCTGGGCCACGCCGACGACGACGCCGGCAGCGAGACCGCGCTGGTCGCCGAGGTGGCCGAGGACGAGGTGGTGGCCGCCCCGCTGGACGACGCGGTCGTCGACCTCACCGCGCTGAAGCAGCCCTCCCGCAACCTGGCCACCATGGCTCGGGAGGCCTTCGACAGCGCCGTGCAGCCGATCATCGCGGTGCTGATCGCCCTGGTGATCGGCGCGGTGATCATCATCGGCATGGGCCACAGCCCGATCGAGGCCTACCTGGCGCTGTTCACCTCGGGCTGGCGCACCCCGTTCGGCATCTCCTCCATCGTCGCGGCCTTCATCCCGCTGGCGACCATGGCGGGGGCGACGATCATCTCCTTCCGGGCCGGCTTCTTCAACATCGGCGGCGAGGGCCAGATGTACCTCGGCGCCTTCTTCGGCGCCTTCGCCGGGTTCACCTTCGTGTCGCTGCCGCCCGGGCTGCTCACCATCGTGATCCTGCTCTTCGGCGCGCTGGCCGGCGCGGTCTGGGGCCTGATCCCGGGCGCCCTGCTGGCCAAGTGGCAGGTGAACATCATCGTCACCACGCTGCTGTTCACCGAGATCGCCAAGCTGCTGACGATGTTCTTCGTGACCGGCGTCTTCCAGGATCCGACCGCCGGCATGGCGGCCTCGGCGAAGATCGTCCCCGAGGCCCGGTTCACCATGTTCAACGCCCAGTACGGCATCGGCCCCGACCTGATCATCGCGATCCTGGTCGCGGTGGCGCTGGCGCTGGTGCTGAACCGCACCACCTGGGGCCTGAAGGTGAAGGAGCTCGGCGAGATGAACCGGTTCGCCGAGTACACCGGCGTCTCGTCGGCGTCGATGTCGATCCAGGTGATGGCGCTCTCGGGCGCGGTCGCCGGCTTCGCGGGCGCGCTGTTCGTCCTCGGGCCCAATGGCGGACGCTTCCTGCAGGCCTTCTCCCCCGGCTGGGGCTTCCTGGCCATCACGGTGGCCCTGCTCGCCCGCCTGAACCCGTGGGCCGCCTTCATCGCGGCCATCTTCTACGCCACCATGATGGGTGGCTCGACCGGCCTGCAGGCCGCCGGGGTCCCGTTCCCGCTGGTCAACGTGCTGCAGGGCCTCATCATCATCATGATCACCGCCACCTTCGTGTGGAACCGGCGACGCAAGCGCACGGCGGCCGTCGAGGCGCCCGCCGCCACCGCGAGTGAAGGGACTGCAAAGTGAACGAGCTTCTCGCCCAGATTTTCACGGTCACCACCCTTGCGGTGATCCTGGCCAAGACGACCCCGCTGCTGCTGGCCGCCATCGGCGGCGCAGCCACCCAGATGGGCAACATCCTCAACATCGGCCTGGAAGGCATGATGCTGATCGGCGCCTTCGCGGCGGTCTCGGTGGGCGCCGTCACCAGCCCCTGGATCGGCATCCTCGCCGCCGTCGGCGCGGCAGTGCTGCTGGCGCTGATCTTCGCCGTCGCCTCGCTGATCTTCAAAGCGGACTTCATCGTGGTCGGCATCGGCGTGAACCTGCTGGCGGTCGGCGCCTCGGTGCTGCTGCTGACCGTGCTGTACGGCAACCCGGGCGTCACCCCGGGCAATGTGAAGGCGATCCTGCCCAAGCTGGATCTCGGCATCATCGGCGACATCCCGATCCTCGGCCCGGCCATCGACAACCAGACCATCCTGGTCTGGCTGGCCTTCCTGCTGGTGCCGGCCTACTCCTTCCTGCTCTACCGCACCCGCTACGGCGTCCACCTGCGGGCCGTGGGCGAGGACGAGCCGGCCGCGATCGCCGCGGGCATCAACGTGTTCAACGTGAAGTTCGTGTCCATCCTGATCTCCGGCGTGATGTGCGGCCTGGCCGGCGCGCAGCTGGCGATGGCGACGCTGGGCTCGTTCAACGCGGGCATGACCAGCTCCCGGGGCTTCATCGCGGTGGCGGCGCTCACCTTCGGGCTGGGCAAGCCGGTCCGGACGATGGTCGCCTGCCTCATCTTCGGCGCGGCGGACGCCTTGGCCGACCGGCTCGGCCTGGCCGGCGCGAACCCGTCGCTGTCGCTGATGACGCCCTACGTGGTGACCATCATCGCGCTGGTGCTGGCGGCGCTGCGGGTGCGGGCGGCGCTGAACGCCCGCTCGAAGCGGGCGCTGGCCCACTCCGCCGCCTGACCGAGACCACCGTGGTGGGTGGGGCGACGCCCCACCCACCGCCCCGCTTTGAAACGAGGAACCGCCATGGAGAAGATCATTCTCGACTGTGACCCCGGTCACGACGACGCCATCGCCATCCTGCTGGCCGCCGGCCACCCGGGCATCGAACTGCTCGGCATCACGACGGTGGCCGGCAACCAGACGCTGCCGAAGGTGACCCGCAACGCGCTGGCCATCTGCGCGGCGGCCGGCATCGAGGTGCCGGTGGCCGCCGGGGCCGGCGTTCCGCTGGTCACCCCGCAGGTGGTGGCCGAGGACATCCACGGCGACACCGGCCTGGACGGGCCGGTGCTGCCCGAGCCAACCTTCGAGCTCGACCCGCGCCACGGCGTCGACTTCATCATCGAGACGGTGATGGCCCACGAGCCCAAGACCGTCCACCTGGTGCCGGTCGGGCCGCTCACCAACATCGCCATGGCGATGCGCAAGGAGCCGGCCATCATCGACCGGGTCAAGTCGGTCGTCCTGATGGGCGGGGCCTACACCCGCGGCAACTCGACCCCCTGCGCCGAGTTCAACATCTACGTCGACCCCGAAGCCGCCGAGGCGGTCTTCCGCGGCGACTGGGAGGTCACCATGGTCGGCCTCGACCTGACCCATCAGGCGCTGGCCACCGCCGAGCTGCAGGATCGGGTGCGCGCCATCGGCGGCGACCTCTCCCAGTTCGTCCTGGACATCTGGAAGTTCGTGGGCGGGGCCTACAAGAAGATCTACGAGTTCGACTACCCGCCGGTGCACGACGCGGTCTGCGTGGCCGCGATCGCGGACCCGCAGCTGCTCACCAACGCCAAGGCGCACGTCACGGTCGAACTGCACGGCCAGTGGACCAAGGGCATGACGGTGACGAACTTCGCCGACGTGCCGGGCATGCACCACATCTCGTCCGAGGGCTTCGGCATCGGCGACGCCACCACCAACGTGGCGATGAAGCTGGACTGGGACCGGTTCGCCGACCTGGTGGTGGATTCGATCGCCGCCCTCACCGCCGCGAAGGGGCAGTAGCCGCGGTGGAGAAGCTGATCCTCGACTGCGATCCGGGCCACGACGACGCGGTCGCCATTCTGCTGGCCGCCGGCAACCCGCAGCTGGAGCTGCTCGGCATCACCACCGTCGCGGGCAACCAGACCCTGGAGAAGGTCACCCGCAACGCCCTGGCGGTCTGCGCGCAGGCCGGCATCCGGGTGCCGGTGGCGGTGGGCGCCGCCCGTCCGCTGGTGCGGCCGCAGCTGATCGCCGGCGAGATCCACGGCGCCTCCGGACTGGACGGCCCGGTGCTGCCCGAACCCGCCTTCGAGGTCGACCCGCGGCCGGCCGCCCAGTTCATCGTCGACACCGTGATGGCCCACGAGCCAGGGACGGTGAACCTGGCGCCGATCGGGCCGCTGACCAACATCGCCATGGCGATCCGGCTGGAGCCGCGGATCGTGGAGCGGGTGAAGTCGGTGGTGCTGATGGGCGGCGCGGTCGCCGTCCACGGCCGCACCCCGGTGACCGAGTTCAACATCCAGGCCGATCCGGAGGCGGCGGCCGCGGTCTTCGAGGCCGGCTGGCCGGTCACCATGGTGCCGCTCGACCTGACCTACCAGGCCCTGGCCACCGACGAGGTGCTGGCCCGGATCGGCGCCGAGGGCGGCCAGCTGGGGCGGTTCGTGGTCGAGATGCTCACCTTCTTCGGCGAGCAGTACCGCCGGGAGCGCGGCCTGCCGGCCGCCCCCGTCCACGACCCGTGCGCGGTCGCCCGGCTCATCGACCCGGCGGTCTTCACCACCCGGCCCGCCTTCGTCGCGATCGAGCTGACCGGCGCCTGGACCTGGGGCCAGACCGTCACCGACTACCGCGGCCAGCTGGGACGTCCGCACAACGCCGACGTCGCCGACCGGCTCGACACCGCCCGATTCTGGGATCTCGTCACGCAGGCCATCGTCCATCTCGAAGGAAACTGAGGAACCATGCCGAAGAACATCATCATCGACACCGACCCGGGCATCGACGACGCCCTGGCCATCATGCTGGCCGCGGCCTCTCCCGAGGTGCGGATCCTGGGGATGACCGCGGTGGCCGGGAACACCGGCTTGGAGCACACCGCTCCGAACCTGGCCAAGATCGCCGACCTGCTGGGCCTGGACGTGCCGCTGGGCAGGGGCGCGGTGCGTCCGTTGTGGCGGCGCGACACCGTCCCGGACGCGAACGTGCACGGCTCGGACGGCCTGGGCGGCTATGAGCTGCCGGAGTCGCAGCGCGTCCTGGAGCCGGCGATCCCGCTGCTCGCCCGGCTGGTCGAGGAGAGCGAGGAGCCGGTCACCATCGTGGCGATCGGGCCGGTCACTAACATCGCGCTCTTCATCAACGAATACCCCGAGACCGCCCGCAAGGTCGAGCGGATCGTGATCATGGGCGGCGGCGCCCGCGACGTGCTGGGCAATGCCACCCCGACCGCCGAGTTCAACATCTACTACGACCCGGACGCCGCCGCGGCGATGTTCGACTTCGGCGTGCCGATCACCATGATCGGGCTGGACGTCACCCACAAGGCGCTGGTCGGCTCGGCCCACCTGGCCGGGCTGTACGCCTCGGGCGGGCCGATCGCCACCATGGTCGAGGCCATCACCGGCCACTACGGCGAGGCCGCCTACTCCGGCCACGAGGGCGACGACGCGGTCGCGCAGCACGACTCGCTGGCCATCGCCGCCGCCTTCCTGCCCGACATCGTCACCACCGAGCACCTCTTCGTGGACGTGGAGAACGTCGGCCGGCTCACCTCGGGCATGACCGTGGTCGACTTCGCCGGACGCACCGGCAACCCGCCCAACTGCGACGTGGCCCTGGACGTGGACACCGACCGGTTCGTGACACTCTTGGCCGACCGGCTCACCCAGCTCGACGCAACCCTCAAGGAGCGAGCATGACCACCAAGATCCTGCTGGACTGCGACACCGGTGTCGACGACACCATGGCGATCCTGTACGCCGCGTTGCACCCGGAGATCGAGCTGATGGGCATCGGCGCGGTCTGGGGCAACGTGGACGTGCCCACGGCCGTCCGCAACTCCATCCACACCCTGGAGATGGTCGGCAAGGGGCATCTGCCGGTCGCGAAGGGCGCCTCCGGGCCGCTGCTGCACGACGACAGCTACTTCGCCTACTTCGTGCACGGCGACGACGGCCAGGGCAACGCGGGCACCGGGCGTCCGGTCGGCCCGGCCGCCCCGGGGACCGCCGCCGAGCAGATCGTCCGGCTGGCCAGGGAGTACCCGGGCGAGATCATGCTGGTGCCGGTCGGCCCGCTCACCAACGTGGCGCTCGCGCTGGCCCTGGAGCCGGAGCTGCCGAAGCTGCTCAAGGGGGTCTCGCTGATGGGCGGCGCCGCGCTCGTCCCGGGCAACGCGTCCTACGTGGCGGAGGCCAACATCGCCCACGACGCCGAAGCTGCGCACGCGGTCTTCAAGGCCGACTGGCCGATCATCATGGTCGGCCTCGACGTCACCATGACCACGCTGATCACCCCGGCACGCCGCCAGGTGCTGGAATCCGGCGGCTCGGTGGGCCGCTACATGTCGAAGATCATGCAGTTCTACGGCGACTTCTTCGCCGAGACCGCCTACGGCGAATGGCGGGCCTGCATGCACGACACCATGGCGGTCGCGGCGGCGGCCGGCACCCTGGACATCCGGCTGGCGCCGAACGTCAACGTCGAGGTGGACACCTCCGGCGGCCCCAGCCACGGCCAGACCCTGTGCGATCTGCGCGGCATGTACATGGGCTACCCCGAGCAGGAGGGCGCCCACTGCCGGGTGGTGCTGGAGTCCAGCGATTCGATCGCCGACGAGGTGGTCCAGCTGATCGCCGACTTCGGAGACTCCCTGATCCCGGTCGAGTGACGCCGTCATGATCGATTTCACCGGAAAGGTCGCGCTGGTCACCGGCGGCGCGCGCGGCATCGGACGGGCCTGCGCCCAGCTGCTCGCCGAGGCGGGGGCCAAGGTGCTGGTCACCGACCTGGAGCGCCAGGTCGAGGGGCTCACCTACGACACCGCCGGCAGCTCGGAACTGGAGCGGACGGTCGCCGAGATCGTCGCCGCCGGCGGAGAGGCGCGGGCCGCATACGTGGACGTCCGCGACTTCGCCGGGCTGCAGGGAGTGGTCGCCCAGGCCATGGAGTGGGGACGGCTGGACGTCGTGGTGGCCAACGCCGGGGTGGCCAGCTGGCCGCACACCACCTGGGAGGCCACCGAGGAGCAGTGGGACGTGATGCTCGACGTCACGTTGAAGGGCTCCTGGAACACCGTCCGGGCCGCGGTGCCCGCGATGCTGGAAGGCGGACGGGGCGGCGCGATCGTCCTGATCGGGTCCACCGCCGCGGTCAAGCCGCTGCCCACCATCGGCCACTACGCCGCGGCCAAGAACGGCCTCGTCGGGCTGTGCAAGTCGCTGGCCCTGGAACTGGCCGGTGATTCTGTCCGGGTGAACCTGGTGCACCCCGGCGGAACCGCCACCTACATGACCGAGAACCCGCAGGCCGAGGCCTGGCAGGCCTCCTTCGGCGGCGGGGCCACCCTCGAACTGCCGATGCCGGTCAAGCGGATGGAGCCCGAGGACGTCGGCTGGGCGGTCCGCTGGCTGGCCAGCGACGAGGCCCGCTACATCACCGGAACCCAGCTGGTCGTCGACGGAGGAGCAACCCTGTGACCACACTCGACCGGATCCACGGCGTCCTGGTGGGCGGCGCCATCGGCGACGCTCTCGGCGCCGCCACCGAACTGCGCACCGCCCGGCAGATCCGGGAGTTCTTCGGCGGCGAGGTGACCAGCTTCCGCACTCCCCCGCCGGACACCTTCGCCCGCGGCCGGACGGCCGGAACCATCACCGACGACTTCTCCCAGGCGCACTATCTCGCCCAGGCGATCATCGCCCGCGGCGGCGCCCTCGACCGCGAGACCGGACGGCAGGCGGTGCTGGCCTGGTGGGCGGACGACCGCTACCAGGACTTCGCCGGCCCGACCACCCGCCGGGCCATCGCCCGGCTGTCCGGCGAGGAGGTCGAGGAGCCCTTCTTCCTCTACCGCGGCGGTGAAGCCACCAACGGCGCGGCAATGCGGATCGCACCGGTGGGCTGCGTCGTCGGGACGGTGGCAGAGGCTGTCGACGGGGCTATCGCGGTCTCGCTGGCCACCCACGACAACCACCTGGCTGCCGCGGCTGCGGCAGTGGTGGCGGCCGGGGTCGCGGCGGGCGTGAACGCTGCCGCTCCTGGTGCCGGGTGGGCGGACGTCGTGGTGGAAGCCTGCCTGGCAGCCGCCCCGGCCGCCGAGGCCCGCGCGTTGGAGCTGACCCACGAGGTGGCCGGCGCCAGCGTGGCCGCGCGCACCGAGCTCGCCGTCCAGCTGGCTCGGAGCAGCGCGGACCTGGCTGAGGCCACCGCTCGGATCGCCGACCTGATCGGCACCGGGCTCAAGGCCAACGAGGCCGTGCCGGCCGCGGTGGGCATCCTGGCCGCCGCCCCGGACGCCTTCAGCGCGATCGTCGCCGCGGCCAACGCCGGCGACGACACCGACACGGTCGCCACCATCGTCGGCGCGCTGGCCGGAGCCGCCGCCGGGGCCGGCGCGTTCCCGTCCGAGCTCGCGGCGACCGTGGAGGCCGTCAACGGCTTCGACCTGGCCGCCACCGCCCGCGCCCTGGCGGACCTGCGATGACCCGCTTCGTCACCCTCGGCCCGAGCACGATCGACGTCTACTACGAGGCGGCCGAGTGGCCGAGCCTGGGCGACAAGGCGATGATCCGCGGCCGCAGCGTGCGCCTCGGCGGCATGATCGCCAACACCGCCGCCGCCCTCGGCGCGGCCGGGCAGCAGGTCGTCCACCTGGAGCGGATCGGCGAGAACCACGCCGACGAGGTGCTCGCTTCGCTGGGGCGCTACGGGGTCGACACCTCGCTGGTGCAGGCCAGCCCGACCGCCCGCACCTGCGAGGCGTACGTGGTGCGGGTGGGGGCGGAGCGAAGCATCCTGATCGACGGTGACGGACGCGAGGTGCTGGAGGTCACGCCCGCCGTCGCCGCTGCGCTGTCTTCGGCCGACGTGGTCGTCACCAGCCCGCACGAACTGCGCCAGCCGGCGCTGCGGGAGGCCGTCTGGGCCGCTCGAGACGGCGGCGCCCGGATCGCCATGGACATCGAATCCGCCGGCCTGACCGACCCGGCGCTCGACGCCGAGTCGATCCTGAACTCGACCTACCTGGTGATCAACGAGACCGCCGCCGCGTCGGTCGGGCTCGACCTGCGCGACCTCGCCGCCGGCGGACGCGACGTGCTGGTCACCCGCGGCGCCCAGGGCGTCGACCTCGTCGGCCCGGAGGCCGACCTGCGCGTGCCGGCGATCACCGTCCAACCGGTCGACACCACCGGCGCCTCGGACACCTTCTTCGCGGCCTACCTCGTCCGGCGCTGCGCCGGCGCCACCGCCCCGGAGGCCGCCGCCTTCGCGGTGACGGCCGCCGGGCAGGCCACCACCGGCATCGGTCCGCGGTTCGGCGCGGACTGGCTGAGCTCCCTCACTACGGAAGGCAATCATGGGTAACGTCGTCGTCCTGGGCAGCGCGAACGCTGACCTGGTGGTTCACGTGGAGCGCCGCCCTGGCGGCGGCGAGACGCTGCTGGGCAGCGACCTGCAGTTCTTCCCCGGCGGCAAGGGGGCCAACCAGGCCGCCGCCGCCGCCCGCAGCGGCTCGCAAGTGACCTTCCTGGGGGCTCTTGGCGCCGACGGCAACGGCGACTTCCTGCGCCGCTCGCTCGCCGAAGCCGGGGTGGACGCCTCCCACGTCCGCACCGTCGACCGTCCGACCGGCACCGCGCTGGTCTTCCTCACCCCCGACGGCGAGAACTCCATCGTGGTCTCCCCCGGCGCCAATATGACCATCGACGTCGAGGCCGCCGAGGCGGTCAGCGAACTCTGGCTGGGCGCGGACATCCTGGTGCTCAACCTGGAGCTGCCGCTGGCGACCATCTCCCATGTGATCGAGCGGGCCCACGCCGCTGGCGTCCGGGTGCTGCTGAACGCCGCCCCCGCCCAGGTGATGGAGGCCGGTCCGCTGGCCCACTGTGACCCGCTGGTGGTCAACGAGTACGAGGCCCGCGTGGTGCTGGACGACCCGTCCATCCTGGAGGACGCCTCCTTCGAATTCCTGGCCGGCAAGCTGCGCGAGACCGGCGCCGCGGCCGTCGTCATCACCCTGGGCGCGGACGGGGCGCTGGTCGCCGACGCCGCCGGCATCACCAAGGTGCCCGCCTACAAGGTGGACGCCGTCGACACCACCGGCGCCGGCGACGCCTTCGTCGGAGCCATGGCCACAGAGCTCGCCAACGGAGCCACCCTCGCCGAAGCCGTGAGCTTCGCCACCGCCATGAGCGCCGTGGCCGTCCAGCGCATGGGCGCCCAGTCCTCCTACGCCAACCGCGCCGAGGTGGAGCAGTTCATCGCCGACCGCGCCTGAGGATCAGTAGCGCGGTTTGCGGGGCTTGGTGTGCTTGCCCGGCTTCCCGGGCTTTCCGCCGCGCTTGTCGGGGCGGTGGGAGGCGTAACGTTCGCCCTGGTCGAGCCTCAACTCGATGCGCTGGCCGCTGATCCGGGTGGCGGCAAGGGCCTTCCAGACCTCCTGGGGCAGATCGGCGGGCAGGTCCACCAGCGAGTGGGTGGTGTGGATCTCGATCTTGCCGAAGTCCTCCCGGGCCAGGCCGCCCTCGTTGGCCAGCGCGCCGACGATCTGACGGGGCGCGATCCGGTGCCGCTTGCCGACTGAGAGCCGGTAGGTCGCCATCGGGACCCCGCCCCGGCGGGGCGGACGCTCGCCGCGCGGCGCGAACTCGCGCTGCGGGTACTCGCGATCACCTGAGAACTCGCGGGGCCCAGTGTGCTCGCGCGGGGCGCGGACGGGCCGCTCCGGCTCGGGTTCCAGCAGCATGGGCTCGTCGCCCTGCAGGCTCAGCGCCAGGGCGGCGGCGACGTCCAGTTCCGGCACGTCGTACTCGTTGACGTAGTGGGCGACGACCTGCCGGAAGAACTCCACCTCGTCGTTCTCCAGGGCGGCGGTGATGCGCTCGTCGAAGCGGCTGAGCCGGGTGGCGTTGACGTCGGCGACGCTGGGGATCTCCATCGGCGCCAGCGGCTGCCGGGTGGCGCGCTCGATGGCGGCCAGCAGCCGGCGTTCCCGTGGGGTGACGAAGGAGATCGCCTGCCCGCTGCGGCCGGCGCGCCCCGTCCGTCCGACCCGGTGGACGTAGGACTCGGTGTCGGTCGGGATGTCGAAGTTCACCACGTGGCTGATCCGGTCGACGTCCAGGCCGCGGGCGGCGACGTCGGTGGCGACCAGGATGTCGAGCTTGCCGGTCTTCAGCTGGTCGATGGTCCGCTCCCGCTGCTGCTGCACGATGTCGCCGTTGATGGCGGCCGCGGAGAAGCCGCGGGCGCGCAGCTTCTCGGCGAGGGTCTCGGTCTCGTTCTTGGTGCGGACGAAGACGATCATCCCTTCGAAGTCCTCGACCTCGAGGATGCGGGTCAGTGCGTCCACCTTCTGCGGGTAGGAGACCAGCACGTAGCGGTGCGAGACGTTGGCGGCGGTCGCCGTCCGTCCCTGGACGCGCAACTCGACCGGGTCGGTGAGGTACTGCTTGGCGAGCCGCCGGATGCCGGCCGGCATGGTCGCCGAGAAGAGCGCGACCTGCTTGTGCTCGGGGGTCTGGGCGACGATGGTCTCGACGTCCTCGGCGAAGCCCATGTTGAGCATCTCGTCGGCCTCGTCCAGCACC
>CAZLWS010000012.1:3619-34166 GCA_964563205.1 uncultured Propionibacteriaceae bacterium | reverse complement strand
GTCCGAAGATCTGATTGCCGAAGCAGATGCCGAAGTAGGGCAGGCCGGCGTCCAGCACCTGCTGCAGCAGCGCGATGGCGCTTTCAGCGGCGGCCGGGTCGCCGGGGCCGTTGGAGAAGAAGACCCCGTCCGGGGCCAGCGCCTGGATCTGCTCGATGGTGGCGTGAGCGGGCAGCAGGTGCACCTCGATGCCGCGCTCGGCCATCCGCTGCGGGGACATGTCCTTGATGCCCAGGTCGACCGCGGCCACGGTGAACCTCTTCTCGCCCTGCGCTTCGATCAGCCGCGGCTCGGGGGTGGTGACGTCGGCCACCAGGTTCGCCCCGGCCATCGGCGGCGTCTCCAGCACCCGGGCGAGCAGCTTCTCCGCGTCGAGTTCGACGGTCGAGATGCCGACCCGCATGGCGCCGCGCTCGCGCAGGTGGCGGGTGAGCGCCCGGGTGTCCACCTCGGCGATGCCCACCACGCCCTGGGCGCGCAGTTCGGAGTCCAGGGAGCGGTTGGAGCGCCAGTTGGAGCGCACCCGGGAGAGGTCGCGGACGACGTAGCCGGCCACCCAGATGCGGTGGGATTCGTCGTCCTCGTCGTTCCAGCCGGTGTTGCCGATGTGCGGCGCCGTGGCGATCACCACCTGGCGGTGGTAGCTCGGGTCGGTCAGCGTCTCCTGGTAGCCCGACATGGCGGTGGAGAACACCGCCTCCCCGAAGGCCTCCCCGGCGGCGCCGAAGGAGAGGCCGCGGAACGCCCGCCCGTCCTCGAGAACCAGGAGTGCTTCGATCTGAGGGCGCGCGTGCAGACTGCTTGGCATGGACTTCCTTCGAACCGGCCGGGATGGTCCATCGGGACCTAGGCGACCCTACCAAATCTCGCTGGTCGGGAATCGCACGGCTCACCTCGCGGCAGCCCCGGCGGGGTCCGCGCGAAAGCCGCGGGGCGGACGGATGGCCTCCGTCGCACCGCGGCTTTTCGGGTTCGGCCGAGCCTGCTCAGCGCAGCCGGACGAGCTTCGTCCCGGCGACCAGAACCGGCGCCATCAGGGGGACGAAGGCGATGGCCGCGATCGGGCCGAGGTTGAACATCGGCACCACGAAGGCCAGCAGCGGCAGCGGCGCGATCCACCAGCTCACGACCTTGGCCCGGGCCAGGCCCATGGTCAGCGCCGGGAGGCCGAGCAGGGTGAAGAGCTGAGCGGAGACGAGCCACACCAGGACGCTGCCCTCCTTGGCGGCGGCGTCCAGCGTCAACGCCTGTTCCGGGGTGAGGACGTTGCCGGCGGCGATCAGGAACCAGTCGGAGAGCAGCAGGCCCGACATCTGGACCGCGCCGAGAGCGACGAGCACCGCGTTCACCGACACCCAGCCGCGGCCGCGGGCTCCGGTCAGCGCGACCACGCCCATCACGCCGAGGGCGAGCGCGACCCAGGAGTAGTGCAGCAGGTTCGCCGAGAGCAGGCTGGCGGCGGGGTCGGCGGCCAGCGAGGCGATGTAGCCGGCCTCGCCCTCCTCGGGCTGCGGCGGCGAGAACAGCATCCCGGCGCCGAAGAGTACGGGATAGGCGATCAGCCCGACGCCGGCCAGGCGGAGCATCCACCGCGGGAAGCTGCGGTCGTCAGCCGGGGTGACGGCGGGGTCCAGTCGGCCGGCGCCGGACTGGCTCAGTGCGGGAGCGAAGATGTCGGTCATGGTGGTCTGCCCTTCTTGGTAGTGGTTGGCAGCTCCAATCTGTCGCGCCGGCGACCCGGGCTCCCAGGGTGCGCCGTCCCGATCCGCGCCCGCGTTCCAGTCCCGAAATCAGTCCCGGATCAGTCCCGGGTCGGCGGTCACAGCCGGCCCATCCCGCTGTCGCGAGCCCGGACGATGGCTTCGGCCCGATCGGCGACCTGCAGCTTCGCGAAGATGTTCGAGGTGGTGTTGCGCACCGTCTTCGGCGCCAGGAACAGGGTCTGGGCGATCTGGGCGTTGGATCGTCCTGCCGCGAGCAGGTCCAGGATCTCCCGCTCGCGCGGGGTCAGCTGCGGAAAGGCGTCCGCGGGCACCCTCGCGGAGCCGCCGGTCACCAGGAATTCGCCGACCAGTTTGGCGACCGCCGCCCCGAAGAGCAGCCCGCCGCCGGCGACCAGTTCGATCGCCTGCCGGATCTCCTCCTGCGAGGCACCCTTGACCAGGTAGCCGCGGGCGCCGGCCCGCATCGCCGCGAAGACGGTCTCGTCCTCGGCCGACATGGTCAGCACCACGACGGCCACATGCGGGTGCCGGGAGACGATCTCGCGGGTCGCCGCGATTCCGTCGAGCCCGGGCATCTGGACGTCCATGACGACGACGTCCGGCTGGCAGGCGTCGATCGCCTCGATCGCGGCCCGCCCGTCCGCCGCCGTGGCGACCACCGTGAAGCCGTCCATGGAGCCGAGCAGCATCGCCAGCCCGTCGCGATAGACGGGGTGGTCGTCGACGATCACCACGTCGATCGGTTCGGTCTCAGCCATGGTCGGTCTCCTCGTCGTTCCTCGGTCGGCTGGGCAGCGTGGCCCGCACCAGGGTGCCGGGGCGGGCAGGCAGGAAGTCGACCCGGCCGCCAAGCTCGGTGGCGCGTTCCCGCATCGAGATCAGGCCGACCCCCGGGGTGCGGTCCTCCGCGATGCCGGCCCCGTCGTCCTCGATCTCCAGAACGAGGACGTCGGTTTCGTGGCGCAGTCGAACCCTCGCCTGGGAGGCGCCGGCATGCCGCACCGCGTTGGTCAGCGCCTCGGAGGCGATCCGGTAGGCGGCCACCTCCACCGCGGCGGCAAGCGGCGGCAGCGGTTCCGCCGCGACGAGGACGTCGAGCGAGCCCGCGCCGACCCGGACGGCCTGCTGCTCCAGCGCGCGGACCAGCCCGAGGTCGTCCAGCGCGGGCGGGCGCAGGTCGTGGACGAGGCGGCGGATCTCGTCCAGCACCTCCCCGGACTCCTCGATCGCGGAGTCGAGCACCTGCAGCGACCGCCGCGGATCGCGGGCCGCCAGGTTGCGGGTGGCCTCCAGCCGCAGCCGGATCCCGCCGAACAGCGGGCCGAGGCCGTCGTGGAGCTCACGGCGCAGCCGGGCCCGCTCCTCCTCACGGGCGGTGACCAGGTTCTCGCGAATGAGCTGCAGCTCGCGGCTCAGTTCGGCGTTGCGCAGCGCGACCGCCGACAGCCGGACGATGTCGCTGAGCAGCCGCCGATCCCGCCGCGAGATGGCCGGACGGCGCCCCGGCTGCATGTGGATCCGTCCGATGTCGCGGCCCTCGTACTGCAGCGGCAGCGTGACCGAGGCAGGTTCGTCCGGTCCGGTCTGGGCCGAGAGCGAGATGCCGCTGGACCGGTCGAGCTCGACCCGGACGAAGCCGGAGGCGAAGGCTGTCGCGATGACCTCGGCAAGCTCCCCCAGCTGCTGTTGCGGCCCGCCGGCGTGTTCGAGCCGGTCGGCGAGGCGGGAGACCACCTCGTAGGGGTCGTCCCGGTTGCCGTTGACCCAGCGGGAGACCAGCCGGTGCAGCTGGTCGCGCAGCGGCGTGTAGGCCACGACGACTGCCAGCAGCGCCAGCAGCATGGTGGTGCGGTCGTCGAAGAGCGAGCCGACAAGCAGGTAGAGGCCCAGGTCGATCACGACGACGCCGAGCAGCAGCAGGGCGTAGATGATGGTCCAGCTGAGCAGCCGGTCGATGGCGTACAGGCCGTGGGCGGTCACCGCGACCAGGATCGATCCGCTGACGGCGGCGATCCCGAGGGCGAAGGCGACGTCGGAGACGATCGTGGGCAGCCACTGCGAGGCCACGACGAGCGCGACGAACAACAGCCCCGACCAGGTGAGCCAGCGGAGCTGGGCGATCAGTTCGGGCGAGGCGCCGCGCCGGCGGCTGACGATGATCGCGAAGGCGAGCACCATGGCGAGCACCTCGGCGGGGAAGGCGGTCGCCACCAGGCCGGCCCACGCCGCGTCCGGAAGCGGCAGGGTCGGAAGCCGAAGGTCGAATCGCTCCAGCGAGGCGATCCGTGCCGGATCCCCCGCCGCGAGAGCCTCGGCCGGCGCGAGCAGGAAGGTCAGCGGCATCACCAGGCCGAGGGCCAGGCTCGCGACGCTGACCCACCGCCACCCGCCCGGCCGCAGCCTGCCGTCCGGGAAGAGCAGCAGCACCAGCTGGAAGGGCAGCAGCAGACTGGCGCCGAAGCGGACGTAGTACCAGAACCCCCAGACCGCCAGGCCGGAGTCGGCGCCGGAGGCGAGGGCCTGCGACACCAGGCCGACCGCGACCCCGTCCAGCCCCCACAGCACGCCGAAGCCGGCGAGCACCAGGGCGATCGGGTGAGGCCCCAGCCGCCACATCAGCAGGGCGCCGGGAAGGGCGAGGGCCAGGCCGGGGATCGCGGCGCCCGCTGAGGAGGATCCGAACTCCTGCACCAGCGGCGTGGTGAGGTCGGAGTGGACGGCGAACCCCACGCAGGCCACGGTCAGCGCGGCGGCGGCTGCGGCGACCACTCGCCAGATCGTCGCTGGACGGGGCGGGCCGGCGGGATCCATTGCCCCATCCTGGCAGGCGGGCTGTCCCGAGGTCACGGGACTGGAGTCCCGCACCATCCGGGCCGCGTGCGAGGAAGGCGGCGACACCCGAGGCTGGCTAGACTGCCGGGCATGCCCACCGCCACCGCCCCGGCCCGCGCCCGGCTGCGCGCGTGGCTGATCGCCGTCCTCGCGGTGGCGGCCGTGCTGGGCCTGATCGCCGGCCTGGGCGGGTTCGAGCGACGTCAGGTGCGGTCGCTGACGGCCGAGCCGGGGGCGGAGGTCGACGCCGGCAACCTGGTCTTCACCTTCGACTCCGCGACCGTGCAATTCCTGACGACGGCCTCCACCGGCGCCTGGCGAGTGGTGGTCTCGGGCACCGTCCGGAACCCGCACGACCGGACGCTGCAGCCGTTGGTCGGCGACTTCGGGAACCTCGCCGGGATCGACCGTTCGGTCTCCCCCGCCCGGGTGGTGGTCGACTGGTCGCCGCTGCTGGGCCCGGTCAACCCCGACGCCACCTACAGCCAGCGACGGACCGTGCCGCCCGACAATCGTCCCGTCGAGTTCCGGGCGACCTTCCGGTTCGACGAGTTCACTCCCGCCGAGACCTTCGAGGTGGGGGTGACGCCGATGGAGTACACCGTCACGGTCATCCTCGGCCTGCACGACGAGAAGCAGTGGAACGCCGACTCGTTCGCGCGTCCGACCTCGGTGAAGGTGCCGCTTACCCGGCTGCCGGACGCGGAGTACTGAGCCCGGCCCGGATCACGAAGGCTTGACCTCGCCGGCCAGGACCACGGTGCCTCCGTTGCCCCAGATCTGGATCCCGCGGATCTCCGGCACCGCCGTGGCCGGGACCTCGAAGAACTTCAGGACCTTGCCCTCCGAGCCTTCGCAGTACGACTGGAAGCCCCAATCCTTCACCGAGGCCGTCTGGTCGATCACCCATTTCCGGTCGTCGCCGAGCAGGCTGACGTTGCAGTAGACCTCGGCTCCCGGCTCCCCGGAATAGTCGAGTCTCACCGCAACCCAGACCGCCCCCGGCAGCGGTGCCTTCGCCTTGCCGTAGTCCGGGATCACGTCGACGGTGGTCATGCCCTTCAGCACGAAGTCGCCGCCCGGAGAGCTGCCGGTCTGCCCCTCGGCCACCGGCTCGGGGTCGCTTTGGAAGGGCACTGTGGCGCGGGCCAGCCACAGCAGGCTGAACAGCAGCGCCACCGCCAAGCCGGTCGAGAGCACCAGCCAGCCGCGATCGAGGAAGCGTCCGGTCCTCATGGCACCGACCTCTCCCCGTAGCGCTCGTAGCCCACCTGTGGCTGGGCGGCCGGCGGTGTGAGCTTCACTTCGCCGCGCAGATTGCCCAGCTGCAGCGATCCGCCCGGCCGCAGCTCCAGCACCAACTCACCGGCCAGATCCTCGGGCACCAGCTCGAAGACGACGTCCTGGTCGGTGGCGAAGCCCGGCTGGGTGCTCAGCGAGACCGAGCCCGACCAGGGGTCGTAATACCGGTCGCCGGCGCGCAGCCCGACGAAGAAGGTGGTTCCGCCGCTCTCTTCGAAGACCCTCGTGGGCACCACCAGGAAGGTCCGCTCGGTCGGGTCGGTGCTGCCGTGCGCGTCGACCAGCTCCAGCCCGGCCCGCGGCTCACCGACGGTGACCTCGGCGGTGAACATCGTCATCGTCGCGCCGACCTCGCCCTGGACGATCCGGACGTCCTCGCGCGAGTTCAGCGCCAGGCTGGAGAGCGCCAGCGCCCCGCAGAGCCCGACCACCGTCAGCGTCTCCCCCCACCACGGCCGTCGGAGGGTCTCGCCTGCCGCGATGGCTTCGGTCACCCGGGCGACCGTCACGCCGAGCAGTGCGAGACGGAGTCCCAAGACCAGCACCATCGACATCAGGTCGTAGAACGGCATGGCCAGCACCGCGGCGTCGTCGACCTGCGGGCCGATCAGAGTGTCCACGCCGCTGGCCACCAGCTCGCCGAGCCAGTCGACGGCGGTGAACGCCAGGACGAAGCCGCCCAGCAGGGCGACTCCGGCGCCCGCCAGGAACCGGACGGCGTGCCACAGCGGCAGGAACTTGTCATCCAGGTCGCCGGTGAAGAAGCCGTTGGCGACCTTCCCCAGGGTGGCGCCGCGGCTGCCTCGCGCCTGTTCGAGCAACTCGGCGGACGTGCCGATCCGGATGCCGGCCACCACCGCTGTCAGCGCCAGCCAGGCCAGCGGCTGAGTGAGGACGTCCCACAGCGCCGGCCAGGCGTTGGCCGCCAGGAACTCCCAGGCCGTCAGCCAGAACCCCTCCAGCCGGATCCAGCCGAACAGGGCGCCGTAGACCGCCTCCCACCAGGCCGCCAGCTCCCGCTCGTCCAGCCAGAGCGGAATCTGCTCGAGGATGCGGAAGGCGCTGAGCAGCACCAGGAGCAGGCCGGACGCCTCGACGAAGGCGCCCAGCAGGCCGATCCAAGGCCGGTCGCCGCGTCCGGCGAGCCAGTCCAGCCCGCGGCGCAGCAGGTAGAGCCCCGCGGCGACGCCGATCACCAGCGCCAAGGTCGTCGTGGACTTGATCGGGTTCAGCTGCGACAGGAACTCAAAGCCACCGAAGGAGCCGTACCGCCCGGCGAGCGCCAGCACGACGTCGCGGGCGTAGCCGTCGACGAAGCCGAAGGCGGCGTAGATCGCCAGGAAGGGCAGGATGGTCTGTGCCACCAGGCGCACCGAGTTGCGGGACGGAGGCAGCTCCGCCGACGTTTCACCGTCCAGCGCGACGCCGGTGTGCTCCAGCACCACCCGCAGTGCGATCACCATCGCCGCCAGCTGGACGACTGCTCCGAAGGCGAGGCCGAAGATCACCAGCCAGGGCCACTGGAAGGCGAGTTCGGTGCCCAGCAGCACGGAACCGTAGTAGCCGGCCCAGCCGATCAGCATCAGGCCCAGCAGCGCCGGCGCCATCCGCCACCAGGTGAGGCCGGTCCGCCGCAGCAGACCGGTGAATTCGTCCCCGACGCCGCGCAGGGTGGCCACGACCACGCGGGCTACTCCTGCCGGTCGGCGACTGCGCGCAGGACGCCGTTGAGGAAGGTCGCCGAGTCGTCGGTGGAGAGTTCCTGGGCCAGGGCGACGCCCTCGGCGACCGCGACCTGGGGCGACACGTCGGTGTGGACAAGCTCGTAGGCCGCGATCCGGGCCAGGTTGCGGTCGACGCGGGGCATCCGCTGCAGCGTCCAGCCCGCGCTCAGGTGAGCGGCGATCAGCCGGTCGAGGGCGGCCAGGTTGGCTGCCACGCCTTCGACGAGCTCGCTGGTGAACGGACGGACCGGCGGCTCGTTCAGCTCGACGTGGGCGGCCAGGACGGCCAGCGGGTCGGCCTGCCGCAGATCGGCCTCGAACAGGATGTCGAGGGCGCGCTTGCGTGCCTTGGTGCGGGCCGAGGCGCGCTTGGCCGGCGCAGCCGTCATCTAGACCCGACCCAGGTAGTTGCCCTCGCGGGTGTCGACCTTGACCCGGTCGCCGGTGTTGATGAAGAGCGGCACCTGGATCTGCCGGCCGGTCTCCACGGTGGCGGGCTTGGTGCCGCCAGTGGAGCGGTCCCCCTGCAGACCGGGCTCGGTGTAGGTGATCTCGAGCTCGACCGAGGCGGGCAGGTCGATGTACAGCGGGTTGCCCTCGTGCAGCGCCACGGTGGCCAAGGCGTTCTCCAGCAGGAAGTCCTTGGCGTCGCCGACCGTCGCCTCGGAGAGGCTCAGCTGGTCGTAGGTGCTGGTGTCCATGAAGACATAGCCGTCGCCGTCGTGGTAGAGGTACTGCATCTCGCGGCGGTCGACGTTGGCCGTGTCCACCTTGACGTCGGAGTTGAAGGTGCGGTCGACCACCTTGCCGCTCAGCACGTGCTTGAGCTTGGTGCGGACCACCGTGTTGCCCTTGCCCGGCTTGTGGTGCTGGAACCAGATCACGCTCCACAGCTGACCGTCCAGGTCGAGCACCATGCCATTCTTCAGATCGTTGGTGGAGACCACGTGCTTCCGCTCCTCGTTCGCTTGCGTTCGACGAGCCAGTTTAGGCGAGCCCGCCGGGGCGCGCACATCGGGCCGTTGGTCAGGAGACGGCCCGGTAGGCGGCAGTCATCACGTCCTCGGGCGGGTCGGCGAGGATCGCGGGGGTTCCCAGGCCGTGCAGCACCACGAAGCGGACGCTGTTGCCGCGCGCCTTCTTGTCCAGGCTCATCGCCTCGCGGAGGGCCGGCCAGGCCGCGGCGTCGTAGCTCACCGGCAGCCCGGCGGTGGCCAGGACGTCGCGGTGGCGGGCCACCAGGTCGGCGTCGATCAACTCGAGCCGGTGCGCCAGTTCGGCGACGTACACCATGCCGGTGCTGATCGCCTCGCCGTGCCGGCCGGCGTACTGCTGGTGGCGTTCGATGGCGTGGCCCAGAGTGTGGCCGTAGTTCAGCGCCTCGCGTCCGATGTCGGCGCCGTCGCCGGTGCGCTCGCGCAGGTCGGCGGAGACCACCCGCGCCTTGACGGCCACCGCGCGCCGGATCAGCTCCGCCTGCAGCTCGGACGGGGTGAGCGCCTCGGCGGGTGCCGCCTCGAAGTCGGTCAGGATCTGCGGGTCGGCGATGAAGCCGCACTTCAGCACCTCGGCGAAGCCGGCGCGCAACTCCGCCTCGGGCAGGGTGCACAGGTACTCCAGGTCGCCCAGCACGGTGAACGGCTCGTAGAAGGCGCCCACCAGGTTCTTGCCCGCGGCCAGGTTGATGCCGGTCTTGCCGCCGACGGCGGCGTCCACCATGGCCAGCACGGTGGTGGGCATCGCGATGTAGCGGACGCCGCGCAGCCAGGTGCCCGCGACGAAGCCGGCCAGGTCGGTGGTGGCGCCGCCGCCCAGGCCGACCACGGCGTCGGAGCGGGTGAAGCCGGCCTGCGCCAGCGCCTCCCAGCAGTGGGTCAGGACGGCCGGGGTCTTGGCCTGTTCAGAGTCGGGCACCGGAATCAGGGTGACCTCCTCCTCCAGGCCGGCCTTGACCTGCTCGGCCAGCGCGGCCAGGCCCGGCGGGTGGATGATCGCGACCCGCTTCACGCCGTCGAGGAAGAACGGCAGCAGCGAGGAGACGTCGTGGTCGATCAGCACCTGATAGGGCTGCTCGGCGCTGACGTCGATGGGATCCCAGGCGGTCATCGCACTCCTTCCCAGGCCTGCTCCACACGATCCGCTGTCGCTGCCAGGTCGAGCCGATCGGTGTCGAGCCGCGACGTGGCGACTTCTTCATACCAGGGTTCACGCATTCGTAACAGTGCGTCCACCTGTTGCCGCAGCAGGCTGAGCGTGTCCATGCCCAGGCTGGCCATGCCGAGCCGCCTGGTCAGCTGGGTCGCCGAGACCCGCAGCCACAGGACGGCGCGGGGCTTGAGCTCCTCGCGCAGGGCGGGTTCCTCGACCGCTCGGCTGCTCAGGGCGACGATGCCGGGGGCGGCCAGCGCCTGCCGGCAGACCTCGTCCTCGACGGCCCGCACCTCCTCGTCGGAGAGACTGGCCGCCGCCTCGGGAAGGCTCAGCCCAAGCCGTTGCTCGGTCAGTTCGTCGGTGTCGGTGAACGGGACGCCCAGACGTTCGGCGACCAGGCGTCCCACGCTGGTCTTGCCGGCGGCGGGCGCGCCGACCAGGATCAGCTGCGCCGCGCTCACCACAGCCGCTTGTCGGCCAGCCGGGCCAGGTAGCCGTCCAGGTTGCGCTTAGTCTCGGCCAGCGAGTCGCCGCCGAACTTCTCCAGCATCACCTCGGCCAGCACCAGGGTGACCATCGCCTCGGCGACCACGCCGGCCGCCGGCACCGCGCACACGTCGGAACGCTGATGATGCGCCGCCGCCGCCTCGCCGGTGGTGACGTCGACGGTCCGCAGCGCCCGCGGGACGGTGGCGATCGGCTTCATGGCCGCGCGGACCCGCAGCACCTCGCCGTTGCTCATGCCGCCCTCGGTGCCGCCGGAGCGGTTCGACACCCGCGCGATCCGGCCGTCGCCGGGCACCATCTCGTCGTGGGCCAGCGAGCCGCGGGTGGCGGCCAGCGCGAAGCCGTCGCCGACCTCGACCCCCTTGATGGCCTGGATGCCCATCAGCGCGCCGGCGAGCCGGCTGTCCAGCCGGCGGTCGCCCTGAATGTGGGAGCCGAGGCCCGGCGGCAGCCCGTAGGCCAGCACCTCGACCACGCCGCCCAGGGTGTCGCCGTCCTTTCGGGCGGCCTCCACCTCGGCCTGCATGGCCAGGCTGGTCGCCTGGTCGAAGCAGCGCACCGGGTCGGCGTCGATGGCCGCCAGGTCGTCCGGGCCGGGAAGGTCGGCGGCGGAGGCGGCCACGCCGCCCAGGGACGCCACGTGGCTGAGCACGCGGATGCCCGCCACCTGCTCGAGGAAGTTGGCGGCCACCCGTCCCAGCGCCACCCGAGCCGCGGTCTCCCGGGCCGAGGCGCGCTCGAGGATGGGACGGGCCTCGTCCCAGTCGTACTTCTGCATGCCGGCGAGGTCGGCGTGGCCGGGCCGCGGCCGGGTCAGCGCCGCGTTGCGGGCCAGCGCCTCCAACTCCTCGGCGGGCACCGGGTCGGGCGACATCACCGTCTCCCACTTGGGCCACTCGGTGTTGCCGATCAGGATCGCCACCGGCGAGCCGAGGGTCTCGCCGTGCCGGACGCCGGCCAGCAGGGTGACCTCG
The DNA here is from genome assembly GCA_964563205.1 of uncultured Propionibacteriaceae bacterium. Taxonomy (GTDB): domain Bacteria; phylum Actinomycetota; class Actinomycetes; order Propionibacteriales; family Propionibacteriaceae; genus Propionicimonas. Next base: position 22,952 of record CAZLWS010000012.1, on the reverse strand, counting down.
TCGGCTTCGAACTTCATCCGGGCGCCGCGGCCCAGGCCGAGCCGGCGGCGGGCCAGCGCGGCCGCGACCTCGTCGGTGGTCACCGTGACATGGGCGGGGATGCCCTCGATGGTGGCCACCAGGGCGCGGCCGTGGGATTCCCCGGCGGTGAGGTAACGCAACATGGCGGTCAGTCTGTCACCAATCGACCGGCTTGCCCGACAGCAGCCACGCGGCGGCGACGCTCACACCTGGCACAGCTTGCGGTTCTCATCGCTCTCGGCGCACCAGGCCTGGAACTTCGCCTTGCTCTTCAGGAAGTCCGCGTACTCCGTGCTGAACTCCGTCTCGCCGGTCTGCAGGTTCACCGTCACGAAGTAGAGCCACTTGCCCTTCGCGGGGTTGACCGCGGCCTCCAGGGCCGCCTTGCCGGGGGAGTTGATCGGGGTCGGCGGCAGGCCCTTGTTGACCCGGGTGTTGTAGGGGGAGTCGAGGTTCAGGTCCGTCTTGTCCAGGCCGGCCTTCCAGGAGGCATAGATCGCTGTCGAGTCCATGCCGAGCTTCTCACCCTTCTTGAGACGGTTGTAGATGACCCGGGCGACCTTGGGGCGGTCCTCGTCGAGGAAGACCTCTTTCTCGATGATGCTGGCGATGACCACGGCCTGGTGGGGGGTGATGCCCAGCTTCTTGGCCTTCGCTTCGAGATCGAGGGTCTTGGCGACCTTGGTGAACTGCTTGGTGGTCAGCTTGACCACGGCGTCGGCCGAGGGCGCGCTCGGCAGCTCGTAGGTGTCGGGGAAGAGGTACCCCTCCGCGCCCTTCTTCGCCCACTTCGGCAGACCCAGCTTCTTCCAGTTCTTCAGGGTCGCGTTCAGATCCTCGGCCTTGACGCTCGACGCCTTCGCCATCTGGGAGACGACCACGTCCTGTCGCTGCCCCTCGGTGATGGTCATCCAGTCGCGGATCATGTTGCTCTTGTCGAGCAGCATGGCCAGCGCCAGCTTGGCCGGCAGCTGGGTCTTCAGCTTGTAGCGTCCGGCCTGGATGTTCTTCGAGTCGCCGTTCGCGGCCGCCTCGCGGTCGAAGGCCTTGGCCGTCTTGATCACGTCGTGCTGCACCAGGATGTCGGCGATCTGGGAAAGGGTCGTCCCCTTGGCGATGGCGACTTCGACCGGGTCGACGCCTTGGCCCTCATAGTCCTCGACGGTGCGGAATTCCGTCCACGCCTTCTGGATCTGGGTGGCCGCGAAGCCCGCCCCGCCGACCAGGACGCCGACGCTCAGCAGGACGGCGAAGGCGCTGCGGAACCGCAGCCAGACCTCCTTGCCGCTGATCCGGCCGGTCTCGGAATCACGGATGTTCCGGGTCAACCAGGCCATCGTTCACCCTCCATTGCGGTCGCCTGGGGCAACCCTAGCCGACAGCTTCAACCGGAGCTCAGCCGCACTTCGCACGATTTGCCTCGCTCGCCTCACACCAGGTGTGCAGTTCTTTCACGGCCTTCTGGTGCTCCTCATAGGTGTTGGAGAACCGCGTCTCGCCGGTGTCGAGGTTCACCGCGACGAAGTACAGCCACTTCCCCTTCTCCGGCTCGATCGCCGCCTGCAGCGCGGCGCGGCCCGGTGAGGAGATCGGTCCGGGCGGCAGCCCCTTGGTCTTGTAGGTGTTGTAGGGCGAGTCGCCGGCGCGGTCCTCGTCCGAGGTCCAGACGCTGCCGCGGCGTCCGGAGGCGTAGTGGACGGTGGAGTCCATCTGCAGCGGCATGTCCTTGGCGAGCCGGTTGTAGATCACCCGGGCCACCTTGGGACGGTCCTCCGGCCGGCTCACCTCGCGCTCGACGATGCTGGCGACGGTGAGCGCCTCCAGCGGGGTGAGGTCCAGCGCATCGGCGCCGGCTTCGAAGCCCAGCTCGTCGACGACCTGGCTGAACCGCGCGGTCGCCAGGTCGATCATCTTCACCGGGTCGACCGGGTTGGGCAGCTCGTAGGTGTCCGGGAAGAGGAACCCCTCGGGGGAATCCTGCGACCAGTCGGGCAGGTTGAGATCCGCCGGGTCGCCCAGCAGATCCTCGAAGTCGGCGGCGGGCAGGCCGCTGGCCTGGACCATCGCCTCGACGTGGTCGGCCAGCCAGCCGCCCTCGCGCAGGGTGAAGGTGCTGCGCACGGCGTTGGCCGGGTCGAGCAGCATCGCCACCGCCTCCCGGGCGGGTATCTGGGTGCGCAGCCGGAACCGGCCGGCGGCGAGGGTGCCGGCCTGCGGCTCCTCCTGGACGGCGCGCACGAAGGCCGAGGTGGAGGCGACCACGCCCTCTTCGACCAGGATCGCGCCGATGCCGGTGATGCTGGTGCCCTTCGGGATGGTGACCACGACCGCTTCGCCGCCCGGCCCCGGGAAGTCGGACGGGGCGAACCAGCCCTGCACTGCGTCGCGGGCGAACAGGAAGGCCAGTCCCCCGCCGCCGAAGATCACGGCCAGCGACACCGCGAGCGCGATCCAGCCCTTGGCGCGCGAGCGCGGCCGGTCGTCGTCCTCGTCCGGTTCGATGGCTCGTCTGGCAGTCATGCTGCCTCCCCTGGTGGCTCGCCGGTGGCCCGCTCGAGGGCCAGTGCTGTTTCCAAGATAGCCACCGCCGCGGCCTGATCGATCACCCCACGCTGGCGGCGGGCGGATCGGCCGGCCTGGCCGAGCTGCCGGGAGGCGGCGGCGGTGGAGAGGCGTTCGTCCACGAGTCGGAGCGGCACGCCGGGCAGCGCAGCGCCCAGTTCGGCGGCGGCCGCGCGGACGGTCGCCGCCGCATAGGACTCCTCCCCCGACAGCGTCCGGGGCAGGCCGAGGACGATCTCGATCGGCTCGTACTCGGCGACCAGCGCCTGGAGGCGGCGGACGGCCCCCGGCCCGGCCGGCACGGTCTCCACCGGGTAGGCCAGGGTGCCGGCCGGGTCGCAGGCCGCCACCCCGATCCGGGCGGCGCCCCAGTCGATCCCGAGCCGGGTTCCGGGCCGCATCAGGCTCGCAGCGCCGCTCGGACGGCCTCGAGCGCGGCGGGCGCGCCGGAGGCGTCCGTCCCGCCGCCCTGGGCCAGGTCGTCGCGGCCGCCGCCGCGTCCGCCCAGCGCCGGCGCGGCGACGCCCACCAGGGCGCCCGCCTTCGCGCCCAGGTCGCGAGCCGCCTCGGTCGCTGCGACGATCAGGGCGGGCTTCGCCTCGCCGCCTACAAGGGCCACCACGCCGGGTTCGCCGCCGAACCGGTCGCGCACCGCGATCGCCAGCGTCCGCAGGTCGTCGGGCGCCACGCCGGGCAGTTCCTGCGCGACCAGCCGGTAGCCATCGACCGACTCCGCTCCGGCGACCAACGCCGGCGCCTGCTCCAGCAGCTGCCGGCCGCGGATCGCCGCCAGCTCCTTCTCGGTCGACTTCAGCTGCGCGACCAGCTTCGAGACGCGATCGGTGAGCTGATCGGGCTGCACCTTCAGGATGTCGGCCAGTTCGGCGACCAGCGCCCGTTCGGCCGCCAGATGGTCGAAGGCGTCCGCGTTGACGAAGGCCTCGACGCGGCGGATGCCCGAGCCGACCGAGGCCTCGCCGAGCAGGCTGAGCAGCCCGATCTGGGAGGTCCGCTCGACGTGGGTGCCGCCGCACAGCTCGCGCGACCACGGCCCGGCCAGCTCGACCATGCGGACGACCTCGCCGTACTTCTCGCCGAACATCGCCTGCGCGCCGAGCGCCCGCGCCTGGGCGAGCGGCAGCTCGGTGGCGGTCACCTCGTAGTCGGCCCGGATCGCCTCGTTGGCGACCCCCTCCAACTCCTGCTGCAGCTGCGCGGAGAGCGCCTGCGGGGCGTTGAAGTCGAACCTCAGGTAGCCCGGCTTGTTGTACGAGCCCGCCTGGTGGGTGGCGTCGCCCAGCAGCTGCCGCAGCGCCGCGTTCACGATGTGGGTCGCGGTGTGCGCCTGGCAGGCCCGCGCCCGCGCGGCCGCGTCCACCGCCGCGACGACCGCCGCGCCGGCAGCCAGCTCGCCGTCCTCGACGCGCACCTTGTGCACCACCAGCCCGGGGATCGGACGCTGCACGTCCAGCACCTCGAGGCTGAGGCCGGAGCCGGTGATGAGGCCGGAGTCGGCGTCCTGGCCGCCCGCTTCGGCGTAGAACGGGGTCTGGTCGAGCACGACCTCCACCACGTCGCCGGGGCGGGCGACGTCGATCAGCCGGCCGTCCGCCACGATGCCGCGCACCGTCGCGTCCGTGGTCAGGTCGGTGAAGCCGAGGAACGGCACCTCGCCGGCCGCGCGCAGTTCACGGTAGGCCTCGGACGAGGTCGCCCCGCCCTTCTTCGCCTTGGCGTCGGCCTTCGCCCGGTCCTTCTGCTCCTGCATGAGGGCGCGGAAGCCTGCCTGGTCGACAGCCAGGTCCTGCTCGGCCGCCATCTCCAGGGTGAGGTCGATGGGGAAGCCGTAGGTGTCGTGCAGCTTGAAGGCGCTGTCACCGCTCAGCGCGGTCGCGCCGGAAGCCTTCGCCTCGGTGGCCGCCAGGTCGAAGATCTGGGTGCCCGAGGCCAGGGTGCGGCGGAACGCCTCCTCCTCGCCGTAGGCGACCTGGCTCACCCGCGCCCACTGGGCGTCGATCTCGGGGTAGGAGGCCGCCATCTTCTCCCGGCTCACCGGCAGCAGCTCGGGCAGCACGGGATCCTGCACGCCCAGCAGCCGCATCGCCCGGATGGAGCGACGCAGCAGCCGGCGCAGCACATAGCCGCGCGCCTCGTTGCCGGGGGTGACCCCGTCCGTCATCAGCATCAGCGAGGAGCGGACGTGGTCGGCGACCACCCGCATGCGGATGTCGTCCTCCAGATTGGCGCCGTAGGCCTTGCCGGCCAGCTCGCCGGCCTTGGCCAGCACCGGGTAGACCTCGTCGATCTCGTACATGTTGTCGACGCCCTGCAGCAGGTACGTGATGCGCTCCAGGCCGGCGCCGGTGTCGATGTTCTTGCTGGGCAGCGGACGGGCGACGTCGAAGTCGTCCTTGGCGCGGACGTCGGAGAGCTCCTCGGTCTGGAAGACCAGGTTCCAGATCTCCAGGAAGCGGTCCTCGTCGGCCTCCGGGCCGCCGTCGACGCCGAACTCGGGGCCGCGGTCGATGTAGATCTCCGAGCAGGGCCCGCCCGGCCCGGGGATGCCCATGTGCCAGTAGTTGTCCTTCAGGCCGCGGCGCTGGATCCGGCCGGACGGGACGCCGACCTGCTGCCACAGGTCGATCGCCTCGTCGTCGTCGAGGTAGACGGTGACCCAGATCTTCTCCGGGTCGAAGCCGTAGCCGCCGTCGGCCTGGGCGCCGGTCACCAGGTCCCAGGCGAACGAGATGGCACCTTCCTTGAAGTAGTCGCCGAAGGAGAAGTTGCCGAGCATCTGGAAGAAGGTGCCGTGCCGGGTGGTCTTGCCCACCTCCTCGATGTCGAGGGTGCGGACGCACTTCTGCACGCTCGCGGCACGCTTGAAGGGCGGCTCCTCGGCGCCGGTGAAGTAGGGCTTGAAGGGCACCATGCCGGCGTTGACGAAGAGCAGTGTCGGGTCGTTGTAGACCAGTGGCGCCGAAGGCACCAGGACGTGGTCGCGCGCCGCGAAGAAGTCGAGAAAGCGGCGGCGCACCTCAGCGGTTTTCATGTGGGTTGTTCCTTGGTTCTAGTGAGGCCGAAAAGTGGGGAGGTTCTCCTGGAGCAGTGGTGTCACTGATCCAGGCCGAGAGCCTCCCGCAGCTCAGTCTCACGGGACGCCATGGCCTCGTTCATCGTGGTGAAGAAGTCGCCGATCCAGGAGCCGGCCTCGACCCGGGCATGGTCGAGCTGCTCGGCCACGCCCTTGGGCGTGTAGCGGGCGTAGAGCTCCTTGCCCTTCACCACCACGAAGGCGGCCACGCCGACTCCGACGGCGAACCAGAACAGGCGCCTGCCCATCACTTGCCCTTCTTCTTGCCTGCCACGGCCTTGCGCACCCCGTAGGTGAAAGCGGCGGTCTTGATCAGCGGCCCGCCGAGGGTCGAGGAGAAGATCGTCGACAGCTGCGCGGCGTTCTCGCTGACCACGGTGGCGTGGGAGCTGACCTTGGCGACGTCTTCGGTGACCACGCTGAGCTTGGCGAGCTCGGTGTTGGTCGCGGTGACCGTCCCCTTGAGCTCCTGCAGGATCGGAACCGAGTTGTGCCCGAGGTCGCGCACCGCCAGGCGCACCTCCTCCAGCACGCGGCCCAGCTTGAGCAGCGGGACGGCGCAGAACACCACCAGGGCGACCGCGGCCACCGCGGCGATCAGTCCGGCAACCTCACCAACGGACATGATTCCCTCACTCACTGGGACGGACGATTACGACGTGCAGCCTACGCGACCGGACCGGGCGCCTGCGACCGTCCAGCCTCGGTCAGAGCGGGTCGACGCTGTTCTTGTCGCGCAGGCGCCGCCAGGCCATCGCGATCAACGCGATCCGGGCGAGGCCGAAGAGCCAGGCCAGCGGCAGCGCGAAGCCGAACCAGAACATCATCTCGGCGACCATGACGGACAGGTTGAGGATGGCTCCGTGGCGCTGGCCCTTGAACAGCCACCAGCCCGAGAGCGAGGCGATCAGAGTGAGCACCAGGAAGCCCAGCAGCAGTTCGGCGATGATCACCGGATCGGCGCCGACCGTCCACGGACCGGCGAAGGCCTGGAACAGGGTGCCGACCCACGGCAGCTCGCCGGTCTGCAGCTCGGTGATGACGATCGGGACCACCGGCAGCCCGAACATGGCCGCGTAGATCCAGGTGATGATGGCTGCGGCTCGCGCGGGTCTCATGACAGGGCCCCTTCCTCAGTCCCTTCCAGTGTCCCGTGGATCGAGCAGATGCTCAAGGGTTGCCAGCCGTTCGGCGATCGCCGCCTCGTTGCCGTGGTCGGTGGGCTGGTAGTAGCGGGCGCCCTGAAGTTCGTCGGGCAGGTACTGCTGGGCGGCCACCCCGTGCGGGTGGTCGTGGGCGTACCGGTAGCCCTTGCCGTGGCCCAGGCTCTTCGCCCCCGCGTAGTGGGCGTCGCGCAGGTGCGGCGGGACCAGGCCGATCTTTCCCGCCCGGACGTCGGCCTGGGCGGCGTCGATCGCCTTGATCACCGCGTTCGACTTGGGGGCCATGGCGGCGGCGATGGTGGCGTGCGCCAGGGTGAGCCGTCCTTCGGGCATGCCGATCATGGCCACCGCCTCGGCCGCGGCCACCGCGGTCTGCAGGACGCTCGGGGCGGCCATGCCGATGTCCTCGCTGGCCAGGATGATCAGCCGGCGGGCGATGAACCGCGGGTCCTCCCCCGCCTCGATCATCCGCGCCAGGTAGTGCAGCGCGGCCTGGACGTCGGAGCCGCGGACGCTCTTGATGAAGGCGCTGATCACGTCGTAGTGCTGGTCGCCGTCGCGGTCGTAGCGGACCGCCGCCCGGTCGACCGCCGCCGAGATGATCGCGGTGTCGATCGTCGCCACGCCGTGGGCGCGGGCGCCGGCGGCCGCCTCCTCCAGGTAGGTGAGCGCCCGGCGGGCGTCCCCGCCGGCCAGCCGCAGCAGAGTGTCGCGGGCCTCCGGCTCCAGGGCGAACTCCCCCGCCAGGCCGCGCTCGTCGGTCAGCGCGCGGTCGATCAGGGTGCCGATGTCGTCGTCCGTCAGCGGCTTCAGGGTGAGCAGCAGAGAGCGGGAGAGCAGCGGCGAGATGACCGAGAAGGAGGGGTTCTCCGTGGTGGCCGCGATCAGCGTGACCAGCCGGTTCTCCACCGCCGGCAGCAGCACGTCCTGCTGGGTCTTGGAGAAGCGGTGAACCTCGTCGACGAAGAGGACGGTGCTGCGCCCGCGGGCCAGTTCCCGGCGGGCCGCGTCCAGTTCGGCGCGAACCTCCCGGACGCCGGCGGTGACCGCGGAGATCTCGACGAAGCGGCGGTCGGTGCGGTGCGAGACCACGGCGGCGATGGTGGTCTTGCCCACCCCGGGCGGACCCCACAGGAAGACCGACATGGTGTCGCCGTCCGCCAGCCGGCGCAGCGGCGAGCCGGGCGCCAGCAGGTGCTGCTGGCCGACGATCTCGTCCAGGTTGCGCGGCCGCATCCGCACCGCCAGCGGCAACTGGGCATGGTCGGCCGCCCCCAGCGAGCCGTGCCGGGCGGGCGGCTCGGCAGCAGGCGTGAGGTTGCCGAAAAGGTCCTCTTCCACGGCAGGAACGCTACACGACTTGCGTACGATCTGTTTTCGATATATCGTTGAGCTAACGACGTAAGTTCCAATAGGAGGAATCATGAACTACTCAATGAGTGAAGAGCGGGGCCCACGCCCCGGCAAGGGCGGCGCGCATCGCGGCCACCGCGGTCCGCGCGGTTTCGGCGGCCCCGGCTTCGGCCCGGGCTTCGGCGGCTTCGGCCCCGGCTTTGGCCCGATGGGTCCCGGCGGCCCGGGCGGTCCCGGACGGCGAGGCGGGCGCAACCGCCGCGGCCAGGTGCGGGAGTCGATCCTCGCGCTGCTGGTCGATCAGCCGCTCAACGGCTACCAGATGATGCAGGCGCTGGACGAGCGCACCCACGGCATGTGGCGGCCCAGCCCGGGCGCGGTCTACCCCGCCCTGGCCCAGCTGGAGGACGAAGGGCTGATCGAGTCCTTCGACAACGACGGCCAGAAGGCCTTCCGGCTCACCGAGGCCGGACGTCAGGCGGCCGAGAGCATCGAGGCGCCCTGGGAGGCGGTCAACGCCCGCTTCCCCGGTGGCTCCCCGGACGCGATCCGCGCCCTGTGGCACGAGTTCGCCGGCCTGGCCGGCGCCGCCAAGGAGCTCTCGCGCACCGGTGACCCCGCGCACCTCGAGAGTGCCGCCGCCATCGTCGCCGATGCCCGCCGCCGGATCTACGGCCTGCTGGCCACCGACCCCAGCACCCCCAACGCCGACGACCTGCGGTAACCCCGCACCAACGACAACGCCCCGGGATCACTCCCGGGGCGTTGTTGCGCTCACCCAACCACGTATGGGTTGAGTGTCAGGCGGTGGGCTGTGGCACCACCGGCTTGGCGTCCACGCCGGCCTCCTTGCGCTGCTGCGCGGTGATGGACGCCGGGGCCTCGGTCAGCGGGTCGAAGCCGCCGCCGGACTTCGGGAACGCGATGACGTCCCGGATGGTGTCGAAGCCGCCCAGCAGCATGACCAAGCGGTCCAGGCCGAAGGCGATGCCGCCGTGCGGCGGGGCGCCGTAGCTGAAGGCGTCCAGCAGGAAGCCGAACTTCTCGTTCGCCTCCTCAGGGCTGAGCCCCATGACTCCGAAGACCCGCTCCTGCACGTCCCGCTGGTGGATGCGGATCGAGCCGCCGCCCACCTCGTTGCCGTTGCAGATGAAGTCGTAGCCGTAGGAGAGGGCCGAGCCCGGGTCGGTGTCGAAGGTCGCGAGCGACTCCGGCTTGGGCGAGGTGAAGGCGTGGTGGACGGCCGTCCAGCGTCCCTCACCGACCGCGACGTCGCCGGCGGCGACCGCGTCGGCGGCGGACTTGAACATCGGGGCGTCCACCACCCACAGGAAGCTCCACGAATCGGCCTGGCCGGAACCCGCGGCCGGGATCAGGCCGATCCGGCGGGCGATCTCCAGGCGGGCGGCGCCCAGCAGCTCCTGGGAGGTCTCCCGGGCGCCGGCGGCGAAGAAGATCGCGTCGCCGGGCTCGGCGCCCATGGCGGCCGCGATTCCCTCGCGCTCGCCCTCGGAGATGTTCTTGGCGACCGGGCCGCCCAGCTCGCCGTCCTCGCCGACCGTGATGTAGGCCAGCCCGCGGGCGCCGCGCTGCTTGGCCCACTCCTGCCAGGCGTCGAACTGACGGCGCGGCAGCGAGGCCCCGCCGGGCATCACCACGCCACCCACGTAGGCGGCCTGGAAGACCCGGAACGGGGTGTCGGCGAAGAAGGAGGTGAGCTCGCGGATCTTCAGCCCGAACCGCAGGTCGGGCTTGTCGGAGCCGTAGTCGTCCATCGCCTCGTGCCAGGTCATCCGGGGCAGCGGCAGCTGCATGTCGACGCCGATCAGCTTCCAGCAGGCGGCCATCACCTGCTCGGCCAGCGCGATCACGTCGTCCTGGTCGACGAAGCTCATCTCGATGTCGAGCTGGGTGAACTCCGGCTGCCGGTCGGCGCGGAAGTCCTCGTCCCGGTAGCAGCGGGCGATCTGGTAGTACCGCTCCATGCCGGCCACCATGAGCAGCTGCTTGAACAGCTGCGGGCTCTGCGGCAGGGCGTACCACTTGCCCGGATGCAGCCGCGCCGGCACCAGGAAGTCGCGCGCGCCCTCCGGGGTCGACCGCGTCAAAGTGGGCGTCTCGATGTCGTAGAAGTCGTTGGCGGCCATCACCTGATGGATCACCTGGGTGACCTTCGAACGCAGCACCATCGCCTCGTGCTGGCGGGGCCGACGCAGGTCGAGGTAGCGGTGCTTCAGCCGCGCGTCCTCGCCCACGTTGGTGCGCTCGTCGATCTGGAAGGGCAGCGGCGCGGCCGGGTTGAGCACCGTCAGCGTCCGGATCGCGACCTCCACCTCGCCGGTGGGCAGGTTCGGGTTGACGTTCTCAGCCGTCCGGGCGTCCACCACGCCGGTCACCTGGATGCAGAACTCGTTGCGCAGCTCGTGGATGCCCGCCGAGGCGAGGTATTCGTCGCGGACGACCACCTGGCAGATGCCGGAGGCGTCCCGCAGATCGATGAAGGCCACTCCCCCGTGATCCCGGCGCTTGGCGACCCAGCCGGCCAGAGTGACGGTCTCTCCGACGTTCGCGGCGGTCAGCGTGCCAGCGGCATGCGTGCGCAACATGTTCTTCCTTTCTCAGCCCCGCATAGACGGTGCGGGCGCGTCGGACGATTCTAGCCGCGCGCGCTCGGTCACTTCGCCAGAAAGCTCATGGCGATCGGCCACAGAGCGATGAAGAAGCCGAGGTACTGGAAGGGGATGAAGAAGAGGGTGTGCCGGTTGCGGGCGTTGCTCAGCGAGCCGTGGATCATCTGCAGATAGGCCTCCGCCTGACCGGTGGCCTGCTCAAGGCTGGTCGGCGGTGGGTTGTCGGGCAACCGGAAGGCCCCGATCCGCACCGATTCCATCACCTCCTCGCGCAGCAGAGCGAAGTCCTGAAGTTCCTCCTGGGGCTTCACGACGTTGAGGTGGCGGCCGTGGAACCAGCAGGCGGCGCCGAACACCAGCCCGGCCAAGATCACCGGCCAGGTCATCGAGGTGTCGCCGGAGATGGCGGCCGGAATCCCCACGCCGACCGCAACAGTCGCACCGAAGTACAGGAAGGCCAGGATGCCCCAGCCGCGCCAGATGATCATGACGGCACCCTAACCAGCCGAGGGCTCAGCGCGGTCTGAGGCCCGGACCACCGGACGCAGATCCTCGGCGGGCGGCAGCCAGGCGTCCGGGTCGGCGGGGACCTGCTCGCCGGAGCGGATGTCCTTCACCTCACCGGAGCTAAACCAGACGAAGGGGATGCCGCGACGATCGGCGTAGCGGATCTGCTTGCCGAAGCGGTCGGCCTTGGGGGCCACCTCGCAGGGGATGCCGCGCGCCCGGAGCCGGGCGGCGACGGCGTCCGCCTCGCCCCGGGTCTCCTCGGCGTCCACCGCGACCAGGACGCAGCTGGGCACCGAACGCGAGGCGGTCAGCGTCCCCTTGGCCAGCAGCGGCACCAGGATGCGGGTGACGCCGATGGACAGACCCACACCGGGGTAGGTGGTGCGGCCGTCCGAGGCGAGCGAGTCGTAGCGTCCGCCGGAGCAGACCGAGCCCAGGCTCTCGTAACCCTGCAGTTCGGTCTCGTAGACCGTGCCGGTGTAGTAGTCGAGCCCGCGGGCGATCTTCAGGTCGGCGACGATCCGGCCGGGGACGGCGGCCTGCCCGGCCCGCACCACCTCGGCCAGCTGCTCCAAGCCCTCGTCCAGCAGTTCGTGCTGGACGCCGAGCGCCCGGACCCGTTCGACGAAGGAGTCATCGGCGGACGAGATCGTCGCCAAGCCTAGGCAGGCTTCCGCCACAGCAGCACTCAGCCCCAGCTCGCCGGTCAGCAGCTCGGCGACCGCGGCGGGGCCGATCTTGTCGAGCTTGTCGACGCGCTGCAGCACGGCCATGTGATCCTTGATGCCCAGCCCGCGGTAGAAGCCCTCGGCGAGGCGGCGGTTGTTGACCCGCATCAGCACCGGCGGCACGCCGAAGTCGGTGTGCAGCCGCTCCAGCGCCTCCAGGATCACCCGGGCCACCTCGACGTCGTGGTGGGCGGCCAGCGTGTCTTGGCCCACCACGTCGATGTCGGCCTGCAGGAACTCCCGGTAGCGGCCCTCCTGCGGGCGCTCGCCGCGCCACACCTTCTGGAGCTGGTAGCGGCGCAGCGGGAAGTTGAGGTGGCCGGAGTTCTCCAGCACATACCGGGCGAACGGGACCGTCAGGTCGAAGTGCAGGCCCAGTTCGTCGGCGTCCGAGCCGCCGCCGTGGCGTTCGGCCTGCAGCCGGCGGACGACGTAGATCTCCTTGTCGATCTCGCCCTTGCGGGCCAGCTGGCTCATCGGCTCCAGGGCGCGGGTCTCGATCGAGCCGAAGCCGTGCAGCTCGAAGGTCTCGGCCAGGCTGGCCAGCACCCGCTGCTCGACGATGCGGGCGGCAGGCAGGAACTCGGGAAAGCCCGACAGGGGCTTGGGTCGGCTCATCAGATCCTCAGGAACTCGGGTTGCAGGTAGGGGTTGGCGGCCCGCTCCCGGGCCATGGTCGACTGCGGGCCGTGACCGGGCAGGACGGCGGCGGAGTCGGGAAGCGCCAGCACCGTGGTGGCCAGGCTCTGCTTCATCGCCTCGGGGTCGCCGCCGGGCAGGTCGGTGCGTCCGATCGAGCCGGCGAAGAGCACGTCGCCGCTGAACACGACCTGGTCGATCTGGTCGTGCCCGGGGTAGTCAACGCCGAGCAGCACGCAGCCGGCAGTGTGACCCGGGGCGTGCCGCAGGCTGAACTCGAGACCGGCCAGTTCGATGCCCTCGTCGCCGAAGAACCGCAGCTGCTGCGGCTCGACGAACGGACCGGGCAGGTACTGCGCAAGCATGGCCCGACTCTCAGGCGAGATCCCGGCCGCCGGGTCGGTGAGCAGATGCCGGTCGGCCGGATGCAGCCACAGCTCGACGCCGTGCTCGTCGGCCAGCCCGGCCGCCGACGCGATGTGGTCGATGTGGCCGTGGGTGGCGAGCACGGCCGCCGGGGTCAGCGAGTGCTCGGCCAGCAGCGTCCGAACCCCGTCCGCCGCCTCCACGCCGGCGTCGATGATGACGCACTCGCGGCCCGCGGCGGGGGCGATCAGGTAGCAGTTCGCCTGCCAGGGACCGGCGGCGAAGGAGGCGAGAAACACCCGTTCACCCTACCGTGCGGGCGCGCGTGACCCGTCCCCGGGAGGCTCACGATGCGCTGATCGGTCGCATCGGGCAAGATAGCACTCATGAACTCCACCGCAAGTCCGGCAGACTTCGGTCGCGTCGATCCCGACGGCACGGTCTACGTCCGCACCGCCGACGGCGAACGCAGCGTCGGTCAGATCCCCGATTCCGATCCCGCCGAGGCGCTCGCCTTCTACGTCCGGCGCTTCGAGGCCCTGGAAGTCGAGGTCGGACTGCTGGAGAAGCGCATCCAGTCCGGCGCGCTGTCGCCCGAGGAGGCCCGCACCAGCGTCAAGGGCGTGCGCGCCTCCGTCGAGTCCGCGAACGCCGTGGGAGACCTGGCCGGGCTGCTGACCCGGCTGGAGGCGCTGGCGCCCGTCCTGGACGCCCAGTCCGAGGCCCGCCGCGCCGAGCGCGCGAAGGCGCAGGAGGCCGCGAAGGAGGCCAAGGAGACCATGGTCGCCGAGGCCGAGACTCTCGCCGAGGGCAACGACTGGCGCGGCGGCGTGAACCGGTTCCGCGCCCTGCTGGACGAGTGGAAGGCGCTCCCCCGGCTCGACCGGGCCACCGACGACGCGCTGTGGCACCGCTTCTCCGCCGCCCGCACCACCTACACCCGGCGCCGCAAGACCCAGTTCGCCGAGCAGGCCGCCAAGCGGGACGAGGCCCGCCGGGTGAAGGAGCGCATCATCACCGAGGCCCGCGAGCTGGCCACCTCCACCCAGTGGGGGCCGACCACCGGCGCCTTCCGTGACCTGATGGCCCGCTGGAAGGCCGCCGGCCCGGCACCCCGCGAGGTGGACGACGCGCTGTGGGCCGAGTTCCGCGGCATCCAGGACGGCTTCTTCAGCGCCCGGCAGAGCGTGCTGTCCGAGCAGGACACCGAGTTCCGCGCCAATCAGGAGGCCAAGGAGCAGTTGCTCGCCGAGGCCGAGGCCGCCCTGCTGCCGATCACCGACCTGGCCGCCGCCAAGGCCGGCTTCCGGGCCTTCCTGGACAAGTTCAACGCCATCGGCAAGGTGCCGCGCGAGCAGATCCGCTCGCTGGATTCCCGGGTGAAGGCGCTGGAGTCGGCCGTCCGCAACGCCGAAGAGGACGAGTGGCGCCGCACCGACCCCGAGGCGAAGGCCCGCGCCGAGGAGACGGTCGCCATGCTGACCGCCGAGATCGCCAAGCTCACCGAGAAGATCGAGAAAGCCGAGGCCCGCGGCGACAAGTCCGCCGCCGCCAAGGCCCGCGACTCGATCGCCACCTACACCACCTGGCTCGACCAGGCCAAGGAGACCCTCGCCGACTTCAACCGGTAGTTGCTAGAGGCGGTAGACGTCGTAGACGCCCGACACCTTGCGGATGGCGCTGATCAGGTGATCGAGGTGCTTGGGGTCGGTGGTCTCGAAGGTGAGCCGGAACCGGAAGGTGCGGTCCTTGGCGGTGGTCATGTTGGCCGACAGGATCGAGATGTGATGGTCGCTGATCGCCTTGGTGACCTCTGACAGCACGCCTGTCCGGTCCAGGCCCTCGACGTGCAGGGCCACCCGGAAGGACGAATCGGCGGTCGGCGCCCAGGAGACCTCCACCAGGCGGTCCGGCTTGGAAAGCAGATCCTGGGCGTTGGTGCAGTCCACGCGGTGCACGGAGACCCCGTTCTCGCGGGTGACGAACCCGAGGATCTGGTCGCCGGGCACCGGCATGCAGCACTTGGCGAGCTTCACCCACACGCTCGGATCACCCTGCACCACGACGCCGGCCTCGTTGCTGCTGTGCCGGGCGGAACGCCGCCGGGCGCCCACCACCGGGATGTCCTCGACGCCGAGGTCGGCGACCTCCTCGGCGCCGCCGCCGGCGGTGATCAGCCGCTGCACGACGGCCTGCGGGCTGACGCTGCCTTCGCCGATCGCGGCGTAGAGGGCGCTGGCGTCCGGCAGCCGGAAGTGCTCGGTCAGCCCGGTCATGTTCTCGACGGTCAGGATGCGCTGCAGCGGCAACCCGGCGCGGCGCATCTGCTTGGTCAGCAGATCCTTGCCGGTCTCGATCGACTCCTCGCGGCGCTCCCGCTGGAAGTACTGCCGGATCTTGCCCCGGGCCCGCGGGCTGGCGACGAAGCCGAGCCAGTCCCGGCTGGGCCCCGCGCTGGCCGCCTTCGAGGTGAGCACCTCGACCACGTCCCCGCTGGCCAGCGCGGATTCCAGCGGCACCAGGCGTCCGTTCACCCGGGCGCCGATGCAGCGGTGGCCGACCTCGGTGTGCACCGAGTAGGCGAAGTCGACCGGGGTGGCGCCCTTGGGCAGGTTGATGACGTCGCCCTTGGGGGTGAACACGAACACCTCGTCCGTGGCGATCTCGAAGCGCAGGGTGTCGAGGAACTCGGTCGGATCCTCGGTCTCCTTCTGCCACTGGCTGATCTGCTGCACCCAGCTCAGCTCGCTGCCGTCGGCCTTGCCCTCCTTGTACTTCCAGTGGGCGGCGACGCCGTACTCGGCCTGCCGGTGCATCTCGTGGGTGCGGATCTGCAGCTCGACGGCCTTGCCGCCCGGCCCCAGCACGGTGGTGTGCAGCGACTGGTAGAGGTTGAACTTCGGCATGGCGATGTAGTCCTTGAACCGCCCCGGCAGCGGCGACCAGCGGGCGTGCATCACCCCCAGCGCCTCGTAACACTCCCGCTGCGAGTCCACCAGGATCCGCAAGCCCACCAGGTCGTAGATGTCGGCGAAGTCGCGGCCGCGGACCACCATCTTCTGGTAGATCGAGTAGTAGTGCTTCGGACGGCCGTACACCGTCGCCTTGATGCCCGCCTCGCTGAGGTCGGCGCGCACCTGGTCGGTGACCACCCGCAGGTAGTCCTCGCGCAGCGGGGCGCGGGCCGCGACCAGCTTCACGATCTCGTCGTAGATCTTGGGCTCGAGGGTGGCGAAGGAGAGATCCTCCAACTCCCACTTGATCGCGTTCATGCCGAGCCGGTGGGCCAGCGGGGCGAAGATCTCCAGCGTGTCGCGGGCGATCCGGGCCTGCTTGTCCTGCCGCAGATGGCCCAGGGTGCGCATGTTGTGCAGCCGGTCGGCGAGCTTGATCACCAGGACGCGGATGTCCTTGCTCATGGCCAGCACCATCTTGCGGATGGTCTCGGCCTTGGCCGACTCGCCGTACTGGATCTTGTCCAGCTTGGTGACGCCGTCGACCATGGCGGCGATCTCCGGGCCGAAGTCGGCCTTCAGCTGCTCGACGGTGTACGAGGTGTCTTCGACGGTGTCGTGCAGCAGCGCGGCGCACAGCGTCGGCTCGTTCATCCCCAGCTCGGCCAGGATGGTCGCCACCGCCAGCGGGTGGGTGATGTAGTCGTCCCCGCTCTTGCGCTTCTGCCCGGTGTGGTAGTGCTCGGCGGTGCGGTAGGCCCGTTCGATCAGCGCGACGTCGGCCTTGGGGTGATGGGCCCGCAGCACCCGCAGCAGCGGATCCAGGACGAGCGCCTGCTGCGGCTTCGGCGCGCCGAGGCGGGAGAGCAGCTGTCGCATCCGCAGCCGGGGCTGGTCGGCGCCGCCCGGGGGACGGGTCGCCGGACGCGGCTCGCCGGGCAGGCCGTCGGAGGCCCCGTAGGGCCCATGGACTCCCTGCGCGGTCACCGCACCTCCCGGTTCGTGGGCTGGCTTGTCGTGGCGCCAAGCATATGCCCTAGAAGGCTTCGGTCAGACGCTGTCGGGGCGGGGCTGCGGCTGCTTGGCCGAGCGGCGCACCACGACGATCTCGTCGCCGGTGTGCAGGGTGTCGGCCGAACCCTCGTAGAACCGCCGCATGGTCTTGTTGCGGATGACCGCCAGCACCCGTTCGCCGGCCAGTTCGGAGGAGCTCACGCCGTCCTCGTCCCGGGTCACCATGCGCTGGACGATCTCCAGGCCGTCCCCGCTGGTCAGCAGGTCTTCGATGACGGTGCCCAGATGCGGGCTGATCGACGACAGGCCCATCAGCCGGCCGACCGAGTCGGCGGAGGTGACCACGGCGTCCGCGCCGGACTGGCGCACGAGCGGCAGGTTCTCCGAGTCACGGACGGCCGCGACCAGGTGCGCGGTCCGGTTCAGCTGCCGGACGGTGAGGGTGGCCAGGATGGTGGTGTCGTCACGGCCCACCGTGACGATCACCTCGCGAGCCTTGGGCAGCTCGGCCCGGTGCAGCAGCTCGCGGGAGGTGGCGTCCCCTTCGAAGGCCGCCAGGCCGTGCCGGTTCGCTGCCGCGACGGCCTGGGCGTCCCGGTCGATCACCACGATCCGCTCCAGCGGCACCCCGTTTCGCTGCAGGGTCGCGATCGCGCTGGCGCCCATGGTGCCGTAGCCGATCACCACGGTGTGGTTGCGGAGCGTCTTGCGCCACTGGGAATCCATCAGGGCCCTTCTTCCTTCGTTGGCCAGCACCTCGACGGTGGTGCTGACCAGCAGCACCAGGAAGGCGATCCGGATCGGCGTGATCACGATGGCGTTGAGCAGCCGCGCGTGCTCGGCCACCGGAGTGATGTCGCCGTAGCCGGTGGTGGTCATGGTGACCGTCGCGTAGTAGAGCGCATCGATCAGGGAGACGCCGTCGTGGGCGATGTTGTCGGCATAGGAGTCGCGATCCAGCCACACCACCACGGTGATAACCAGCAGCAGCGCCAGGCCGATCCCGACCCGCCACAGCAGCTCGCCGGCGGGGGTGGAGGCGCGGGAGGGCAGATGAACCTGAGCCTGGCCGCGCGGCAGCGAACCGGGGCCGAGGCGCAGCTTCCTGGCCATCAGACGGTCAGCACCGCCGAGCAGTCAGTGACCCCGACGCTCGCGAGGCGCTCGCGTCCGCCGAGGAAACTGAGTTCCATCACCACCCCCACGTGCACCAGTTCGGCGCCCAGCCGCTCGACCAGCTTCACGGTGGCGCCCACCGTCCCGCCGGTCGCCAGCACGTCGTCGATCACCAGCACCCGTGCCCCGGGCAGGATCGCGTCGGCGTGGACGGCCAGCGACTCGGTGCCGTACTCGAGCGCGAAGCTCTCGGTGTAGACCTTGCCGGGCAGCTTTCCGGGCTTGCGGACGGGGACGAACCCGGCGCCCAGCTCCAACGCGACCGGCCCGGCGAAGATGAACCCGCGGGCCTCCATGCCGACCACCACGTCGATCCGCGGCGGCGCCATGGCGGCCAGTTCCTCCACCGCCGCCCGATAGCCGGCCGCCGAGGCGATCAACGGAGTGATGTCCTTGAAGAGCACCCCCGGCTTGGGGAAGTCCGCCACATCGCGGATCAGGCTGGCCACCAGCTGCTGGTTGCGGTTCATTTGCGTCGTTCGCTCCTGGTGTGTCGTACGGGTTGCACGCGGGGCCGGTCGAGCTGGTCGGCGCTCACCAGCCCGAGGGTTCCGGGGTCGACCTCCGGCTCGGCGTCGGCGACCAGCAGCGGGACGCTGGAGACCTTCTCCTCGGCCGCGACGGCCTCGCCGCGAGGCTTGCTGCGGGCCGCGCGGCGCTCCAGCCGGGCGCGGTGCTCTTTCATCTCGGGCTCCGACTCCCGCATGTCGGTGAGCAGCGGGGTGGCGATGAAGAGCGAGGAGTAGGCGCCGGCCAGCATGCCCACGAAGAGCGCCAGGCCGAGATCCTTCAGCGGACCGGTCTGCAGGATGAACGCGCCGGTGAACAGCAGCGCCGCCACCGGCAGCACGCCGATGACGGTCGTGTTGATCGACCGGATCAGCACCTGGTTGACGGCCAGGTTGGCCTGCTCGGAGTACGTGCTGCTGCCCTTGGTGAGGTCTACGACGTTCTCGCGGATCTTGTCGAACACCACCACGGTGTCGTACAGGGAGTAGCCCAGAATGGTGAGCACGCCGATCATCGTGGTCGGGGTGACCGCGAAGCCGACCAGGGCGTAGATGCCGATCGTGATGATCAGGTCGTGGAAGAGCGCCAGGATGGCCGCCACCGACATCTTGAAGTC
>CAZLWS010000012.1:0-3519 GCA_964563205.1 uncultured Propionibacteriaceae bacterium | reverse complement strand
TGATGATCAGGTCGTGGAAGAGCGCCAGGATGGCCGCCACCGACATCTTGAAGTCGCGGAAGTAGAAGCCGATCAGCAGCATCACCAGGGCGACAAAGACGAACAGCGCGATCAGGGCCTGCTGGGTGACCTGCTGCCCCCAGGAGGCGCCGATCAGCGAGTAGGCGACGTCGTCGACGGTGATGCCGAGCTGGGTGGCGATCGCCTGCTTGACCTGGGCGACCTCGTCGACCTCGAGCGCGCGGGTCTGCACCCGCACGTTGCCCTCGCCGATGGTGGTGACGGTCAGTTCGTCGTTGTCCGGCAGCCCGAGCTGCTCGACCGCGGCGCGGACCTCGTCCACGGTGGTGGCGGTGACCGCGGTGGGCGCCTGGAAGTCGGCGCCGCCGCGGAACTCGATGCCGAGGTTCAGCCCGCGGATCGCGATGGCCAGGACGCAGACCAACAGCAGCACGGCGGTGAAGGTGTACCAGGTGCGCCGCCTGCCGACGATCTCGAAGGAGAGGTCACCGGTGTAGAGCCGGTGCGCGAAGCCGTTGCCGCGTGCCATCAGGCCGCCCCCCCTGCGGTAGCCGGACGCCGGTTGCCCGCGTGCAGCGGGTGGGTGGCGCCCAGGTGTTCGGCCTCGAAGCCGGAGAACCGCCGGCCCTCGCCGAAGAACTTGGTCTTGCCCAGCAGGGTCATCAGCGGCTTGGTGAACCAGAACACGATCGCGATGTCGATGATCGTGGTGAGGCCCAGCGTGAAGGCGAAGCCGCGCACCGAGCCGATGGCCAGGGCGAACAGCACCACCGCGCTGAGCAGCGACACCGAGTCGGCGACCAGGATGGTCTTGCGCGAGCGCTGCCAGCCGGTCTCGATGGCCGTCCGCAGCCCGCGGCCCTCGCGGGCCTCGTCCCGGATCCGTTCGAAGTAGATGATGAACGAGTCTGCGGTGACGCCGATGGCGAGGATGGCGCCGGCGATGCCCGGCAGGTTGAGCGCGAAGCCCATCCCCTGGCCCAGCAGCACCATCATCACGTAGGTGATCGCCGCGGCGATCACCAGCGAGGCGACCACCACGACCGCCAGGCCGCGGTAGTACAGCAGGCTGTAGCCGACCACCAGGATCAGGCCGATCAGGCCGGCGATCAGGCCCGCCTGCAGCTGTTCGCCGCCGAGCTTGGCCGAGACGTTGTCGACGCTGGAGACCTCGAAAGAGAGCGGCAGCGCACCGTAGGTCAGCACGTTGGCCAAGGCGGTCGCGCTGGTCTGCGTGAAGGAGCCCGAGATGGACGCCCGTCCGCCCGGGATCGGGTTGGACACCGACGGGGCGGAGATCACCTTGTCGTCCAGCACGATCGCGAACTGGTCCATCGGCTCGGTCTGGGTGGAGAGGTGGGTGGTGACGGTGAGGAAGTCGGCGGCGCCGGCGTCGTCGAACTCCAGCCCGACCTCCCAGGAGACCGACTGCGGCGGGACGTTGGCGTAGGCGCTGGTCACCTTGTCGCCGCTGATCAGGGCCGGGCCCAGCAGGTACTTGTAGGTGAGCGTCTCGTCGCAGGCGATCAGCGGCTGGTCGGTGACCGACGGGGTCGGCGACGGCTCGCCGCAGGTGAAGGCGTCGAACTCCTGGTTGTCGCGATCCGAGGGCTGCCAGGCCAGCAGTTCGTCCAGGGCCGGAGTGGTTTCCGCCGGGACGGTCGGACGCGGGCTGGGCACCGGGGTGGGCAGCTGCGGCAACGGTCGCCGGTTGGTCGTCGGCGACTCGGACGGCGCGGCGGAGGTGCTCTCGCTCGGTTCGGCCGACGGGCTCTCGGACGGGTCCGGAACCGGCAGCTGGGCCGGGGCGGCGGCGACGTTGTACACCTTGCGGAAGTAGAGCTGGGCGGTCTGGCCGACCATCTTGGTCAGCTCCTCGGCCTGGACGTTGGGCACCGCCACGATGATCTGCCGATCGCCGCTGGTGGTCACCTCGGTCTCGCCGACGCCCATCGAGTCGACCCGCTGGGAGATGATGCTGCGAGCCAGCTCCAGGCTGGTCGGATCGACCGAGCCCTCGCCGGTGATGTTCGCCACGGTGAGGGTGATGGTGGTGCCGCCCCGCAGGTCGAGACCGAGCTTGGGGGTGAACACCCCCGAGATCCCCATCACGGCGTAGAGTGCCGCGATCACCAGGCCGAACACCACCAGGGTGCGGACCGGATGCGCGTGCTTCCTGCTTGTCGTTGCCACGTTCGTGTCCTTGTTGCCAGCGTCGCCGGCGTGATCAGTTCTTTCGGGGTTCCTCGGTCGGCTCGGCCGGCGGAGTCGGGTCGAAGGTGGCGGACTCCGGGGTGGGGTCGAAGTCGGCAGGCTCGAGATCGAGCTCCTCGTTGCTCGGCTCGACGTAGCCCTCGACCTGATCCTCGATCACGGTCTCGTCGTCGGCGTCCGCCTCGTCGGCGAACTCGAACTCGTCCTCGACCGCCTGGGTCGAGATCGCCCGCTTGTCGATCACCAGCTCCACGCCGGGGGCGACCTCGAGGATCGCCTGCTTGTCGCCGAGGTGGCGGATGGTGCCGACGATGCCGGAGATGGTCATCACGCGGGCGCCGGCCTCCAGCGCCGCCATCTTCTCCTTCTGCTCCTTGGCCCGCTTCTGCTGCGGCCGGATCATCAGGAAGTACATGGCCGCGGCGATCACGACGATGAACAGGATGCTATCCACTGAAAAAGTCCTCACGTTTGCATGGCTCAGCGCACGGCTGGGTCCGCCGATCTCGTAGCCTAGCGCCGGTTTCAATGAAATCCGGCATCCGGCGCGGTGCGGGACCGGTTCCGAGCTCCATCCGCCCGTGCTGGCCCCGCAAGGTCGAAGATTGGCTACCGAAGTCGGTGACCAATCTTCGAGCTAAGGGACCTCAGTCTCCGGAGAAGAGGTCGGGCGCGGTTTGCGGACGGGTGAGGCCGAGGTGGCTCCAGGCGCGCGGGGTGGCCACTCGACCGCGGGGGGTGCGGGCCAGGAAGCCTTGGCGCACCAGGAACGGCTCGGCGACCTCCTCGACGGTCTCGGTCTCCTCGGCCACCGCCATCGCCAGCGTGGTGATGCCCACCGGGCCGCCGCCGAATCGCCGGCACAGCGCGTCCAGCACCGCACGGTCGAGGCGGTCGAGGCCGAGCGGGTCGACCTCGTACAGCTCGAGGGCGGCCTGGGCGACCTCGCGGCTGAGCCGGCCGTCGGCGCGCACCTGAGCGTAGTCGCGGACCCGGCGCAGCAGCCGGTTGGCGATCCGGGGGGTGCCGCGGGAGCGGGAGGCGATCTCGGAAGCGGCGTCCGCGTCCAGTTCGATGCCGAGCAGGCCGGCGGAGCGGGTGATGATGCGCTCCAGCGCGTCCGCCTCGTAGAAGTCGAGCTGAGCGGTGAACCCGAACCGGTCGCGCAGCGGGCCGGGCAGCAGGCCTGCGCGGGTGGTGGCGCCGACCAGGGTGAACGGCGGGATCTCGAGCGGGATCGCGGTGGCGCCCGGGCCCTTGCCGACCACCACGTCGACCCGGAAA
>CAZLWS010000011.1:31527-36252 GCA_964563205.1 uncultured Propionibacteriaceae bacterium | reverse complement strand
GGCTGGAACACCTCCGCGGCAGCGCTCTCGGGTTCCGGAACCTCACCAACTACATTGCCCGCAGCCTCCTCGAAACCGGCGGATTCAGACCCCAACTACACCGCACCACCCGATCGTCCTGGATCTCGCCCCGGCTGCCGCGGACCAGGATCCGGCGGAACCGCAGCTGGTTGTGCCACTGGTTGTCGGTGAAGTCGTAGAGGCCGTAGCCCGTTCCGAAGTCGACGGTGGCCACGGTCGTCTCGGCCGGCTTGGGGCTGAGGTCGTCCGACCATCCGGCGCGGCTCAGCGGATCGGCCAGGACGCCCGTGAACCGGTTCGCCTGGACGGTGACCGGCGCCGCCCCGACGTGGCCGAGGAAGCCCCGCATCAGGGAGACCGCGTGATAGCCGTGGGTCGACGACACCTCCACGCCGCTGACCTCGCCGATCGCGCCGCCGCGGACGACGGCGCGCCGCGCGGCATGCCCTGGCAGCTCGCAGTACTGCTCGGCGACCTGAACCAGGCCGAGCCCGCCGATCCGATCCCACAGCTGGTGCAGGCCCGCCAGATCGGGCGCCGGCGGCGTCTCGGAGAGCACCCGGAACCCCTCGGCCGCCAGCGTGCTCACCACCTGCGGATTGTCAGGCCAGGGCACGCACACGACGGTGAGCTCGGGCCGGGCGCCGGTGGCGAGCGCGACCGGGTCGTCGAACGCGGCCGTGCCCCAGGAAGCTGCCGCTCGCTCAGCCGACTCGCGACGGCGAGCTGCCACGCCGACGAGGTCGAACTCCTCCGGCAAGGCCTTCATGATGCCGGCGAACAGCGCCGCCCGCCAGCCGGCGCCGACGATCGCGATCCGGGCTGGACGGCCTGTGCTGGTCATTGAGTGGGCTCCGCGGCGAGGTCGATCTCGCGCCGCTGAACGGCCGAGCGATAGGCGGCGTCGTTGAGTTCGGAGAGCAGCAAGGCCACCTCGAGGTTCGCCCGGGCGGGGGTTCCGGCGACGAGGTGCGCGGCGAAGTCGTCGACGGGCAACGGGCCGGGTGCGGCCAGCGCCACCGAACGGAAGGCCACCTCGTCGTGCCTGCGCACCACGACCTCGGCGCCGGCGGGGGCGCCGGTGCCGCTCGGATCGACCTCGGCGACGAAGCGGATGCTGCCCTCGGTGCCGTGCGCCTCCAGCGCGAAGGGCGTCGACTCGCTGGCGAAGGTGGCCTCCACAAGGCCGATCGCTCCCGACGGGAAGGTCAGGGTGACGGCGGCGTTGTCCTCGACGGCGCGTGAGGTCAGGTGGGACATGGTGGCGTAGACCCCCCGCGGCCGTTCGCCGGCGAGGACGGGGACGAGATAGAGGGCGTGGCACAGGTCGATCAGGGCTCCGCCCTGGGATTCCTCCAGCGAGAAGAAGCCCGGCGGAAGCTCGCCGGAGACGGCTCGTCCGTGGGCGTTGACGGCGCGCATCGTCACCAGGCGTCCGATGGCTCCGGCGGCGAGCAGCTGGGCGAAGGTGCGGGTGTAGTCGTGGGCGAGATTGGGCAGCCCGACGTACAGCACCCGGCCGACCTCGCCGGCGAGGTCGATGAGGTAGGCGGCGTCCGAGGCTGTGGCGGCGAGCACCTTGTCGCTGAACACGTGCTTGCCGGCCCGCAGCGCGCGCTCGATCACCTCGCGGTGGTCACGGGTGGGGGTCTGGCAGATCACCGCCTCGATGGTCGGATCCGCCAGCACCTCGTCCAGCGAGGCCACGAAGTCGATGCCGAGCTCCGCTGCGCCCGCTCGTCCGCGCTCGGCGTCCGCGTCCCACGCTGCCACCAGCTCCAGGGCGGAGTTGGCCTGGGCCTGGCGACCGTAGATGGGGGCATGCACGTGCCAGAAGCTGAGCAGCGCGGTTCGGATCATGGATGGGCCTTTCTAGGGCGGCTAGGCGGCGGGTTGGGTGTCGGGATGGTCGGGGGTGGGGAGCTGGGCCTTGGCGAGGCTAGGGGAGAGCTCGTGGTCGAGGACGAGGGTCGCCGCTCCGACCGCGGCGGCGACGTCGCCGACCAGCGACATGCGCACGGTCGCCTGGGACGCGGTGCCGTTGCGGTTGCGTTCGGCCAAGGCCTCCTGAGCCGCGTTCACGAAGATCTCCTCGACGCCGTTGAACCCCTTGCCCGCCAGGACGATCAGCTGCAGGTCCAGCAGCGCCGAGAGGTTGACGGCCGCTACCGAGAGGTACTTCGCGGCGTCGTCGAGAATGGCGACCGGTTCCGGCTCGCCCTTGGCCGCCCGGTGCCGCAGCGTCGTGTAGCCGGCCGGCGACTCCTCGACGCCCAGGTTCGCCGCGGCGGCGGCCATGGCGGTGGGGGAGGCGTAGAACTCCAGGCACCCCCGGTTGCCGCACCAGCATTGCAGGCCGTGGACGTCCAGCGACATGTGGGCGATCTCGCCGGCGTTCTGGCTGGTGCCCGCGAAGACGTGGCCGTCCAGGAACATGCCGGTGCCGATGCCGTCGCCCATGAAGATGCAGGCGAAGTTCTTCTTCTCCCTGGCGTCGGTCAGCCAGTGCTCGCCCATGGCGGTCGCGTTGGCGTCGTTCGCCACCAGGACGAGCAGGCCGAGCCGCTCTTGCAGGCGCTCGGCGAGCGGGTAGGCGTGCCAGCGCGGCAGGTAGGGCGGCGAGATCAGCTCGCCGCGCAGCGCGTCGAGCGGACCGGGAGCCGCCACGCCGAGGCCGATCACCGATCCGCGATCGACCCCGGCCGCGTCGACCATCGCCCACATGCTCCGCGCGATCTCGTCCACGACCGAGTCGGGGTCGCGGTCATGCACGCCCTCGGAGCGTTCCTGGGCGACGATCTGCCCGGCCAGATCGGTGAGGACGTACACCAGCCGGTCGGTGTCGATCAGCACTCCCGCGGCGAACTGCGCCGACGCGCAGAGGTTGAGCAGGGTGCGCGGCTTGCCCCGCGGGGAGGGATCCTGCCCGGTCTCCTCCACCACGCCGTCGGAGATCAGGCGACGGACGATGTTGGTCATCGAGGCGTTGGTCAGCCCGGTGAGCTTGGCGATCTCGGAACGGCTGATCGGGCCGTTGTCGCGGATGGCCTGAAGGACGACGCGGCGGTTGTAGACGCTGATCGCTGGCAGATTCGTGCCCTTGGCCACCATTGGCTCCCCTCGTGTCTGCACCCGGCGTGCGCCGTCGGACGGGTCCATGTAAGCAGTGGTTGACTGATTAAGTCAATTGAATGTAGAAATAGACCAGACCCGGCGCCACGTGGCCCTCGGTCCCAGGCCTGATGGTTCAAAGGAGAACGTAGATGACACGAATGACGATCGCTCCCCGAGCGGCCGCTGTGGGTGTTGCCGTCGCGATGCTCGCCCTGGCTGGGTGCGGGTCGGGCAGCACCACTCCCCCCGCGAGCAGCAGCTCACCCTCCGAGAGCAGCACCGCCGGTGGCGGCGGCGCCGGAGTGGAGCTCAACTGGTACGCCTTCAATCTCAACACCTCGACCGCGATGGCGGACATCGTGACCGCCTTCGAGGAAGCCAACCCGGGGGTCACGGTGACCCTCGAGACCGCGCCGCCGAACGTCGACACCGTGCGCGGCACCCTCACCACCAAGATCACCGGTGGCTCGCCGACCCCCGACGTCTACACCGCCGACATCGTGTGGACCAACCAGTTCGCCAAGGCCAACCTGGTCTCCGACCTGACCGATCTGATCACCCCGGAGGCGCGGGCGCAGACCCGTCCGGAGCTTCTCGAAGGCGGCATGAGCGGCGGACGGCTGTACTGCGTCCCGTTCGTGGCCGACGTCGGCATCATGTACTACCGCACCGACCTGCTCGACGCGGCCGGCCTGCCCTACCCGACCACCTGGGAAGAACTCGCCCAGACCGCCGCCAAGCTGCAGAAGGAGGGCGCGGTGAAGCACGGCCTGGTCTGGCGCGGCGCTCCCTACGAGGGCCTCAGCATGTTCTGGACGGAGCTGATCGCGACGGCCGGCGGTTCCAGCGTGAACGCCGACTACACCGAGGCCACGATCGACTCCGAGGCCGGCCGGAAGGCGCTGAACTTCCTGGTCGGCACCATCAAGTCGGGGGTCTCCCCGCAGGCGGTCTCCACCTTCCAGGAGACCGAGGCGATGAACGTCTTCAACGAAGGCGACGCCGTGTTCATGGCTTCGAACGCCTACGTCTGGGGCACCACCCAGGATCCGGCGGTCTCGAAGGTGGTGGGCAAGGTCGCGATGGCTCCGATGCCGACCTTCGAGGGCCAGCCCTCGCCCGGCTACTCCGCGACCGGCGGCAGCACCCTGTGCCTGAACCCGAACACCGAGCATCAGGCCGAGGCCGTGAAGCTGATCGAGTTCATGGCCGGCCCGGTCGCGCAGCGGATTCTGGCGACCACCGGTCAGGTCATCCCCACCGCGACCGAGGTGCAGAGCGACCCCGAGGTGGCGAAGGCCAACCCGCCGGTGGCCGTGCTGCCCGAGCTGAACATCGTCAACCGTCCCGCCGGCACCAGCGACTACGCCAGCCTCTCCCAGGCGATCTACCAGAACATCAACGCCGCGGCCTCCGGCACCAAGTCCCCCGAGGATGCGCTGAAGTCGGCGCAGGAGGAGATCAACACCGTCCTCAAGGGCGGCGGGATCTAGCCCCCCCGGTCGTGGGGGGGGGGGGGGGGGCCCCCCCCGCCCCCCCCCCCCCCACCCCGGCCCCCGCCCCCGCGGCGCGCCCGGCCCCCCCCCCCCG
>CAZLWS010000011.1:13591-31517 GCA_964563205.1 uncultured Propionibacteriaceae bacterium | reverse complement strand
GCGGGCGGGGCGGCGGGGGCGGCTGTGGTCCACACCCCCCGCCCCCTGGGGCGGGGTTCACCCCCCCCCGGGTGGGGGGGGGGCCCCCCCCCCCCCCCCCCACGACGCCTTGACTCAGCCGGAGAGGAAACCATGGTCGCCACCACGCCGAGAGCGGCGTCTTCGGGCAGCCGCTCAGACAATCGGATCGACCGCAGATCCGCCCAGTTCGGGTGGCGGATGATGGGGCCGGCCCTGCTGGTGGTCGCGCTGGTGACCCTGGTGCCGATCGCCTACTCGGTCGCGCTGAGCTTCACCAAGACCTCGGTGCTGGGCGGGTCGATCCAGTACGAGTGGATCGGGATCGACAACTACATCGCCGTGCTCAGCAGCCCCCGGATGCATCGCGCCCTCTCCTTCACCGCGCTGTACACCGCGTTAGGGGTCTCGCTGCAGATGGTGCTGGGCTACGGCATCGCGCTCGTCCTGGACCGGATGGCGCGCGGCCGTCCGCTGGTGCTGGCGATGCTGCTGATCCCCTACTCGATGATCACGGTCATCGCCGGGCACCTGTGGAGCTACATCTTCAACGGCGTCTACGGAGTCGCCAACTACCTGCTCATGCGGATCGGGCTGATCCCGGAGCCCGTCTCGTGGCTGAGCTCGCCGGCGGGCGCGATCGGGGTGACGGTGTTCGCCGACACCTGGAAGACGCTGCCCTTCGTCACGCTGATCCTGCTGGCGGGCATGCAGTCCTTCGACAGGAGCCTGCTGGAAGCGGCCCGGATCGACGGCGCCGGCTTCTTCCGCACCCAGTTCAGCATCGTCGTCCCGATTCTCTCGCCGGCGATCGCGACCGCGATGATCTTCCGGATCCTGCAGTCCTTTGGGGTCTTCGACCTGCCCTTCGTGCTCACCCGCGGCGGCCCCGGGGACTCGACGGTCTCGGTGGCCATGCTCGCCTACAACGTCGCCTTCCAGAGCCTCAACATGGGAGCAGCATCGACCGTGACCGCGATCACCACCCTCATCGTCCTCGGGATCTCACTGGTCTTCCTACGGGTGTTCCGCCGCCAGGTGGACGGTGACGCATGAGCACGCGATCCGTCCGACGCTGGGGACGACGCAACGCGATCGACGTGATCGGGATCGTCATCGGCGTGCTGTTCATGCTGCCGATCGCCTGGCTGGTCATCGCGTCCATCACCCCCGGCGGCTCGCTGGGCGCCTTCCCGCCCGAATTCTTCCCAGCCGACCCGACCTTGGCCAACTACATCGAGGCCTTCACCCGGTTCAACTTCGGAGGCTTCTTCATCAACAGCGTGGTGGTCGCGACGCTGAGCACCGCCCTGGTCGTCGTGTTCGGCGCGCCGGCCGCCTACGGCTTGGCGCGGACCCGCTCCCGGGGCAGGACGACGATCCTGGTGGCCTTGCTCGTCGTCTCGATCTTCCCGGTGATCGCGGTGCTCACACCGCTGTACATCACCTTCTCTGCGATGGGATGGCTGAACAGCTACCAGGCGCTGGTCGTCCCCTACACGGCGCTGAACCTGCCGTTCGGGGTCTGGGTGATGCGCAACAGCTTCCTGGCGATCCCATTCGAGATGGAGGAGGCCGCCCGCGTGGACGGGGCCTCCGAACTGCGCACCGTCTGGTCGGTGATCCTGCCGCAGGCGGTGCCGGGCATCTTCGTCGCCGCCGTCCTCACCTTCGTGGCCTGTTGGCAAGAGTTCTTGCTGGCGCTGTCGTTCAACAGCAACGCCGCCTACCAGACCGCGCCGGTCGGCATCGCGCTATTCGGGGGCTCGTTCATCCAGCCCTACGGCACGATCTTCGCCGCCTCGGTGGTGGCGCTGCTGCCGGTCGCAGCCATCGTCGTCGCCCTGCGCAGGTGGGTCATCGGAGGCATCAGCCAGGGCGCCGTCAAGGGGTAGAGCCAGATCTGTTCGGCGCTCCGCCCGGCAGGCGGGATCGGGCCTGCCGCGGAACGGCCGCGCCCTAGGCTCACCCGGGTCAATCGGGCGGCGAGGGAGTCTGGAATGGATGGAGCAGCGTACATCGCCATCGTGGTGGCGGCGGTCGCGGTGGTGATCAACGGGATCCCGCAGCTGGCCTACGCGACCAGCCTCGGGTTCGCGCCCAAGCCGGTGGCCTTCGCCTACCTGGTGGGTGCGGCGGGCAACGCGATCACCGGCTCGGTGACGCCGATCGCAGCGCAGGCGGAGACCCTGACCGTCTCCGGCATCATCAAGAACATGCGGCAGCGGGTCGCGGCGCTGCTGCTGGCCGCCGTGGTCGGCATCGCGATGGGCGTCACCGGCAGCGTCACCGCGATCGCCGAATGGGCCGGCACGGCTGTCGTTCTGGGCATGATGGCCGGCGTGGGCCTGATCCTCACCGAGGTGGCGTTCACCATGTACGTCAAGGAGAAGATCACCGCCGGCGCCTCGATCGTCACTGCCCTGGTCGTCTGGGCGCTCACCAAGGACGTGGTGTGGACGATCGCCGCCTCGGTCGTGGTGTCGACCGCGGTCTTCGTCTTCGCGCTCAACCGCCGGGTCGACCTGCTCGGCGCGATCGAGGCCAACGGCCAGTCCACCGACCAGCTGCAGAGCAACGACGCCCGGTTCTGGAAGAAGGAGTACTGGGCCGAGTTCAAACTGATCAAGCCGCAGTTCGGCTGGACGGCGGTCCTCGGCGGGCTGGGCTTCATCTGCCTGAACATCGGCTCCAACACGGCCTTCGGCAACATCACCGCCAGCATCGCCGGCACCACCCAGAACCTCGACCATCTGACGATCATCAACTCGCTGGCCGACATCCCGTCCATCATGTTCGGCGGCGCGCCGATCGAGGCGATCATCTCCGGCACGGCCGGCGCGCCCAACCCGGTGCTGACCGGCATCGTGATGATGGTGCTCACCGCCGTCCTGCTGCTCACCGGCGTGATCGGACGAATCGGACGCTATGTCCCCGCCGAGAGCATCGCCGGCTTCCTGGCCGTGATCGGCGTCTTCCTGACCTTCGTCCCGAACCTGAACGCGGCCGTCTCGGGCGACGACGCGGCCGCCGGGGCGGTGGCGATCGGCCTGACCGCCATCACCAAGAACCCGTTCATCGGCCTGGTCGCCGGGGTGCTCACCCGGTTCTTCGGCCACTACGTCGGACTGTGAGGCAGCCATGACCGAACCCGCGCCCATCCTGCGCGTCCCGCTCGGCGGAGACGTGGTCGCCGAGCTTCCGCTGCAGTGGATCTCGGACGACCTGGGCATCTACTCCTTCGTGCTGCTCGACAAGGTTGCCTGGGTGAAGGCCTCGGCCACCTCGCTGATGGAGCGGATCTCCGACGTGCTCGGCGACGGAGTGGACGTGATCGTCACCCCCGAGGCCAAGGCGATCACCCTGGCCTACGAGCTGACCAACCGGCTCGGGCTGGGCGACTTCGTGGTCGCCCGCAAGAGCCGCAAGGCGTACATGACCGACCCGGTCAGCATCGACGTCCAGTCGATCACCACCCAGTTCACCCAGCAGATGTGGTTCGGCCGGGAGGATCTGGACGCCCTGCGCGGCCGTCGCGTCCTGGTGGTCGACGACGTGGTGTCGACCGGCGCGACCCTCGACGCCCTGTTCGGCTTCCTGCGCTCGATCGACTGCGAGGTGGTCGCGGTGGCCTGCGTCCTGACCGAGGGCGAGACGCGGACCCACTACGACGGCGTCCCGCTGATCAGCATCGGCCACCTCCCGCTGGTGCCCCGCCGGCCGAGCTGACGTCGATGCGCCTCACCCGCGCAGCGGCTGAGGGCTTGGCGTCTGATCCTCGGTCCGCTGACGCGGACCTCGTCAAGACGCCTGCGGCCCCACCCGCACAGCGGTTGAGGGCTTGGCGTCTACGATGGTCCCCGCGACCCGGAAGGGCTGGGGGATTTGAGGAGTGACGCAAAATGACATCGGTGAGCCGCCGGACGCTCGTCGTGGGCACGATCGGGGCAGCAGGAGCGGCGGCGGCGACGCCGCTGCTGGCGGCCTGCACCCCGCAGCAGCCCGCACCGTCGCCCTCCGCTCCGCCGCCTCCGCCCGCCACCACCGAGGCGCCCCAGACCACGCCGACCCCGGAGCCCACTCCGATCGACGAGCGTCCGCGCTGGCCGCTGACCGGCGCCCTGCTGGAGGATGCGTCCAAGGCCGAACGCGCCGTGGTCGCCGTGAAGGTCCCTGACAACAAGGGCGAGCACCCGCAGGTAGGCATCAACGACGCCGACATCGTCTTCGTCGAACTGGACGGCTACCCTGCCGGCCTTTACAAGAGCGGCACCCGGCTGGTCCCGGTGTTCCACTCCGGCTACGCCGCGGACGTCGGCCCGGTGCGGTCCATCCGTCCGGTGGATGTCGCGCTGCTCTCGCCGATGGACGCGATCGTCGGCAACACCGGCGCCGCCGGCTGGACCTTGCGCTACTTCAAGAAGAACGCCAAGGGCATGGACTACAAGAAGACCTACATGGCCACCAAGGGCACCGGCTCGTACTCCATCGACGGCAGCCGGGTGCGCACCATCGACGGCCAGAAGTACTACGACCGCGCGGTGCTCTGCCACCCCAAGCAGCTGGCCAAGCAGAGCAAGATCAAGACCACCCCGCAGCTGCTCTACTTCCCCTTCGCCACCGGGGACGAGGTCCCTTCCACCGAGGTCTCAGGCAAGGACGCCAAGACCATCTCGGTGCCCTGGCAGAAGGGCGACTCTTACAACATGGGCTACACCTACAGCGCCAAGCAAGGCCGCTACCTGCGCTCCATGCCGTGGGGCAAACACGTTCTGAAGGACGGCTCGCGCGTGGTCACCGACAACGTCCTGGTGATCCAGGCCAAGCAGCACTTCGCCCACCACGAGCCCTTCCACGACGTCACCGGCAAGACGGGCGCCTTCTACTACGCCAACGGCGGCAAGTACGTGACCGGCACCTGGTCGAAAGGGGAGGACGTCGACTCCCTCTTCGAGTTCACCGTCGAGGACGGCAGCCCGCTGAAGATGGCGCCTGGCCGCACCTTCGTCGAACTGCCGCACACCAAGTCGAAGATCACCTTCAAGGCATAGCCGACGTGCGCGGCGTCTGTCTCCGCGATTCACCGGCGGGTAGAGTCCCGCTCAGCGATCGTCCCGAGGGAGCCTGCCATGACCGAACCGGCCGAGCGCAAGCGGCTGCTGTTTCTGTTCTCGGACACCGGCGGCGGACACCGGTCGGCCACCGAGGCGATGATCGAGGCCCTCGACCTGGAGTTCCCCGGCCGATTCGATTACTCGATGGTCGACTTCTTCCGCCAGTACTACCCGGCCCCGCTGAACAAGGCGCCCGAGATCTACCCGGAGATGTCGCGGGTGCCGCAGGCCTGGGGGTTCTCCTGGAAGGTGACGAACACCCGCGGCGGCAGCAATGTGCTCAACGACCTGAGCTACCCCTACCTGCGGAAGGCCGCCAAGCGGCTGGTGGCCGAGAATCCGGCCGACCTGATCGTCTCGGTGCATCCGCTGGTGAACACCCACCTCGCCCGCGCGATGCGCAAGTCGCCGCGTCCGTTCATCACCGTCGTCACCGACATGGTCTCCACCCACCCGTTCTGGTACGACCGCCGCTCCGACCTCGTCGTGGTGCCGACCGAGCGGGCGAAGACGCGCGCGATCAAATACGGCATCCCGGCCGGCAACCTGCGGGTGGTCGGGCTGCCGGTCGCCGACCGCTTCCTGCATCCGCTGCCCGACCGAGACGCCTGGCGCCGGGACAACGGCTGGCGGACCGATCTGCCGGTGATCCTGGTGGTCGGCGGCGGGGACGGCCTGGGCGGCGTCAAGCGCATCGCCAAGGCCCTCAACACCGCGGACTTCAAGGCCACCGTAGTGGTGATCTGCGGCCGCAACGAGGAGCTCAAGCGTGATCTCGAAGCTCTCGACTGGCGTCAGCCGGCCCACGTCTACGGGTTCACCCGCGAGATGCCCGACTTCATGCGCGCCGCCGACATCATGGTCACCAAGGCCGGCCCGGGCAGCATCAGCGAGGCCTTCATCTGCGGGCTGCCGCTGCTGCTGTACTCGCGCCTGCCCGGTCAAGAGGACGGCAACGTCGACTACGTCGTGGAGTCCGGGGCGGGGGTGTGGGCGCCTCGCGTCCGGGACGCGCTGGCGGTGCTGCGGCAGTGGGTGAACGACCCCGCCGCCCGTGAGCAGGCCGCGCAGGCCAGCGTCCGGCTGGCCCGCCCGGACGCCGCGCGCCAGATCGCGCGCCTGATCGCCGAGCAGGTCGGCGTCCGCAGCTGACCTCTGGGGCCTTGGCCTGCGCGACTAGGCTGGTGGTTCGCAAGCGCGATGGACGAGACCAAGAGACACCTGATCTGTGACTGACAAGAGCACGCCCGAACCCGAGAAGCAGACCGCTGAGAAGGAGCCCGCCAAGCTCAGCTTCTCGCTGCCGCAACTGCTCGGCAGCGCGGCGGCGGCCGCCACCGTGGCCTACGTCGGCTCGTCGCTGGGCACCGCCGGCACCATCTTCGGCGCTGCCCTCGCCTCGGTGATCGGCGCCCTGGCCGGCACTGTGTACACCGCCGGGCTGGATCGCACCGGACGCCGGCTCGGCTCCGTCATGCGGCGCGGCTGGGAGCGGATCCGCAATGCCGACCCCGAACTCGATGAGACCGCTGAGGACGCCGAGTCGGCGGGGGCCGCCCTGGGTGCCCAGCCGCCGCCCGACAAGGAGCGTACCTGGCGCCACATCGCCTGGCGGATCGGCGTCGCCGCGGCGGCGATCTTCGCGGTGGCGTTCCTGGCGATCACGGCCTGGGAGTTGGTCACCGGCCGGTCGCTGGACGGCGGCGAGGGCACGACGGTCGGGCAGGTGGTGCGGCCGGAGCGCAGTCCGTCCGCCGAACCGGAGCCCACGCCGACGGCCACCCCCACTCCCACGCCCACTGAGTCAACTCCGGAGGCCACGCCGACTCCCACGGCGTCGCCGACCCCGGAGCCTTCGGAGAGCGCGACGCCCGAACCGTCCGAGACTCCGACCGAGGCGCCCACGCCGACGGCCGCCAGCCCGGTCGCCCCCGAGCCGACCGGCACCGGCTGAACCAGCCCGCTTATGCGCCCTCGGGTTCGTGGCGGACGCGCTTGGCGATCCGCGACATGGTGGTCTCGGTGACGTTGAGGAAAGCGGCCAGATCGCGCTGGGTCAGCCGGGAGACCAGATTGGGACGGTTGGTGAGCAGGCTGCGGTAGCGATCCTCCGGCGTGTCGCGGTTCCAGACCAGGTCGGCCTGCTGGGTCATCGCGTAGATCGTGGTGATGGCCGCGGAGAGGACCGCCCAGGCGTGATGACGCTGGGCCAGCAGATCCACCGCCTGGTAGTCGCCGCGAACCATGACCGAGGACTCCACAGCACTGACGGTGTGCAGCGAGCGTCCCTCGACGGCGATCTTCAGGTCGTCCGACCTCGGGTGCAGCCCGCGGTCGTAGAGCCGATGGGCGGCCCGCGGCGCCAGCGAGGTCATCGAGGCCAGGATGTCGCCCTCCTCGGAGAAGAAGACGGTGGAGGTGTGGCCGGAAGGGGAGGTGGCCTGGGCGCGGGTCAGCCCGGCGTGCACCAGATACAGGTAGGGATGCGCCTCGCCGGCGCGGAAGAGCACCTCTCCAGGGGCGAGTCGCACCAGCTTCAGGGTCTTGGCGAACGCCGGCCACTCCGGAAGCCGTGCCCCGGCGTACGCCTCCAGCAGCAGCTGCAGACTTCGGCTGGCGTGGCCGAAGGTGCCTTCGATCACCATCTGTTCCTCCCTCGGGGGTGCGACTGGGAACTTGTCGTCCAGCAAACTTAGCGCGGCAAGGCTTTCGTTTGACAGGTTCTTACAGGTTCCGCCAGATCGCGAACGCCAGGGCGGCTCCGCCCAGAAGGCTCCACCACAGCGCCGGAGCGCGCAAGGCGGGGGGTGGACGCAGCGCTGGGCCGCCCGCCAGTTCGACCGTCCAGGCGACCGCCGCCAGGCCGCCGAGCCCCAGCAGGACCATCACGAACGGATTGCTCGCCCAGGCCCCGGCCAGGTCCCCGGTGAGCAGCCGGGTGCCCATCGTGGTGGCGCCGCAGAGCGGGCAGAGGGTGCCGGTGAGGTGCCGCCACGGGCAGCCGATGCCGATTCCAGTGGTCAGCTTGACGACGCTCAGCGCCAAGCCGGCCGCCCCGAACCACGCCGCCGAGCGCAGCGCCCGGGCGGCGGAGAAGGGTACAGCATCGGATTGGACGGCCACACGCTATTATCGCCCCCTGCCCAACGGCCTCAACTATGCCTAGGATTCAAGTACCTGACATACCCCGGAAGGGAGACAACCTAGATGTCCGACCAAACCTGGCCGCCGAAGCCCCCGGAGGATGCTGACGACGCCGCGGTGCCGCAGAGCCCTGCCGAGCCCGAGGCGCCTTCCTACTCACCCCCGGAGCCGACGCCTGCCCAGCCGGACGCTGGCTACGCTGCGCCGACCCCGCCGGCCGCTCCGTCCCCGGTGGACCCGTACGGCCAATCGCCGGCCGCCGGCTATCAGACGCCCTACCCGACGCAGCCTGCCGACCCGTACGGCCAGCCCCCGGCCTATGGCCAGCCGGCCGCGGACCCCTACGGTCAGGCTCCGGCCGATCCGTACGGCCAGCAGCCGCCGGCCTACGGCCAGCCCGCCGCGGACCCCTACGGTCAGGCGCCCGCCGATCCGTACGGCCAGCAGCCGCCGGCCTACGGCCAGCCCGCCGCCGATCCCTACGGCCAGGCGCCCGCCGCCTCGTACGGCCAGCCACCGGCTGATCCCTACGGCCAGCCGCAGCCCGCCTACGGTCAGCCGACCGATCCGTACAACCAGCCGGGCTATGGCCAGCCGGCCGATCCCTACAACCAGCCCGGCTACGGCCAGCCTGCCGCCTACCCGCCGGCCGCCTACCCGCCGGTCCCGGTGGCCGGTGGCGGAGCCCTGGTCGACTGGCCCAAGCGCGCCCTCGGCGGTCTGGTCGACTACGTCGCGCCGTCCATCGTCATCAGCGTGCTGGCCAATCTGGTGAGCAATGCCAGCTCGACACTGGGCACCGTGGTGTCCCTGGTGCTGGGCATCGGCTGGTGGGCCTTCCTGGGCTACAAGAGCGGGACGACCGGCGTCACCCTGGGCCGCAGCATCGCCAAGACCAAGCTGGTCGGTGAGGCCACCGGTCAGCCGATCGGCGTCACCAACGGCATCCTGCGTCAGCTGGCGCACATCGTCGACTCGATCATCTGCTACGTCGGCTGGCTCTTCCCGCTGTGGGACGCCAAGAAGCAGACCCTGGCCGACAAGATCATGAAGACGGTCGTCATCGACAACTCCGCCGACCCGAACGCCGGCAAGTTCGACTGGAACGTCAACCTGAACCAGCCGCCGCGGTGATCTGAGCGCAGACGGCCCCGGGGATTCCCCTCGGGGCCGTTTTCGCGCCCAGCTCAAGCCGCCCGCGGCCCGGGGGCTGGAACACCACCCACCGAGGGCCTCCCTTGTCGCTGAGGGCCTGTGTCTGGGGGGAGGCTTTCGACGCCAAGAGAGGCCCTCAGTGCATGGAGGGCATGCCTCGGTGTCGGCACCAGGGGTAGCCGGCGTGACGGCCGGCGTCCGCTCCGTCGTCGAGGACCCCCGTTGCTGTCGAGGGCCTGTGTCTGGGGGGAGGCGCTCGACGTTAGGGGAGGCCCTCGGTGAAGGGGTGGTCAACTCGCGCGGTGCGGGGGGCGCCAGTCGATGCCCTTGGCGAGGAGTTCGCGCCGGGCTTCGATCACTCGGCGAAGCCGTCGCTCGAAGCTGCCGTCCCACAGCTCCTTCCAGGTCCACCGGATGACGATCCAGCCTTGCTCGATCAGAACCTGTTCGCGGAGCTTCTCCGCCTCGACGACATCGGCGACCGACTGGCCCGGCTTCAGGAGCCGTCCGTACTTCACGGCGCCGTCGAACTCGCCCACGATGCCGAGTTCCTCCCAGCCGAAGTCGACCCGAGCCAGGAAGGCACCGCGCTCGTCGCGGATCTCCAACTGCAGTTCCGGTGCCGGGACGCCCGCGGCGTCCATTCGGACGCGGCTGAGAGACTCGCCGGGGCTTTCCGACCGTCCGTCCGCGAAGAGCAACGCACGCCGCGCCATCCGGCAGCCGCGTCCCTTCGCCGTCGCGGCGAGCAGGCCTGGGACGCTGACGCCCTTGGCCAGGACGGCGTCCGCGACCATGACGGCCTCCGGAAAGGGAAGGATTCGAACCAGGTCTGCGATCGTCCGGACGAGGGTGGTGACCGGTAGTCCGTCCACGGTGGTGACTTCGTGTTGTTCGACGCGTCCGCGCCGGGCATGGAGGGTTGGGTTGATCGAGCCGTGGCCGCCGCCCGTCCGTACGACGACGATCTCTTCCAGTCGTTTGGCGAGCAGCGGCAGCCTGTGGATGACCGCGGCTGAGGCGTGTGCGAAGTAGGTGGTCGGCTCCAGCTTCGGCAGCGCTGCACGGAGCTTCAACCGATGCAGCTGCTGACGGGAGTCCGGCTGCGCCGCGTAGACGCCCCGGCGCAGCCGGGTGAGTTGCTGATTGCTGATCGCGGCCCGAAGTTGACTGCGAGTGCGCCCGGAGTCGAGCCATTGCTGTGGTGTGATCGTCATGCCCGGTGACTCTTGGCGCCAACTGCCGATTTGTGCCAGTTATCCACAGGATGCCGCACCCCTCGCTCGGGCCTGCCCGGCTTGTGCACACCGAGGGCCTCTCTTGTGGTCGAGGGCCTGTGTCTTGGGGGAGGCCCTCGGCGTCAAGGGAGGCCCTCGATGCGACGAGGACGGGAGCGGCGGCTCAAGAAGGGGCTGGCGAGGCGGGAGGGGTGCGTTGACGTAGCTGCGTCGACTGGCTAGCCTCTGGGATTGGACCTGGTAGGTCCATTCGGGGTTGCAACTCTCGCAGGCAAGACCTGAGCCTTACTTCGCGTTCCGCGGAGCGGGCTCGGGTCTTTTTGCGTTTCCGCGGCCCGTCGCTCACCAAGGGATGGCTCAAGGAGGACCAGACATGGCAGCAGTGGATTACCGGTCGTTGGCCGGTCAGATTCTGGACAAAGGTCGGGGGTGAGGCCAATGTCGCGTCGATCGCACACTGCGCCACCCGGCTTCGGTTCAAGCTCAAGGACACCGCCAAGGCCGACAAGGCCGCGGTGGAGAAGCTCACCGGCGTCATCACCGTGGTGGAGGCCGGCGGCCAGTTTCAAGTGGTGATCGGCAATGACGTCCCGATCGTCTATGCCGAGATCGGCCAGCTCACCAAGCTGATCGGCGACAACGCGCCCGCCGTGGACGAGGGCCCCAAGGGGAACCTGTTGAACCAATTCATCGACCTGATCTCCAAGATCATGTCGCCGATCCTGTGGCCGCTGGCCGGCGCGGGCCTGCTGAAGGCCTTCCTGGCGCTGGCGACGCAGCTGGCCTGGATGGATCCGGCCGGCCAGACCTACGCGATCCTGAACGCGGCCGGCGACGCGATCATCTACTTCCTGCCGATCTTCCTCGGCTTCACCGCCGCCAAGCGGTTCGGCGCCAATCAGGTCACCGCGATGGCGCTCGCCGCCGCGCTGGTGTACCCGTCCATCGTCGCGCTCAACAACGGCGAACCGGTGCACTTCCTGGGCATCCCGGTGGTGATGGTGAGCTACACCTCCTCCGTGATCCCGATCATCGTGGCGGTCTGGCTGCAGTCCTACGTCGAGAAGTGGCTCAACAAGGTGCTGCCGTCGGCGATCCGCAACTTCTCCACCCCGCTGCTGATCCTCACCCTCATGGTGCCGTTCACGCTGATCACCGTCGGCCCGATCACCAGCTGGCTGGCCAACATGGTCTCCGCGGGGGTCAGCGGCCTGTTCAACCTCATGCCCTGGCTCGCCGGCGGCATCCTCGGCGGCTTCTGGCAGGTCTTCGTCATGTTCGGCCTGCACTGGGGCTTCATCCCGATCATGCTGAACGACCTCACCGGCCCGCAGGGCTACTCGCTGCTCAGCGGCCCGCTGCCGGCCGCGGTGCTCGCCCAGGCGGCCGCCACCCTAGCCGTGGCCTTCCGCAGCCGCAGCGCCAAGCGCCGCCAGATCGCCGGCGCCTCCTCGGTGTCGGGTCTGCTGGCCGGCATCACCGAGCCCGCCATCTACGGCGTCAACCTGCCGCTGAAGCGGCCGTTCTACTTCGGCATCGTCGGCGGCGCCGTGGGTGGCGCGATCGCCGCGGCCGGCGGCTCGGCCGCGACCGCCTTCGTCTTCCCGTCCATCATCGGCCTGCCCGCCTACATGGAGCAGGGCAGCTTCGCGCTGCAGCTGATCGGCACCGGCATCGCGGTCGGCCTGGCCTTCACCCTCACCTTCCTGTTCGGCGTCAAGGATCAGCCGGACGAGCCGGAGGCCGCGGAGGACGCCCCCCAGATCGTCGTCGGCGGCGTCGGAGCTCCCGAGGTGAAGGCGCCGGTCTCCGGCGCGCTCGTCCCGCTCGCCGAGGTCAACGACAAGGTGTTCGCCTCCGGCGCGCTGGGCAACGGGCTGGGCATCGTCCCGTCCAACGGCCAGTTCTACGCCCCCTTCGCCGGCACCGTCGCCACCGCCTTCCCGACCGGGCATGCCTTCGGCATCAAGTCGCCGGACGGGGTGGAGGTGCTGATCCACATCGGCATCGACACCGTCCAGCTGGACGGCAAGGGCTTCAACGCCGCGGTCACCCAGGGCCAGGAGGTGCAGGCGGGCGACCTGCTGTGCACCGTCGACCTGGAGGCGGTCAAGGCCGCCGGCTACGACACCACGACCATCGTGGTGATCACCAACACCGCGCAGTTCGCCGCGGTGCTGCCCGCCGAAGGCCACGAGGTGGCCCACGGCGACACCGTTGTCGTGATCGAGCGCTGAGAAGGGACGATTCATGCAGTATCGCGAGCTGAAGGCGTTCCCGGAGGGCTTCCTCTGGGGCGCCTCCACCTCCGCCTACCAGGTGGAGGGAGCGTGGGACGAGGACGGCAAGGGACCGTCCGTCATCGACGTCCGGGGTTCCTACCCGGAAGGGACGTCCGACTACACCGTCGCCAGCGACCACTACCACCGGTTCGAGGAGGACGTCGAGCTCTTCGCCGAGCTGGGGCTGAAGGCCTACCGCTTCTCGATCGCCTGGACGCGGATCATCCCCGACGGCGACGGCGAGATCAACCCCGAAGGGGTCGCCTTCTACCACCGGCTGATCGACGCGATCGCGGCGAAGGGGATCACCCCGATCGCCACCATGTACCACTTCGATCTGCCGGCGGCGCTGGACGCCAAGGGCGGCTGGATGAACCGGGCCACGGTGGACGCCTTCGCCAAGTTTGCGGAGGTGATCTTCCGTGAGTACGGCGACAAGGTCAAGCACTGGCTGACCATCAACGAGCAGAACGTGATGGTGTTGTACGGCGAGGCGATCGGAACGATCAAGCCCGGGATGCCGAAGTCGGCGGTCTACCAGGCCAACCACCACATGATGCTGGCCCAAGCCCGGGCCAACCAGCTGTGCCATCAGCTGGTGGCGGACGGCAAGGTCGGCCCGGCGCCGAACATCGCGCTGTGCTACCCCGAGACCTGCCATCCCGAGGACATCCTGGCGGCGGACGACTTCAACGCCATCCGCAACTGGCTGTACCTCGACATGGGGGTCAACGGGTTCTACAACTCGGTGGCCTGGGCCTACCTGGAGGAGATCGGCGCGGCGCCTGAGATCGCCGAGGGCGACCTGGAGCTGCTGGCGTCCGACCGTCCCGACTTCATCGCGTTCAACTACTACGCCACCCACACCGTCGCGCGTCCGGCCGAGGACGCCGGCGACGTGGGCTTCAGCGATCAGCAGCTGGCCGCGGGGGAGAAGGGCGTCTACTCGGGCGCGCAGAACCCGCACCTGCCGCGGACCGAGTTCGGCTGGGAGATCGACCCGATCGGCTTCCGGAACACCTTCCGGGCGATCTGGGATCGCTACCACCTGCCGCTGCTGGTGACCGAGAACGGCCTGGGCGCCTTCGACAAGCTGGAGGACGGCCAGGTCCACGACGGATACCGGATCGACTACCTGCGCGACCACATCGCACAGATCCAGCTGGCGGTGACCGACGGGGTGGAGGTGCTCGGCTACTGCCCGTGGTCGGCCATCGACCTGGTGTCGACCCACCAGGGTGTCGCCAAGCGGTACGGGTTCATCTACGTGAACCGCGACGAGTTCGACCTGCTCGATCTGGCCCGCTACCGCA
Source organism: uncultured Propionibacteriaceae bacterium (assembly GCA_964563205.1). Classification (GTDB taxonomy): domain Bacteria; phylum Actinomycetota; class Actinomycetes; order Propionibacteriales; family Propionibacteriaceae; genus Propionicimonas. Next base: position 17,253 of record CAZLWS010000011.1, on the reverse strand, counting down.
AGGACAGCTTCGGCTGGTACGCCAAGGTGATCGCCTCCAACGGAGCCGATCTCACCTGACCCGGGATGCTGGACGGGAATGGGGACGGTTCCATTCCCGTCCACGACGGGCGGCATCGCCCATAGACTGAAAACCGGCTCGAGGAGGTGTGCGTGAAGATCGTCAAGGTCTTCAACAACAACGTCGTCCTCGCGCGCCATCCGGAGCGCGGCGAGCTGATGCTCACCGGGCGTGGGCTGGGGTTCCAGCGGCAGCCGGGTGATGTCGTGGACGAGGCGAAGGTCGTCCAGGTCTTCGTCCCCGACGAGCAGCACGACGTCGACGAACTGCAGGCCTTCCTGGTGGAGATCCCGCCGGAGCACCTGGTGCTGGCGCGCGAGATCCTCGACGATGCCCATCGCGAGCTCGGGCTCAAGCTCAGCCAGCCGCAGCTGATCCCGCTGGCCGATCACATCAGCTTCGCGATCAAGCGGGTGCGACAGGGCATCAAGCTGGAATCCCCGCTGAAGGCCGAGGTGGCGCACCTGTACCCGGCGGAGCTGCGGGTGGCGCGGGCCGGCGTCCGGCTGGTGCGGGAGCGGACCGGCGTCCCGATTCCGGACGACGAGGCCGTGCCGATCGCGCTGCACCTGGTGAACGCCGCGGCCTTCGCCACCGACGACCTCTCCCGCACCTTCGCGATGACCGAGGTGTTCCGGCAGGTCTTCGAGGTGCTCGAATCGGCCTACGGCCAGCCCTTCGACCCCGAGTCGATCAACGCGGCCCGATTCGTCACGCACCTCCGCTACTTCTTCGTCCGGGTGGACGCCGGACGCCAGCTGGCCGAGCAGCCGGCCAGCTTCGTCAGCGCGATCAAGGACTCCTTCCCCGCCGCCCACCAGGCCGCCCAGAAGGTGAAAGCCCTGCTGGAGCTGCGCCTGGGCGCCGCGATCACCGCCGACGAGGTCACCTATCTCGCCCTGCACATCGCCCGCCTCACCAGCGACTGAAAGCCATTGGCTCCCCGCGATCTCGCTACCTCCGTCATCCCCGCGAAGGCGGGGATCTCCCCCGGTCCGGCGATCGAGCTACGGAGTCACGACGCCAGTTGGAGCACCCGGACGACGATCAGGGCGAGGGTGACCGCCGCGACCGCGGCGATGCCCGTCCACTGGATGCGAGCGCGGTTCTGCCGCGGGGCGTAGACGATGATCGCGGCGATCACCGCGCCGCCGATCAGGCCGCCGAGGTGGCCCTGCCAGGAGATGGAGCCTGGCCCGAAGAAGGTGTAGGCGACGTTGATCCCCAGCCACAGCAGGATCGACTGCACGTTCCCCTTCACCTTGTAGGCCAGCACCAGCAGCGCTCCCAGCAGTCCGAACACCGCTCCGGAGGCTCCCAGGGTGGAGCTGTCCGGGCTGCTCAGCCACAGCACCGCCGCCGAGCCGGCCAGCGCCGAGAGCAGGTAGAGAGCGAGGAATCGCGGACGTCCGACCACACGCTCCAGCTGTGGCCCGAGGAACCACAGCGCCAGCATGTTGAAGCCGATGTGCATGACGTCGAGGTGGGCGAAGGCGCTGGTCAGCAGCTGCCAGTAGCCTCCGTCCGCGACCCCGGGCATCCAGGTCGCGGCCGGTCCGATCGCCGCGCAGTCGGCGGCGCCGGCGTCCGGATAGAACAGGGTGGGATCGTCGGCGGCCAGGCAGGTGCCGGCGGGCGAGAGCGCGAGCCGCCAGAACCACCAGCTGGCGTGCCCGCCGCTGAGCGTGAGCAGCAGCCACACCGCCGCGTTGACACCGATCAGGACGATCGTGGTCAGCGCCGGGTTCTTCGATCGCTCGCCGCCGTAGGGCCCCTGGTTCTGCCGGGTCTGCCGGGCGCCGGCTGCGACGCACTCCGGGCACTGGAACCCCACCGCCGCCGAGATCATGCAGGCCGGGCAGATCGGACGCCCGCACCGCTGGCAGTTGATGTAGGTCACCTGGCCGGGGTGCCGATAGCACTGCGGCGCCGGCGCCTGCGGCGGGTAGAAGGGGGGCTGCTGAGCCATGCGCGCAACTGTACCGAGTCCCCGCGCAGGGCGACTCAGGCGGGGTGCTCGGCCGCGGCCACCTCGGACTGGACGGTGGTCGGGATGCGCGCCTGCAACTGCCGGACCTCGGGCGCCAGCAGCGCCAGGCAGGTGGTCAGCAGGCTGATCACTCCCGCGCCGATCAGGGCGGTGTGGACGCCGAAGGCGACCGTCGCCGGACCCGCCAGGACGAGCCCGAGCGGGCCGAGCATGAGCGAGCCCAGGGCGTCATAGGAGGCCACCCGCGACAGCGACTCGGCAGGCACCTCGTTCTGCATGGTGGTCATCCACCACACCCCGAACAGCTCGAAGCTCGCGCCCATCGCGAAGGCCGCCAGCACGACCGGCAGCAGGGGAGCGCTGACCCCGAGCAGGAACGCGGGAACGCCCGCGCTGAAGGTGAGCAGAGTGGCCACCAGGATCGGACGCCGCGGCTTCCAGACGAAGGCCAGCGAGACCCCGACCACCGCCCCGATCGCCTCGGCCGCCAGGAAGGTGGTCCAGGTCGCCGGGCCGCCGAGTTCGGTCTCGGCGACGACCGGTCCGAAGACGCCGTGCGCGGCCTGCAGCACCATGATCATCAGCGAGAACTGCAGCACGACCACCCACAGCCACTGCCGGGAGCGGAACTCGCCCCACCCTTCGACCAGCTGCCGCAGCGGGCTTTCCGCGGTGCTGGCCAGGGCGGACGAGATCTTCGGCAGCCCCAGCACCAAAACCCCCGCGACCAGGTAGAACGCGCTGGCCGTGAGCATGGCCCAGCCGCCGCCCAGCCAGATCACCACGGCGCCGCCGGAGACCAGGCCGGCCAGCCGGGCGGCCGAGGAGCCGCCGCTCAGCCAGGCGTTGGCCTGTTGCAGCTGCTCGGTGGGCACCAGGTCGGGGATGATGCCGGTCAGCGCCGGGTAGACCGCCGCGCCGGCCGTGCCGCCCAGGGCGGCCGCCAGGCAGAGCGCCCAGACCGGGGCGTGCCCGGTCAGCATCATGAGACCGATCGAGCCCATCGCGATCGCGCTCAGGAACTCGCCCCAGCGCAGCACCACCGCCCGCGGGTAGCGGTCGGCGATCACGCCGCCGACGAGCATGAACAGCACCAGCGGGGTGGTCTGTGCGAACAGGACGAGGGAGAGCGTGCCCGCGTCCGCCCCCGGCAGCCGCAGCACGCCGAACGCGAGCGCGACCGGGGCGAAGGCCATGCCGAGCATGGACATCGTCCGGGCGACCAGCAGCGTCAGGAACGGACGGTTCGCGGTCAGCGCACGGGTGGTGGTGGGCAGGTTCATGGGAATTCTCTCGATGGGAAGGCCGGTTGGCCAGCCCTCCAGATTGTCACTCGCCTGCCGGGTGCGCAACTCCCGACTGCCTTCGCTCGTCCGCTCTGGCGTAAGCCGCCCCGTCCCGCCCCTCCCTGACGGCGAGGGCCTCCCTGGACGCCGAGGGCCCGTCCCTGGGCACGAGCCCTCGGCGGGAAGGCAGGCCCTCGGTGGTGTGGGGCAGTGCGAAGAACTGCATTGGCAGTTGGGGTTTCGTGGGGTGGGGTCGATGGCGGAGACTGGGGCATGGTCACCGTCCACGTCCACGTTCACGTCAAGGCCGATCAGGTCGAGCAGTT
>CAZLWS010000011.1:12001-13491 GCA_964563205.1 uncultured Propionibacteriaceae bacterium | reverse complement strand
GCATGGTCACCGTCCACGTCCACGTTCACGTCAAGGCCGATCAGGTCGAGCAGTTCGCCGCGGCCTCGGCCGAGAACGCCCGCAACTCGATCCGGGAGGCGGGAGTTTCCCGGTTCGACGTGCTGCAGGCGGTCGACGACCCGACCCGGTTCGTGCTGGTCGAGGTCTACCGCAGCCCGGAGGCGGTGCTGGCCCACAAGGAGACCGCCCACTACGCGCTGTGGCGGGACACCGTGGCCGAGATGATGGCCGAGCCGCGTCACTCCCAGAAGTACGAGCTGGTGTTCCCGGAGGCGACTTTCCTGGTCTGAACCAGCCGTGTCTGAACCCACCGCCTGCCCCTCGACCGAACGCCACCCTTCTTCCCGAGAGCCATCCGTCTCGTCGAGGACCACCCTCCTCACCGAGCACCGCCCGTCTCGCCGAGCGCCCGTCCCGGCGTCGAGCGCCTGGCCCTGGGGCCAGGTCCTCGACGGGAACGTTGGGTCTCGGCGAGAAGGTTGGCGTCGGTGAGTGTTCAGAGCAGGGTGGGGCTCTCCAGGTCGAGCAGGATGCGTTTGCGCTCGATGCCGCCGGCGTAGCCGGTGAGCGTGCCGTCCGCTCCGATCACACGGTGACAAGGGACGATGATCGGGATCGGGTTGCGTCCGTTGGCCGTACCGACGGCGCGGGAGGCGGCATTGGTGAGCCCGAGCCGGTGGGCGATCTCGCCGTAGCTGGCGGTCTCGCCATAGCCGATCTTGACCAGTTCGGCCCACACCTGCTGCTGGAAGGCGGTGCCCTTCGGCGCCAGGGGCAGGTCGAAGTCGGTGCGCTCGCCGGCGAAGTACTCGGCCAGCTGGGCGGCTGCCCGCTGCAGCACGGGCTCGTCGGCGGCCTCGTCCCCGGCACGGTCGCCGAAGGGCGAGAAGTCGATGGCGATCAGCGCGCCGTCGACGGCCACCAGCCGCAGCGGACCTATCGGGGAGTCAATCACGAGCCACATTGAAGGATCCTTCCGGGATGAGTGGGGAATAGACGCCCGCCCTCTCCACAGGGTGTGGCCGATGCTCCGTGGTCGGAACATTCGCCACACCTTGCCCCAGGGAGGCGGAGGGGTGGGCGGCCTCGTCGAGCAGGACGCTCCAGAGCAGTGCCTGGGCGTAGGAGCGCCACGGCCGCCAACTCTCGGCGAGGGATGCGGCCTGGGCGGGGTCCTGACCCAGGCGGGTCAGGGCGTGCCGGGTGCCGAGATCGGTGGGCATGAAGGCGTCCGGATCGCCGAGGGCGCGGATCGCGATGTAGCTGGCCGTCCAGTCGCCGATGCCGGGCAGGGCGAGCAGCCGTTCCCGCGTCCGCTGCCGGTCGGGGCCGCGGTCGAGGGCCAGCTCTCCGTCGGCCAAGGCCCGGCACAGGCCGATCAGCGCCCGGGCACGGGCCTTCGGCATCGGCAGACCGGCCGGGTCGAGCGCCGCGAGGGCGTCCGGGGAGGGGAACAGGTGGGTGAGGCC
>CAZLWS010000011.1:0-11901 GCA_964563205.1 uncultured Propionibacteriaceae bacterium | reverse complement strand
AGCTGGCCTGGATTGCCCGGTTTCTGCGGGTGAGACAGCCCGGGGGAGAGTTCGTGGAGATCCGGCCGCCTGGCCGCTCTCCTCTTCCGCACAAACCGGGTGATTCGGGTCTTCCGCGTGCACTGTGCGCGCACCGGGCCTGGATTGCCCGGTTTGTGCGAGGTGGTTCAGGGTGACCTGCTCTGGGAGTGGCCCCAGCGGCTCGCCGTGCTGCTGGACCAACCTGCTCAGCACCGTCCGCGCCCCGGCGACGGAGATCTGCTGGCCCACGACAGCTCGGACGGCGACCTCGGCGCCGTCCACGTGACCGGGCACTCGCAGGCCGGGGCGGCGGCTCAGCAGTGGACCCAGCACCGGGTCGCGGCCGAGAACGGAGGCCACCGCCACCGGATCGCAGTCGGCGTCGATCAGGCGGCGCGCTCGTTCTACGGCGGCGGCGATGTCGCGCAGGTCGCCCAGTTCGAGTTCGACCGGGATGGTGGCCGTGCCCACGTCCGGCAGGTCGGGGAGGTTGATCCGGAGGACGCCCGGCGCGTGGGGCAGCCGCAGCGTGCGGGCGTACCAGCCGTCCCCGACCGCCTCTACCCCGGGCAGCGCTCGCGGACGCAGGAAGCGCAGCAGGCTGCTGCCGTGGAAGGGCGTGCGGACTGCCAGTCGCAGCCGGATGGCCCCCGGTGTGCTCGCCCGGCGTCCGGGACGGTCGCGCAGCTGGGTGGGGGTCGTCCCGTACACCGCGCGGATCGTGTCGTTGAACTGCCGCACCGAGTCGAAGCCGGCGGCGAAGGCGATCTCTGTGAAGCTGAGGGCGGTCGCGTCGATGAGGGATCGCGCGGTCTGGGCGCGCCGGGCGCGGGCCAGGGCGAGCGGTCCGGCGCCGAGTTCGGAGGTGAGCACCCGGGTCAGATGGCGCGGGGTGTAGCCGAGCCGCGATGCGAGGCCGGGCACGCCTTCGCGGTCGACGACTCCGTCCGAGATCAGTCGCATGGCGCGACCGGCGGTGGTGGCCTGGACGTCCCACTGCGGGCTGCCCGGGGTCGCGTCCGGGATGCATCGCTTGCAGGCCCGGTAGCCCGCCGACTGTGCGGCCGCGGCAGTCGGGTAGAAGCTGACGTTGCGTGGCGCCGGGGTGCGCGCCGGGCAACTCGGGCGGCAGTAGATGCCGGTGGTCGCCACCGCTGTGTAGAAGACGCCGTCGAACCGCCGATCCCGCGAGGACACCGCCTTGTAGCAGGTCGCGTGGTCAGGGATCGGCGTCATGCGTCCATCCTGCCCCGCGGCCGCGGAAGAACCTAGCGGGAATCGGACACAGCGGTGGCGGACTCTGGGCCGGGCGCCGATCGCTGGCGGTGTGGTCGTACCGCGACGACGACGGCGAGGCCTCCGAGTATGACGAACTTCGGTTCGGCGATCAGGAGCGCACCGGCGGTCACCAGGAGACCGTAGCCGCCGCAGGCAATTCTGGCGGCGGGGCCGCCGAACGCGGCCAGAGTCATGCCCGCGAGCGCCAGCACCGCAAGCACGGCGATCAGGGTCGTCGGGCTCCGGTCCTCCGGATCGATGCCGGGGCTTCCGAGTGCGAGGAGGCCGGCGACGCCCAGGAACACCACCGACAGCGCGGCGAGCAGCACGCGAGACCACAAGTACCGGTCGTCGGAGACACTCGACATGGCCCGAGGTTATGCGTTGTCACCAACCTCGGCTTCGCGTGCCGCGGTTCAGTGGCCGAAGTCGTCCGAGTCGACGAGGTGGGCCTCACCGCGGTCGAGGGCGTCGATGGCGGCCAGTTCGTCCGGGGTGAGCTCGAAGTCGAAGACTGCCAGGTTCTCCTGCTGGCGGGACAGGGAGGCGGACTTCGGGATCGGGATGTAGCCATGCTGGACGTGCCACCGCAGGACGACCTGTGCGGGGGTGCGGCCGTGGGCCTCTGCGGCCCGGGCGATCACCGGGTCGGTCAGCATCTCGACCGGCTTGATCGGGCTCCACGACTCGGTGACGATGCCGTGCTCGGCGTGGAAGGCGGCGGTGGCGGCGCGGGTGGCGTAGGGGTTGAGGTTGATCTGGTTGACGTCCGGGACCGTGCCGGTGGCGTCGATCAGCCGCTGCAGGTGGGCGGGCTTGAAGTTCGAGGTGCCGACGGCGCGGAGGACGCCCGCCTCCAGCAACTTCAGCAGGCCCTCGAAGGCCTCGACATAGGTGCCCTGGTCGGGATTCGGCCAGTGGATCAGCAGCAGGTCCAGATAGTCCACGCCGAGCTTCCGCAGCGACGCCTCGGCGGCCTGACGTGCGCCGTCCACGCTGTGCCAGCGCCGGTTGAACTTGGTGGTGAGGAAGATCTCCTCGCGCGGCAACCCCGAATCGCGGATCCCTTGGCCCACCGCCTCCTCGTTGCGGTAGTTCTCCGCGGTGTCGATCAGCCGGTAGCCGGCCTCGATCGCGGTCCGGACGGCGGCGGCGCCCTCGTCCGCGAGCAGCGGCCAGGTGCCGAGGCCGATCGCCGGAATCTCGGCGCCGTGAGCGAGCGTGATGGTGGGAGCAGTGGTCATGGCTCCAACCTAGTCCGGTGGGTCAGCTTTCGAACTGGCCCAGCCACTGGCTGAGCAGCCGCTCCAAGTGGGCACGGTCGTCCGGGGACAGTGCGCCGACCAGCCGGGCCTCGTTTCTCATGTGCGCCGCGTAGGCGTCGTCGATCAGTTCCCGGCCGGCGGCGGTGAGGGCGACGTGGCGGCCGCGGCCGTCCGCCTCGCTCGGGCGGCGGGAGACCAGGCCGGCGGCCTCCAGCCGATCGAGCCGCTTGGAGACCGCGCCGGTGGTGACCATCGTGTACCGGGCCAGTTCGCCGGGGGCGAGCTCATAGGGAGGGCCGGAGCGGCGCAGTGTGGCGAGCACGTCGAACTCGCCCTCACCCAGGCCGTACTGCGCGTAGACCGGCAGGAGTTCGGCCGTGAGATGCGCGGCCAGCCGATGCAGCCGCGCGATCACGAGCATCGGCGTGCTGTCCAGCTCCGGCCGTTCCCGCAACCACTGCTGATGGGCTCTCGCCACCCGATCGCTGCTCACCATTGCAGGATACCTTCCGTGGAAGCTAAAGTAACTTCCATGGAAGCTAATGGACGCTGGGTCGCCCTCACCGCGGTCGCTCCGATCGCCTGGGGCGCCTCCTACTACGTGACCCGTCAGTTGCTGCCCGTCGACGCCCCTTTGTGGGGAGCGACGCTGCGGGCACTGCCCGCGGCGCTGGTGCTGCTCGCCCTGGTTCGGGCGCTGCCCCGTGGAGCCTGGATCTGGCGGTCGGTCGTGCTGGGGCTGCTGAACGTCGGCGTCTTCTTCGTCCTGGTCTATCTGGCCGCGCAGTTGCTGCCCAGCGGCGTGGCCGCCTCGATCATGGCGATCTCGCCGCTGACCTTGGCGGGGATCTCCTGGGCCCTGGTGGGGGAGCGGCCGGCCGCCCGCATGCTGGCCGGCGCGGTGCTCGGCATCGCCGGAGTGTGGCTGATCGTCACTGTGGGAGCCGGCCGGTTCGACGGACGCGGGGTGCTGGCCTCCCTGGCGGCGCTCGTCCTGTCGTCGGTCGGCTACGTGCTCGCCAAACGGTGGAAGGACGACACCCCCGTGCTGGCGGTCACCGCCTGGCAGTTGCTGGCCGGCGGGCTCGGCCTGCTGCTGGCCGCCCTGGTGGTCGAAGGGGCGCCGCCGGCGCTGGAGCTGCCGGCCGTGGCGGGCTTCGCCTTCTTGAGCCTGGTAGCGACCGCGCTCGCCTTCGTCTGCTGGTTCACCGGACTGGCCCGGCTCAGCGCCGGGACCGTGGGCATCGTGGGGCTGCTGAACCCGGTCACCGGGCTGCTGCTCGGCGCCGGGTTGGCCGGCGAGCGGCTGACCCTCACCCAACTGGCCGGGGTCGGCCTGGTGCTTGGCGGCATCCTGCTCGGCCGGCAGCGGGCCTCAGCCGCCTCCGGAGCCGAGCGGGGCCGCGGGCCGGCCGGGGTCGGTGGGCCCGAGACCGCGCTGGCAGCCCGGGCAGTAGAACATCGGACGCTCCCGCAGCGGCGGGCCGATCGGCGCGACCCTGACGGTCGTCCCACAGCGGCGGCAGGGTCTGCCGGAGCGGCCGTGGACGTAGGTGTTGCGGCCCTGCTGGGTGAACCCGGTCGAGGACGGGATCGCGTGTCGGATGCTGGCGTTCAGGAACCGTCGCGCCCGCTCCACGAGTGCCGCCAGGGCTGAGCCGGACAGCTCGGCGGCCGGAAGCCACGGCGGGACGCGTTCGGCGAACAGGGTCTCACTAGCCCAGATGGTGCCGATGCCGGCCAGGTTGGTCTGGTCGAGCAGGGCGGCGCCGACCGTCCCCTCGGCCGCAGCGAGGTTCGCGACCGCTCGCTCGGCGTCAAAATCGGGGTCGAGCAGGTCCGGGCCGAGATGGCCGACCAGGGTGTGCTCGTCGGCGGTGCGGACGAGGTCGAGCATGCCGAGGTCGACGCCGATCGCGGTGTAGTCGGTGCCGGCCAGAACGGCCCGGACGAAGCCGCCGCCCGTGGATTCGGGACGGCGGCCCGACACCCGCTGGCCGACGGCGCGGGGCCTCGAGACTCCGCGCTGCGCGCGGACCTCAGCCGCCGTTTCGCGGATCACCCAGGAGCCGTCCATGCGCAGGTGGGAGCGCAGCGTCCAACCGCTGTCCAGCCTGGTCAGGATGTGCTTGCCGCGCGGGACGGTCTCCAGGACGACCATGCCGGCCAGCTTCGCGGTGGAGATGCCGGGCCAGCGGAGGTCGGCGTCCAGCAGCTTCCGTCCGGACAAGGCGTCGTCCAGGCGGTGCGCGGTGCGCCAGACGGAGTCACCTTCGGGCATCGGGCGTCCTCATCGGCGGAGCACCAGGCCGCGCGGGGTGAGCCGGAAGCCGGCCTGCTCCAGCGCTTCGGTGAGCGGGTGGGAGGAGCCGAGGACGGCCTCGCCGTCCACCTTGCCGACCCGCAGCGTGCCCAGGGTTCCGGCGTGGACGGCGGTCGCCAGCCCTCTGGCGGCGGAGTTCAGCATGGACGGATGTTCGCTCCACGAGAGCAGGGTGCGTCCGCCGCGTTCGACGTAGAGGACGAGGTCGCCGTCGACCAGCACCACCGGCACGCCGGCGGCGCGGGCCAGCTGGTGACCCCGGGCTTCGTCGGCGCGGGCGGGCCAGGGCAGCGCCGCGCCGTAGGGGTTGGCCGGGTCGCAGGCCGCGAGCACCAGGGCTTCGACGGCGGCCGCGTCGTCCAGCGGACGGGAGAAGGACCGCAGCCGGTCCACCGCGCCGACCGCGGCGAACTGGGCTGCCCCGAGCCGTTCGACGAAGTAGCCGCGGCGGACCCGGCCGGCGTCCTCGGCGGCGGCCAGCACCCGGTAGACGCCGGCGAAGCCGCCCTCGATGCCCTCGGCGGCGACCGAGCCGCGGGTCACGACGCCGTAGCGATCCAGCAGGGCCTCCGCGGTGGCGACCGCGCGGGCGGTCGGGTCGACGTCCGGCGGCGGGAGGGCGGACCAGCGTCCGGCCGCGGTGGGCGGGCTGGCTCGGCGAATCGGTGCGCGGGCCAGGCCGCGTCCGAACCGCGCGCGAGGCGGGGCGGCGGGCCGGCTGCGATGGGCGGTGCTGGCCTGCCCGAGCTGGGCCCGCAGCGGAGTGAGGGTGTCGTTGGTGGCGAAGCCCGCCCAGACCAGCTCCCACAGAATCTCGGTGAGGGCGGCGTCGTCGGCGCCGGGGGCGTCTGCCTGACGTTGCTCGGCCAGGGCGCGGAAGAAGTAGCCGCCGCCGTCGAGCAGCAGGTCGAGCAGGCGCCGGGCCGGTTCGCTGAGCAGGTCCGGGTCGGGGCTCGCCAGGGTGAGCTCGGCGCCGTCCGCGGGATGCAGGCTCACCCAGCCGTCGCCGCCGGCCAGCGAGCCGTGGCCCTGCCAGAGCACCTCACCGCCTGCCGTGAGCTCGTCCAGCATCGCCGGACGGTAGTCGCGCACTCGCGCGGGCAGCACCAGCGACTCGATCGCGCTGGCCGGCAGCGTCACCCCGGCCAGCTGTTCGACTGCGCGCAACACGCCGTCGACGCCGCGGAGTTCGCCGACCCCCTGCCAGCTGGGCAGGAACCGTGCGAAATCCCTGGTGGCGACGGGTTCGACGGCGTTGCGCAGGGCGGCCACCGAGCGTCGCCGCAACAGCTGGAGGACGCGGGGATGGCAGTACTGGGTGCGACCGCCGGGATCCGAAGCCTGGGCGGATGTCAAGGGGCCCTGGCCAGAAGTGGCCGAAAGCTGGCCCCCGATGGCCGAATCCTGGCCGTCAGTGGTCGAAAACTGGCCGTTCTCCACTTGACGCCAGCCGGGTGGACGCAGGTCGCCTTCCACGAGGCGGTCGGTCGCGGCGAGCCGGCGCAGCACGTCCCGGGCGACCGCTGGGGCGAGCCCGAGCGAGGCAGCGAACTCGGCGGCGGTGAAGGGCGCGTGGGTGCGGGCGTAGCGGGTGGCCAGATCGCCCAGCGGGTCGTCGACCGGTTCGAGGAAGGCGTCCGGGACGCCCAGCGGCGGCGCGATCCCGAGGGCGTCGCGGAGCTTGCCGGCGTCCTCCACGGCAGCCCAGTGCTCGGCGCCGGCGAGCTGGACGCGGATCACCCGGCGTTCGTCCTCGAGGCGACGCAGCCAGGCGGTGGTTGTGGAGAGATCCCCGCCTTCGCGGGGAGGACGGATATCAGGCTGAGGATGACGGAGGTCGGTTTGGGGCCGACCGGGGTTGGGTCGGAGGTGACCGTCTGGGAGTGGTTCGCAGCGGGCGGCGGCTCTGGGCAGGGTGAGCGGGCCGATCGAGCGGAGGATGTCGCTGAGTTCGTCGGGGTCGCGGGCGCGGCGTCCGTCGGCCAGGTGCTGGAGTTCGAGCTCGGTGCGGGTGAGCGCGTCCGGATCGAGCAGGTCGGACAGCGACAGGCCCTCGGCCGTCCCGAGCAGGTCGGCCAGCAGAGTCGGATCGAGGGCGAGGGCGGCGGCCCGGCGCTCGGCCAGCGGCGAGTCGCCCTCGTACAGGAACTGGGCGACGTAGCCGAACAGCAGCGAGGAGGCGAAGGGGGACGCCCGCGGGGTCTCCACGAGAGCGGTCGCGATCTCCCGGGAGCGGACGCCGGAGAGCACCTCGACCAGGGCCGGCACGTCGAAGACGTCGTTCACGCACTCGCGGACCGCCTCCAGCACGATCGGGAAGCTGGGGTACTGGCTGGCCACCTCCAGCAGTTGTGCGGCCCGCTGGCGCTGTTGCCACAACGCCTGCCGGCGATCAGGCCGACGGCGGGGGAGCAGCAGCGCGCGTCCGGCGCACTCCCGGAACCGGGCGGCGAAGAGGGCCGAGCCGCCGAGCTGGGCGGTCACCTGGGCGGCTAGGTCCTCGGGCTCGGGGAAGAGAAGGTCGAGCAGTTCGTCCGAGGCCGCGAGATTCCCGCCTTCGCGGGAATGACGGAAGGGGTGGGCTTGGGAATGACGGAAGGGGTGGGATTGGGAATCGCGGGGTGGGGCCGAGGAGTCGTCCTCGTCGTCCCACCACTGGGTGTCGGGGAGACGGAAGACCATGCCGTCGTCGGCGTGCATGGCCTGGACGTCCACCCCGTAGCGTTCGCGCAGGCGGGCGCCCACCAGCAGTGCCCAGGGGGCGTGCACCTGCGAGCCGAAGGGGGAGTGGACGACCACCTGCCAGTCACCCAGTTCGTCGTGGAAGCGTTCGACCACGATCTGCCGGTCGGTGGGCAGCTTGCCGGTGGCCTCGGTCTGCTCGATGAGGTAGGTGAGCAGGTTGTCGGTCGCCCACTCGTCCAAGCCCGCTTTCGCCACCCGCTGCCGGGCCTTGGCCGGCGACAGTCCGGAGAGTTCGCGGACGAAGCCGCCCAGCGCCCTGCCCAACTCGGCCGGACGGCCCAGGGCGTCGCCCTTCCAGAACGGCAGCCGGGCCGGCATCCCGGGGGCAGGGGTGACCAGCACCCGGTCGTGGGTGATCTCCTCGATCCGCCAACTGGAAGTGCCGAGCGCAAAGATGTCGCCCACCCGCGACTCGTAGACCATCTCCTCGTCGAGTTCGCCGACCCGGCGGCCCTCGCCCTCTCCCGCGATGAAGACCCCGTACAGGCCGCGGTCGGGGATCGTCCCGCCGCTGGTGACCGCGAGCCGCTGGGCGTTGCGGCGTCCGGCGAGGGTGCCGGCCACGCGATCCCACACCAGCCGGGGACGCAACTCGGCGAACTCGTCGGAGGGATACCTGCCGCTCAGCATGTCGAGGACGGATTCCAGCACCGCCCGAGTCAGCCCGGTGAACGGCGCCGCCCGGCGGACCAGGGCTTCCAGGTCGGCGACCGTCCAGGCGTCCATGGCGACCATCGCGACGACCTGCTGGGCCAGCACGTCCAGCGGGTTGGCCGGGACGCGCAGGGCCTCGATCGCGCCGGCCCGCATCCGCTCGACGGTGACCGCCGTTTGCACCAGATCACCGCGGAACTTCGGGAAGAGCACGCCGTGGCTGACCGCACCCACCTGGTGCCCCGCGCGTCCCACCCGCTGCAGCCCGGAGGCCACCGAGGGCGGCGCCTCCACCTGGATCACCAGATCGACCGCCCCCATGTCGATGCCCAACTCGAGGCTGGAGGTCGCCACGACCGCCGGCAGCCTTCCGGACTTGAGGTCCTCCTCGATCTGTTGGCGCTGCTCCCGGCTGACCGAGCCGTGATGGGCGCGGGCGACGACGCCGAGAGAGCCCGGTCCCGGGTCTGTGCTGGGTTGCTGGTGAGATCCCGGATCAAGTCCGGGATGACGGTGGGTGGGTGGGTCGGTCTGGCGGAGGTCAGGGTGCCCCTTCGTGCCGCCCGCTCCGCCCATGGCTTCTGCGGGTGCCCGGTCGCGGTTGGGGCGGAAGACGCGCTCGAAGCCACCGCTGCCCACGCCGTCCGGGGCTTCGCCGGTGAGGCGTTCCCACCAGAGTTCGTTCAGGCGGGCGGTAAGGCGTTCCGCGAGGCGGCGGGAGTTGGCGAAGACCAGTGTCGAGCGATGGGCCATGACCAGGTCGAGGATCTGCTCTTCCACGTGAGGCCAGATGGAGGTGCGCTGCGGGTCGGCGGTGGCGGCACCGGAGAGGTCGCCGGTGGTGTCTCCGATCGCTGCCAGGTCGGGGACGGGCACCACCACGTCCAACTGCCAGCGCTTCTCGCTGGGCGGGGCCACGATGGCGACCGGACGTCCGCCGGCCAGGAACCGTCCCACCTCCTCGATCGGACGGACGGTCGCCGACAGCCCGATCCGCTGCGCCGGCTTCGGCAGCAGCGCGTCCAGTCGCTCCAGGCTGAGGGCCAGGTGGGCGCCACGCTTGGTGCCGGCCACCGCGTGCACCTCATCCAGGATCACGGTCTCGATGCCGCGCAGTGATTCCCGCGCGGCCGAGGTGAGCAGCAGGAAGAGAGACTCCGGCGTGGTGATCAGGATGTCCGGCGGATTCCGCGCGAAGGCGCGGCGCTCGTCCGCCGGGGTGTCACCCGACCGGACGCCCACCCGAATCTCCGGACGCGGCAGGCCCAGCCGGGTCGCCGCGTGGCCGATGCCCACCAGCGGCGCCCGCAGGTTGCGTTCGACGTCCACCGCGAGGGCCTTGAGCGGCGAGACGTAGAGGACGCGGCAGCGGTGTGCCGGATCCTCCGCCGGGGTCGTTGCCAGCCGGTCCAGCGCCCAGAGGAAGGCGGCCAGGGTCTTGCCCGAACCGGTCGGCGCCACCACCAGCGCGTGCTGCCCGGTCGAGATGGACTCCCACGCCCCGGCCTGGGCCGGAGTGGGCGCGGCGAAGTTGCTCCGGAACCACGCCGCGGTCGCCGGAGAGAAGCGTTCGAGCACCCCGTCCGTCACGGCGACAACTCTGCCACCCACCGCCGACAAAGAGACGAACAGGTAGGTGACACTGTTCCCGTGTGCACGAGACCCGTACACTGTGGAGCATGAAGAACGTGACCCTGAGCGCTCGCGAGGACGACATCGAGGCTGGACGTGCGCGCGCCCGAGCTGACCACACCACGCTGAACGCGCAGTTCCGAGTGTGGTTGGCTGCCTACGCGCGGCGCACCGACCCGGTCGCCGACTTCGACGCGCTCATGGACGAGCTGAACGGCCAGGTTGTCGTCGGCCAGTCCTTCAGCCGCGAGGAGCGGAATGCCCGCTGACCGGTTCCTTGACACGAACGTCTTCATCTACGCCGTCGATCCAACCGACCAGCGCAAGCAGGAGATCGCGCGGGATCTGCTTCGCCAAGGTCTCATCAACGGCTCCACTTGCACGAGCTACCAGGTGACGCAGGAGTGGCTCAATGTAGTGTTGAAGCTGGCCCGGATTCCGCTCGGGGTGCCACAGGCTCGCGCGTTCATCAATCGAGCCATCCTGCCGATCACCTCGGTGTGGCCGTCCGCCGTTCTCTTTCATGCCGCGCTCGACGCGCACGGCCGCTGGAGTCTCAGCTTCTACGACGCTCTCATCGTTGCGGCCGCGCAGCAGTCCGGGGCGACCACCCTGGTGTCGGAGGATCTCCCGGACGGGCAACGTCTCGGCACCGTGACGGTCTGGAATCCGTTTGCTTGACGCTGTCTGGCTTGGTGCCGCACCTTGTTCTTCCTTGTTGGGTTGAGTTCTTCCCAGTATGGTTGACAGATGGCGCTGAACATCAAGGACACCATCACCGACGCGCTCGCCCGTGAACTGGCGGCCCAGACCGGCGAGAGCCTCACCGACGCGATCCGGATCGCCATGAGCGAGCGTCTGGCCCGAGTGCGGCGTCAGGCGGCGATGTCCGGCCGCGCGGCGGATCTGCAGCGGTTCATCGACCGGGGCCGCCAGCGCGCCACACTGGACGATCGCACGCCCGAGGAGATCCTTGGCTACGACGAGAACGGCCTGGCGACGTGATCGTTGACACGTCCGCCCTGCTCGCGGTGATCTTCGGGGAGCCGGATGCCGAGGGCTATCTCCGGACGATGGCCAGCGCCGATGCGCTGGCAGCCTCCACGGCGACCCTGACCGAGGCGTTGATCGTGGCCGAGGTTCGTCAGGGACGCGAAGCGGCCGCTGACTTGGCCGCGCTGCTCGACGAGCTCGAGGTGGAGATCGTGAGTCTGGATGAAGCGCAGTCCGAACTGGCCGCCGCTGCATGGCGCCGTTTCGGCAAGGGACGTCACCCCGCCGCCCTCAACTTCGGCGACACCTTCAGCTACGCGCTGGCTGTGACCCGAGGGGAAGCGCTGCTATTCAAGGGCGACGATCTTGCTGCCACCGACGTGATGCGGGCTTGAGCGTTCAGCCCGGAAGACTCCGCGGGTCCAAGACGCGAACGCCGCTGCGCGCTGGCCTTCCGGCGTCATCGACGTGGTTGGGACGGATGTCCAGATCCTCGACCCGTTGTTCGCCCACTGGCTGCGGACGGAGTTTCCGCATCGTCCGACGGGCCGGTTGGCAACGCGGGGGTGCGCGCTTGTTCCTAGGCGACCGTGGATTCGCGCACGATGAGTTCGCAGTCGACGTACTGCACGCCCTGCCGCAACCTCTGGCCGTCGATCGCCCGTAGGAGTTCGGTAGCGGCGCGCCGTCCGACCTCCCTTAGGTTGAGGTCGATCGTGGTGAGTGCAGCGCTTTACAAAGAACATAAGAAGCAAAAAGCCATTGGTGGGGCACGAAACCCGTGGCCAAGCCGACAGCCAGCGCCACTATGCGGGTGCCGCTAGGTTGCGGGACTCCGCAGCTGCGACAGCCCCCGACCACGTCATCCGGCGCGGGCGGGTGGGGATCGGAAGCGCTGGTGGCGGATCGGTTGGTCGCCGAGCCGAGCGAAGGGCGGCGGGATCACCTCAGGCACGCCGTCGGCGGCGATCTGGACTTTCCAGGGCTGTC
>CAZLWS010000010.1:0-36801 GCA_964563205.1 uncultured Propionibacteriaceae bacterium | reverse complement strand
CGCCGGTGCGAGTTGACGCTGGTCGGGCTCCGAGTTCCTTCTCAGGGCGCCGTCGGAAAGCGAGGTTTCAGGCCGGATTGCCGGAGGGACAGAGGTTGGTGGAGGGCGAAGCTGGCAGGTAGGGTGATGCCCGTGTTCACCACCGCCTGCCGTCTCGCCCGCCTGCACACTGCAGCCCCGGCGATGATGTGCATGCGCATGTGCTGTTGCTGAGCAACCGCACCCTCTCGGGCCGCTGAGCGGCCACTTCGCTCCGTGCTCGACCGGGGTGTGCGAATCCCGCCGCCGACCCTTGTGGCGCGCCCCGAACCTCCCGCCACCGCAGAAAGCCGACCATGATCACTGTCACCGACCTGAAGAAGGTCTACCACCAGGGGAGACGCGAGATCCGCGCCCTGGACGGCGTGACCCTGAGCGTCCCCGAAGACACCGTCCACGGCATCATCGGCCAGTCCGGGGCCGGCAAGTCGACGCTGGTGCGCTGCCTGGCCCTGCTCGACCACCCGACCTCGGGATCGGTCGAGATCAACGGGGTCGAGCTCACCGCCGTCCACTCCTCCGAGCTGCGCAAGGCCCGCCGCCGGCTCGGCGTCGTCTTCCAGCAGGCCAACCTCTTCGACTCCCGCACCATCGCGGCCAATGTCGCCTACCCGCTGGAATTGGCCCAGGTTCCGGCCGCCGAACGCAAGGCCAAGGCGCAGGAGTTGCTCGGTCTGGTCGGGCTGGGGGACCGGGGGGACGCCTACCCGGCCCAGCTCTCCGGCGGGCAGCGGCAGCGGGTCGGCATCGCCCGGGCCCTGGCCACCGACCCGGACGTCCTGCTCTGCGACGAGCCGACCAGCGCCCTCGACCCCGCCACCACCGGCGAGATCCTCGACCTGATCACCGCGCTCAAGGCCCGGCTCGGCTTGGCCGTGCTGGTGATCACCCACGAGATGCACGTGGTGAAGCGGATCTGCGACGCGGTGTCGCTGCTGGAGGACGGCCGGGTGGTCGAATCCGGCACCCTGGCACGCACCGTCGGACGATTCGGCAGCCGGCTCAGCGACGCCCTGCTCGCGCTGCCTCCCCACGACCCGGCCGAGGCGGACGCCGGCACGCTGATCGAAGTGCTCTACACCACCGACTTCGGCGCCGCGCCCAAGCTGACCGCGGCCGAGCGGCACTTCGGGGTGGATCTGCCGGTGGTCTCCGGCACCATCGAGCACCTCGCCGGCGCCACCTTCCACCGCGCCCGGGTGCGCGTCCCGGATGGCGTCGACCCGCACCAGGTGATCCGCTTCTTGGCGGACGCCGGGGCCTCGGCCGCGTTCAGCACCATGGAGGTGGCCCGATGAACACCCCACGGAGTTCTTCTCCTCCGCTGCGCTCCCCCGAACAACTCAGCGGGGACCCCGTATGAGCGACTTCTTCGGCTCACTGTTCAGCAACCCGGCCATCACCACCGCGCTGTGGCCCGCCTTCGTCGAGACCCTGCTCATGGTGGGGATCTCCGGTCTGGCGACCGCGGCGATCGGGCTGCCGCTGGGGGTCGTGCTCTTCGTCACCCAGCCGGGCGGGCTGGCCGAGAGCCGGGCGGTCAACGTCGTGCTGGGCGCCGTCCTGGTCAACATCACCCGCTCGATCCCGTACGCGATCCTGATGGTCGCGCTGATCCCGTTCACCCGGCTCGTCGTCGGCACCTCGATCGGACCGCTGGCCGCCTCGGTGTCGCTGGCCATCGCGGCCATCCCGTTCTTCGCGCGGCTGGTCGAATCCGGCCTGCGCGAGGTGCACCCCGGCAAGCTGGACGCCGCCCACGCCATGGGCTCGACCCGCCTCCAGACGATCTGGAAGGTGCTGCTGCCGGAGGCGCTGCCCTCGCTCGTGGCCAGCATCACCACCACGGTCGTCACCCTGATCGGCTACTCGGCGATGGCCGGCCTGATCGGCGGCGGCGGCCTGGGCCGGCTGGCCTACAACTACGGCTACCAGCGGTTCCAGGGCGAGGTGATGGTGGTCGTCCTGATCATCCTGGTGGTGCTCGTGCAGCTCGTCCAATGGACGGGGGACCGCCTCGTCCGCAGCGTCGACCACCGCTGAGCCCACAGACTTCCCGCCGCGGGCGGGGAAACGATCGGCGACCGCCGGTCGAAACAAACAAAGGGCCATGGCCCACAACACCAAGGAGAACCATCATGGGAACCCTCAGCAAGCGCCTGTCAGCCGTCGTCGTGGGCCTCGCGGCCGCGATGGTGCTGCCGGCTTGCGCGGCGACCCCCGCCACGCCCGCACCCGAACAGAGCAGCGGCTCCCCGGCCGCCGAGGTCACGCTGGTGAAGGTGGGCGCGAGCCCCGTCCCGCACGCCCGGATCCTGGAGTTCATCGACCAGGACCTGGCCGCCGCCGCCGGCATCGACCTGGAGATCAGGGAGTTCGACGACTTCGTGCTGCCGAACGAGGCCCTGGCCTCCGGTGAGATCGACGCGAACTACTTCCAGCACCTGCCCTACCTCGAGGCTCAGATCGCCGAGAAGGGCTATCAGTTCGAGCACGGCGCCGGCGTCCACATCGAGCCGTACGCGGCCTTCTCGTCCAAGTACTCCTCCTTCGACGAGGTGCCGGACGGCGCGACCATCGCCATCACCAACGACGTGGCCAACCAGATCCGCGGGCTGCGGGTGCTGGAGTCGATCGGCCAGCTGAACGGGATCACGGACGACAGCACCGTGATCAGCCTCACCCCGGAGCAGAACCCCCGCGGCTTCACGTTCGTGGAGAACCAGCCCGAGGTGATCGTCCAGCAGCTGGATGACCCGGCCATCGACGTGGCCTTCGTCAACGGCAACTTCATCCTGACCGCCGGGCTCAACGCCGCGGACGCCATCGCCTCCGAGCAGGTCGAGGGCAACCCGAACGCGAACCTGCTGGTCTGGCGCACCGACAACGCCAACCCGGGTGTCGCCAAGCTGGAGGAGCTGCTGCACTCCGCCGAGGTCGCGGACTTCATCCGTCAGACCTGGCCGTCGGGCGACGTCCTGCCGCAGGGCTGAGCTCGACTCGCGAGGGCGGGGGTCCTCCGGTCGGTTACGGGCCGGGGGATTCCCGCCTTCGCGGGAAGGACGGAAAAGGGAGCGGGAAGGACGGAAAGGAGGGCAGGAAGGACAAGGGTGCCGGCACGACGTGTGGGTCGCGCCTTCCGTCATCCCCGCGAAGGCAGGGATCTCCGAGGACGGCTCAGGAGTAGATGGCCTGCAGGTTGCTCTGCTTGCCGGTGCGCAGCTGCAGGAAGGCGCCGGCGGCGGCCAGCACCAGGAAGCCGATGTTCCAGACCAGCCCGTAGTTGAGCAGGCCGGGGGCGGTGGAGAGGTCGAGGCCGGTCAGGCTGACCGACTCCACCAGGGCCAGGGTTCCCGCGGTGACGGCGGCGGCGCCGGCGATGGCGGTGACCAGCACCAGCAGCAGCCGGGGCAGCTTGGTGATCAGCGCCAGCACGATCAGCCCGATCGCGATGGCGACGGAGACGCCGATCGCAAGCCCGCCCGTCCAGCCGAAGCGGTCCGCGAGCAGGTCGCCGGCCGTGTAGCCGAGCCAGCCGACCGCCACCAGCACGCCCGCGACGAAGAAGGCGTAGGCCAGGCTGCCGAACAGCACCACCGAGAACACCATCGCGCCCCACCGCAGCGCGGTGTCGAAGTCGGGGTCGACGTGAATGAAGGAAGCCGCCCAGCTGCCCACCTGCCAGCCGGCGAAGCCGCCGATCATCGCCAGGATCCACCGCATCGCGGCGAACCCGCGGAAACACAGGAACAAGCCCACGGCGATGGCGCCGACCGCGATCCAGGTCTCGATCGTCAGCCGGGGCAGCTCGGGCAAGTCGGGCATGTGCCGATGGTAGTCAGCCTCGGTGACAAGACAACATCACCGCTCCAACCTTTGGCGAAGCTTCAGGAAGCGGTTCCTTGGGAAAGTCAGCCTCGGCGGGCTCACTCCGTCGCCGCGGCGGGAAGCCCGGTCAGGTCGTGCCGTGCGCCGATCGCGCTGAACGGCGGACGCAGCACGACCGCGCCGCCTTCCGACAGCGCGGCGGCGACCGGCTCGGCGTCGTCGAACTCGGGGTTCTGGCGCAGCACGGTCACCGAGCCGTCCGTGGCCAGCGGCGGTGAGCTGCCGGCGGTCTCCTCGTTGAGGATGATGAGCGCCTTGCAGGCCGAGCCGGACACCCGGAAGACCCACAGCGCCCCGACCCCGGTCGGGTTCTCGCCCGCCTGCTCACCCGCCGCGCCGGCCAGCACCCCGAGGGTTCCGTCGCAGGGGCGGAACACGGTCACCGACTCGCCGAACCGGTCGCCGGCCTCGGCGATGCCGGGAATGCCGTCCGAATCCTGAGTGATGTAGGGCAGCGGCTTGACCGTCTTCCCCGACACCGTGAACAGGTACACCCGGCCGGCCTGCTCGAGCGCGTCCAGCTGTTCGCCCGGCGCGCCGACCGCGAGCAGCCCGCGGTACAGCGACACCGACCAGCCGAACTCGTCGCCCGCCTCGGGGGCGCCGGAGACCCCCTCGGTGGCCTCGCTGATCCGCTCGGCGGTGTAGCCGTCGTTGGTCAGCCGCAGCAGGGTGACCGCTCCGGCCCGGGCCGCCTTCTCGATGGTCGCGCCCGGGTCGCCGATCACGAGGGTGTCGCCGCTGGCGGCGAGCACCGACCCGAACTCGTTCTGCTTGGTCTGCCCGCCGGGGATGCCGGGGGAGTCCAGGTCGATCAGGCGCGGCTCGTCCAGGCTGCCGTCGTCCCCGACCGGGTAGAGCGCGATCCCGCCGCCCGTCGCGTGCTGGGTGCCGACCGCGAGCACCCGGCTGGGCTGTTCCACCAGGGCCATCGACCAACCGGTGAAGCTCGCCTCCTCACCGACGGCCAAGGTGGTGAAGCGTCCGGGGTTCAACCCGTCCGGTCCGCCCCAGAGCGCGTAGATCGCACCTCGGCTGTCGTCGGCCGGCTGTGCGTTCGGGTCGCCGATCAGCAGGTCGGCGTAGCCGTCGGAGTTGAGGTCGGTCACCAGCCGTCCGGCGCCGAAGTTGGTGGTGTCGCTCCAGGCCAGCCCGAGGTCGGCCATCGTCAAGCGCAGCGTGGCGCCGCTGGAGAGGGCAGCCTGGACGCTGCCCTCGCGCGGGCCGTCCGCGCCGGTGGGCTCGCCCGGGCGCTGGCCGCGGTCGACGGTCACCAGGTCCGGCTCCCCGTCGCCGTCGACGTCGGCGATCCGGGTGGGGGCGTCCTTCGGCGGCGGCATGGTCGCCGAAGGTGTGGGCTCGGTAGGCCCGTCGGTCGGGCTCAGGGTCGGTGGCGGCGGCAGGCTCGTGCTGGGGGACGGCGTCTGAGCACCCGTGCAGCCCGCGAGCAGCAGCGCGGCGGCGACCAGGGCAAGTCGGCTCCGAGGCATGGGGTGACCTCCTCCTGCGGGTCAGCCTAGATCCCGGGGGCGGTCCTTGTCGTTGGGTAGTTTCGGCCATCGGTCCAGTGACGGACCTGCTTCCAGATCTTTCGCGCCGGTCGTTCCAGGGGCTGGGAAGGCCACACACCGGCAGATCTGTTCGCCGATCCCGGCCTGACGCCCTGGGCTTTTGGTCAGACATTTTGCGTGGAATCTGCGAGATCAGCCGCGCGAACGCCTGGCGCCGATCAGAATGGAGGGCATGACCGGCACGCAGAGCGCAGCGATCAACCTCCGACTCGCCCAGGTGGGCATCCACCTGCAGGGCTTCGAGGATTCCGAGACCGACCGGCTGGTGGCGCCGATCCTGGCCCGGCAGCGGGAGTTGAGCCGGCGGCTGGCCGACCGGCTGTGCGCCGCCGACCAGCGCATCCAGGACTTCCTGGACGACTACCTCGCCGACACCGGCCTGCAGCCCCGGCTGCCGCGTCGCACCTTCGTGCTGGACGAGGCGGGCCTGGCCCGGGAGCTCTCGCTGCCCTTCGACAGCGACGCGGTGGCCTCCCCGCTGCTGAGCAGCTACCGGCTGGCCAACGGCGTCCTGCACAACCCGGCCAACGACCGGCGCACCACAGCCGGCGTCTTCCACATCGCCGAGGGCGGCCTGCCCATCCCGGACGACAAGATTGCGGTGCCGAAGGCCGCCTTCGCCCGGCTGCTGGAGCTCGCCTTCGAACCGCCGGAGGTCGACAAGATCCTGCCCTACACCGCCAACCTCGCCGAGCCGGCCGCCTGCTTCGTCTCGCTGCTGCTGCGTCCGCTGGTGGCGCCGGAGGTGCCCGGCCACGTCCGCGAGAAGCGACTGGAGGTGCGGTTCATCGTCCCGGGCAGCCTGGTCGCGAACCTCGACTTCGTGGAAGGCATCTTCGGCAACGGCGGCGACCCCTACCTGCCCGAGAACGACTCCTCGCTGGCTCCCTCGACCTGGACGGGGCACTCCGGCCTGGTCGTCCTCGCCCCGCACCTGACCCGGGTGACCAAGAAGGAGCTCGGCCTGCCGCACGTCTCGCAGGCGACGCCGCGGCAGCTGCGCGACGGCGTGGCCTGGGAGCACGAGGACGAGCGCTACAACGGGGGCCAGGCGTTCAAGATCTGTGCCCGCGACGCCCGCGGCGTCATCGTCACGGTGATCGCCGACAACTACTTCGGCTACTGCAAGAAAGAGGTCAAGACTCAGATCTCCTACTCGGCGAACCTCTTCGGCAACGCCGAGGAGGAGCATGCCGGCGGGGCGCTGGTGTACCCCTCCTACAACCTGGGGCAGGAGTACCACGAGACCTCCTGCGGGGACGAGTACACCCTCGCCGAGGTGCTGGAGCGCGACCCCGTCCGGTTCCAGCCGCAGCCCGAAGGCCACGCCCTCGACACCGAGCAGCCGCACATCGTGCTGGTCCCGGCCAACGCCTACTACTCGCTGCGCACCCTGACCGCGACCTGGACGAACCCGGACGGCTCGCAAGGCTCGGTTCCGCTGCGGGCCGGCAAGCACTACCTCAGCCCGAACGGCTACCGGGTGCACATGGCGCAGATGGCCGCCGACCGCACCCAGTGGAGCCTGCTCGGCACGGTCGCGCGGGTCACCTCCTGTCACAAGCCGTCGACGGTCTCAGGGGGCGGCAAGTCGGAGATCTCGAAGGCGATCACCGACGCCTTCATCTTCGGCAACGCCTACGCTCCGAACGTCGAGCAGGACATGGACGAGGTCGCGCGGATCCTGGGCGGCGACTACGCCCACCGGTTCGCCGACGAGTCGGCCAACGGCATCGACCACCGCTCGATCCTGGCCGACACCCGGTCGATCGGCTCGGTGATCAAGCTGCTCACCCCGTCCGACGAGTTCCACGCCAACTACAACTCCTGGCTGGAGTCGATCCCGCCGCACATCAAGGAGTTGGTGTTCGTGGTGAAGCGGTTCTACCGTCCGGAATGGGGCGGCGACTGGCGCTCGCACTTCGCGGTCGGAAGGATCAACGGCCGGCTCGGCAACGCGCTGCGGCTGGACGGCGACAAGATCACCGTCAACATGCTGCGGGTGGGCTTCGAGTCGGACGGCTCCTGGCGGCTGTTCGGGCTGCGGCACGACTTCGCGCCGGCCGTGAAGGTGCAGACCGAGGACGACATCACCGCTTCGACGGTGGTCTCCGGCGCCGTGCTGGGGCTGGACCCGTCCCGCTCCTACAAGATCGTGGAGAACTGCGAGGAACTGCTCTTCCAGCGTCCGGACGACGCCATCCACCGCGGCTACGACAAGCAGACCGAGCGCGATCTCTCGCAGCCCGGCACCTTCCTGTCGAACTTCCAGCCGCTGACCCGCGCCGAGGTCGCCGCCATGCGCGACGACGCGGTGAGCTTCAGCCAGTTCACCCAGCCGATGGCCGAGTTGCTCTCGACGTTCGCCGACTCCGCCGACGGGCCGTCCTATGTGGTCAGCTCGGCGAACCCGCGGCTGGTGGACGGCAAGCCGTCGAAGAACCCGCGCTACCTGCAGCAGCGGCCGGACCGCTCCAACGCCGCGGCGACCGCCGTGGCGGACCTGGCATCCCACCTCTACAACCGTAGAGCAGCGGGCGATCCGCTGCCGCTGCCGGTGGACGTGGTGGCCGCTGGGCGTCGCAACAACCCGCCCGAGCCGGGCGTCCCGCCGCTCTCGGCGTTCAACCCGCTGCACTACATGGAGCTGCCTGAGCTGTTCATGGAGTTCATCTCCTCGATGACCGGCAAGTCGCCGTCCACCACGGGCGCCGGCTCGGAGGGAGCGCTCACCAAGGGCCCGTTCAACGCCATGCCGGCCATCGTCGACCTGAACGCCGCCTTCCTCTCCTACGCCCTGACCGGCTATGACGGCTGGGTCTCCTGCGCGGGCTACGTCGGCCCGCAGGTGCGGGTGGACCACGACATCTCGATGCTGGTGCCCGAGCTGTTCTGCCGGATGACCCCGGCCGAGCGGGACGCCAGGTCGCTGATCGCCGAGGGCTGCCTGGAGAAGCTGGAGGATTTCGAGTTCGAAGGGCGGCAGGTGCTGGCCAGCCGGCTCGGCTACCGGATGACCGCCGGCTTCGCCCGCAAGTACTTCGGCCGCATCTTCCTGCACCCGCACGTGGTGTTCACCCCGGAGATGCTGCGTCCGGAGCTGCAGGATCCGGCGGTCTTCGCCGAGTCCGTCGCGGTGACCGTGACCACCCACCAGCGGGTGGCCCAGGCCTACTTCGACGACAGCACGATCTCGCTGGCGGTTCCGCCGCTGCGCGCGCTGCTGGAGATCATGGCGAACGGCGTGACCGCCGAGGGCTGGGATCTTGATTCGGCCGAGTTCCGCTCCCAGTTCACCGCCGAGCACGTGCAGGCCTCCGACTGGTACCGGGCCCGCCTGGACGCCAAGCAGCGCGCCGCCGCCCGGCGGGCCGCCACCGGCCTGGCCGCCATCGAACGCTTCGTCAGCACCCCCGGCAACGAGGAGCCCTCGGAGCGTCTGGGCATGTCCGCCCGGATCGACGCCGCGAAGGCCGAACTCGCCAAGTTCGAGAGCCCCGAGTGGCGCGAGAGCATCGTCGGCACCGTCGGAGGCCAGGGCCTCTAGCCCGGCCTCCGGTCGCTCGTCCTTCGTGTGCAACTTTCGTCACCTGGATCGCCTGGCCGACAGATATGTCGGCGAGAGCCCCGTGGTGACGAAAGTTGCATGAGCATCGGCGGGGAATCGGGGCTCCGCGCTGTCGGATGTCGCCTGGCCGACAGGGGCGGCCGACGGTGGAGCCGGTTACGGACCATCTGGATCAGGATCTCCTGCGTCTCCGGCCACCTGTAGAAGACACGCTCGAAGGTCAGCCGCACGACGCGGTTGTCGTCGCTGACCAACAGAAGATCGCGATCGCGATCACGCGCGTAGCTTGCCTCGCCGGTGTGGTGGGCGCGGGAGTCGCACTCGATCATCAGGGAGCGCCCGACCAGCAGATCGACCCGACCGACCCCACGGACGTAGGCCTGCGGAACTACCGGCACTCGGCGCCGCTGGAAGAAGTACCGCACCCTGGTCTCGGTGCCGGAGTCAGCGCGTCCATCGAGAGGACCTTCGCGTTCGCGCCGGGTGCGGCGTACCACCCGTACCCGACGCTCTTGAGCCGGCCGGTGGTGACCAGCTTCTGAAGTCCGCGCGAACCCAGCCGGTCGACGAGTTCGGACCGGCGCCATACTCCTGCGCTCATACCCTCAGCACTGTGGCCACGAGGGTGGTGGTTGTGCCACTTATCCACAGCCGCGTACGCGTTGCGCCGGCCGGCTTCGGTTGTCCACAAGTCGGGCAACGCCAGGCTGTGCCTGTCTGGCCGCCTTCTTCTCAGTCGCCGCCCAACGCATCGCCTCCCACTCCATGAGGCTGTCCGCAAACTTCCGTCACATAGACGCTCTGGCCGACGTATATGTCGGCCAGAGCCCTGTGGTGACGAAAGTTGAACATGAGGGTGGGGGCCGGGCCGATTCGAGCGGCGGCATAGACTCCTGGAAGTTGTCTGTCGTCTGAAGGGATGCCCCATGCCGCGTTCGTCCGTCCGTCGATTGCTGGTCGGGGGGCTCGGGGTCGGGTTGGCGATCAGCCTGGCGGCCTGTAGCGGGGGTGGGGTGACGACGGGGGAGCGGCCCAATCGTCCGACCTCGGTGGTGCAGCCGAACTTCGACCCCGAGACCGACCCGGACAAGCTCGCGATCCCGCTTGACTCGCTGCCGAGCTACTCGGCGGGCACCCCGGGGGCGGACGGCTGGACGTCGATCCCGATGACCCAGGCCGAGGGCGAGGCCAGCTGGCGGGTCTGGAACCATGACAACCAGGTCGTCCCCGACTACACCCCCGACCGGACGGTCGCCTTCGGCGCCGCGCAGACCTACACCGACGTGCCCGGCGTCCTCACCTTCCGGGGCAACCACCACCGGACCGCTCCCGCCTACGGCACCGCGGACGTCAGCCAGAAGAAGCTCGACATCGTCTGGACCCAGGAGATCGGCGAGGCGCGCGGCGACGGCTCCTACTTCCCCGGCGCGGGCTGGACGGGCCAGCCGCTGCTGGTCAACTGGCCGGCGGAGACCCGGCAGGCGATGGGTTTCGACGCAGAGTTCGCCGACAAGGACCTCGTCGAGGTGCTCTACCCGGTCTTCGAGGGCAAGGTCTACCGGCTCGACCTCGCGACCGGCAAGCCGACCAAGCCGCCGATCGACGCCGGCTGCGGCTTCAAGGGGACCGGCTCGGTCGACCCGCGCGGCTACCCGCTGCTCTACGCCGGCCAGGGCCTGGACGACATGGACAACGACAAGGACACCAAGGACTGCCCGTTCCGGTACCGCATCTTCGACCTGATCCAGAACAAGGAGGTCTCCGGCTGGTCGGGTGACGACGACCCGGCCCGTCCGCGCAAGGACTGGGGCGCCTTCGACTCCTCCGCCTTGGTGAACGCGGCCTCGGACACCCTGATAGAGCCGGGGGAGAACGGGCTGGTCTACAAGGCGAAGCTGAATGCGAAGTTCGACCCCGCGGCCAAGACGGTGAGCGTCGACCCGGTGCCCACCAAGCTGGAGTACAAGACTTCGATCAGCGACAAGTTTGGCATCGAATCCTCGGCGGTGGCCTACCGCAACCTGATGTTCGCCTCCGACAACGACGGCAACCTGATCGCCTGGGACGCCACCACCATGCGCATCCTTTGGGCCCGCGACGTGGGCGACGACTCCGACGCCTCCATGGTGCTGGAGGAGGCCACGGACGGGGTGTTCCTCTATCACGGCAACACCCTCGACAAGCGCGGTCACGCCGGCGACGACAACTTCACCTACCTGCGCAAGATCGACGCGCTGACCGGGGAGTTGGTCTGGGAGTACAAGGTGCCCACCGTGTACTCCGACCCGAACAACGGTGGCCTGCTGGCCACGCCGGTGCTCGGCGCCGGCGAGATCTCCGATCTGGTGATCTTCAACGTTTCCAAGACCACCGAGCCCGCGCTGTGCATCCTGAACAAGTGCCTCGGCGACTTCGGGGGCCAGTTGATCGCCCTCGACCGGGTCACCGGCAAGATGGCCTGGACGCGCGACCTCGACCGCTACTCGTGGAGCTCCCCGGTGGTGTTCCAGGGCACGGACGGCCACTCCTACGGCGTCTTCGCGGACGCCGGCGGCCTCCTGCATCTCTTCGACCCGAACACCGGCCAGGACTACTCCACGGTCAGCCTGGGCAAGAACATCGAGGCCTCCCCGGCTGTCTACGACGACATGATCGTCGTGGCCTCCTACGACAAGAAGATCTTCGGCATCAAGATCAGCTGATCGCCAGGTGGCTGACGCCGCCGTCATCCCGGCCCATCGTCATCCCGGCCTCCGCCGGAATGACGAGGGAGTCGGCCGGTGACCGGCCTACCCGCGGGCCTTGATCGCGGAAGCGTAGGACGGGGTCGTCGGCAGGTCCTGCATCCAGGCGGCCTGGTAGGCGTGATAGGCGTCCGGCTTGCCTGGCCAGGTGCCGGACTGGACCTCGTTGGTCGGGCCGAGTTCGTGGTGCCAGGAGCCGCGCTCGTGGTCGACCAGGTAGCGGTCGGCGTACTCCCACCAGCGCTGGACGTCGGCGGCGTGACGGTCGTCGCCGGTGACCCGGCGCAGCACCTCGGAGGTGTTGATCGCCTCGGTGAGCACCCAGTGCATCCGGGCGGGCACCACCGGCTTGCCCGCCCAGTCGGTGGTGTAGACGAACCCGTCCGCCCCATCAGCGTGCCAGCCGTCGGCGATGGCGCGCTCGGTGAGGGCGACGGCCGCCTCGACCAGTCCGTCGGGCGCTGCCGAACCCAGGCTCTCGTGCACGGCGACCAGCAGCCGGGCCCACTCCAGGCCATGGCCGACGGTGGCGCCGTAGGGCTGGAAGGGATGCGCCGGCTCGTCGGCGTGGTACTCGAGCATCGGCTCCCAGGCGGAGGTGAAGTGCTCGGGGATCCGCCACTGGTTGCCGCGCGCCCAGCCCGCGACGGTCGCCGCGATCCGGCCCGCCCGGCGATGCCACAGCGGATCTCCGGTGACGTCCCCGGCGGCCAGGTAGCACTCGACGGTGTGCATGTTCGAGTTGACCCCGCGGTAGTCGCTGAGCTCGGTCCACGCGGCGTCCCACTCTTCGGCCGACAGCCCCGCGGCCTCGTCCCAGAACCGCTCGCTCTGGGTGGCCAGGGCCAGTTCCAGCAATTCGCCGGCGCGGTCGAGCCCGGCCGCGACCGCGCTGGTGGCGGCCAGGATGACGAAGGCGTGGGCGTAGGCCATCTTCGTGGGGATCGGCTCCCCGGCGGGGGTGACCCCCGAGAACCAGCCGCCGTCGACCTGGTCGCGCAGCGGGCCGTCGAGCAGGGCGTCGACGCCGTGCTGGGCGAGGGCTCGCAGCGCGTCGGAGTCCGGGCCGCCCGGGGCGGGAGTCTCGCCGGCCAGCAGACCCATCGCGAAGACGTGGGTCATCCGGCAGGTGATGTACAGCTCCACCGGACGGGACGGGTACACCCGGCCGTCCTCGTCGAGGTAGCCGAAGCCGGCCTCATGCTTCGCCCCGGCGGCGAACCGCAGCAGATCGGCGCGCCGCGCCGCGCGATAGCCGGCGTCCCCGATCGTCATGAGAGCCGTCCTGACGTGCGAACCGGAGAGATCATGGGAGTTTGCCCTTCTGGAGTCGGGGGGCGGCTGTAATGCGGTGAACCCTAGCCGAAGCCCGCCGGCGCCGGGAGGGGGTGCGTCAGCGGGGCAGCGGCGGGGCGGTCGAGTCGCGGACGGAGAGGGTGACCGGCGGGCCGGGTTCGGACGGGACCGGCTCGTCGGAGTCGATCTGCCGCAGCAGCAAGCGGGCGGCGCGCTCGCCGAACTCGACCGTGTCCCGGCTCATCGTGGTGAGCCGGGGCCGCACCAGCCGCGCCATCGCCGAGTCGTCGAAGGAGACGATCGAGAGGTCGCGGGGGACGCGCACCCCCATCTCCTGAGCCACCCCCAGCCCGGCCACCGCGAGCAGGTCGCTGTCGAAGACGATCGCCGTCGGCGGCGAGGGCCGCGAGAGCAGGTAGCGGGTCGCGCGGGCGCCCTCGGGCTCGGAGTAGTCGGTCGCCAGCACCTCTCCGGGCGGGGCGCCGAGGTTGGCGAGGAAGGCCGCCATGGCGCTCGTCCGGCGTTGAGTGTGCTCGTACTTCTCCGGGCCGGAGACGCGGGCGATGGCACGGTGACCGAGCGCCCACAGGTATTCCAGCAGGGAGGTCGCGACCGCGCCGTCGTCGATCCAGACGGTGGGTGGCTGACCGGGCAGGGACGGGTGGTTGCCGAGCAGGACGGCGGGCAGCCCGAGCGAGACGAGCAGGTCGAGCCGGGCGTCGTCCTGGCGTGGGTCGGTGAGCACGACGCCGTCCACCCGGCGATCCCGCATCCACTCGCGGTAGATCGCCAGCTCCTCGTCCAGGCTGGACGCCACCAGCAGGGAGAGCGCCACGTGCTTGCCCTGCAGCCCGGCCTGCAGCCCGGCGATGAGATCGGCGTAGAAGGTCTCGGTTCCCAGCGAGCGGGCCGGCCGCTTGATGACGAGCCCCACCAGCCCGGCCCGGGCCCCGGTGAGCGCGCGGGCCGCCGAGTTCGGACGCCATCCCAGCTCCTCGGCCGCCGCCCAGATGCGCACCCGGGTCTCGTCGGAGATGCCGGGCTTGCCGTTGAAGGCATAGGAGACGGCGCTCGTCGACACCCCCGCGCGACGTGCCACGTCCGCGCTGGTGACCCGACCTGCCCTGCTCACGCACAGACGATAACGCTCAGGTCACAGTTTCGGGGAATCCGGAAAATTCGACCCCGCACCCTATCGACTTAAACGCTTAAGTTCTGTAGCGTCTGCGAGCAATGGCGAGCCAAGCCCCAACCCAGAGCGCGCCAACTCGTAATACTGAAGCGTGTCAGTCGCGGCCCGATGACCGAGACGCACAAACGAAGGAGTTTGAGATGGTGCAGAAGCATCTTGCTCGCACGCGGATCGGTCGCGGCATCGCCGCGCTCGCCGCTGTGGGCCTTGCCGTCGGACTGGCCGCCTGCGGCAGCCCCGCCGGCCCCGCCAGCCCCGGCGGTTCCGCCGCCCCGGGCGGTTCCGAGTCTCCGGCGGCGATCACCGGTGACATCACCCTCCAGACGTGGTCCCTCACGCCCACGTTCCAGGAGTACCTCGACGGCGTCATCGCCGCTTTCGAGAAGGCCAACCCCGGCACCAAGGTGACCCTCCAGGATCAGCCGGGCGACGGCTACGCCGACAAGGTCCTCACCCAGGCGTCGACCGACACCCTGCCGGACGTCATCAACCTGCCACCGGACTTCGCCCTGCCGCTGGCGCAGGTGGGCGTGCTGGACAACCTGGCCGTGTCCGACCCGACCCTTGACCAGGTCTACGTCGCCGGCGCCCTGGAAGCCTTCCGGTTCCCGGGTGTCGACGGCACCTTCGCCTACCCGTGGTACCTCAACACCGACATCAACTACTGGAACTCGAAGTTGATGACCGAGTGCGGCCTCGATCCGGCCAAGGTCCCGACCACGGACGCCGAGCTCTTCGAGCAGGCGAAGATCTACAACCAGACCTGCAAGGACACCTACCTGATGAGCCGCGCGCCGGGCATCGAGGACTTCGCCCGGGCGGGCGTCCAGGTGATCAACCCCGAGGGCACCGAGTTCACCTTCGCCACCGACCAGTCGGTCGCCGTGATCGATCGTTACGTCACCGCCTACCAGGAGGGCCTGCTGCCCGCCGCCGTGCTGAACGACGACTACCTGGGCAACTCCCGGATGTTCACCGAGGGCAAGGTGGGCTGGTCCACCGGCGGCGCGCCGGCGTACACCTCCTTCGTGACGGACAACCCGAGCCTCGACGGCAACATCGTGATCAGCCCCGCGCTCGACGTCCCCTCGCTCTACGTCCAGGGCATCGGCGTCTCCGCGCGCAGCAAGAACATCGCGACGGCCCGCGCCTTCGCCGCGTTCATCACCAACGCCGAGAACCAGAACGCCTTCGCCAAGATCGTGAGCATCTTCCCGTC
This sequence comes from uncultured Propionibacteriaceae bacterium, assembly GCA_964563205.1. Lineage (GTDB taxonomy): Bacteria > Actinomycetota > Actinomycetes > Propionibacteriales > Propionibacteriaceae > Propionicimonas. Next base: position 21,284 of record CAZLWS010000010.1, on the reverse strand, counting down.
CACGCTCGCCTCGGCGGAGGATCCCTTCTTCACCGAGAACGACGGGACGACGGCGAGCGCGGCCAAGGTGCTCGCGTTCGAGTCGCTGACCAAGGCGAAGTCGCTCATCCCGGTGCAGTTCAACTCCGCGATGGGCACCATCCTGCGTCAGCAGATCTCGCTCGCCATGCGTGGCGACATTCCGGCGAAGGACGCGCTGGACGCCGCCCAGAAGCAGATCAACCAGATGCTGGCGACCGCCCGGTAGTCACGAGTCGAGCCAGGTCCTGACCGTGGGGTGACCCCCGCGGCCGGGATCTGGCTCACCGGAAGGAGTCCTGGATGAAAGCACATCGTTGGTTCAGTCCGTGGGTGCTCGTGGTGCCTGCGCTGCTCTGGCTCTTCGTGTTCACGATCTATCCGTCGTTCAACACGGTCCGCCTGGCCTTCACCAACGCCCGCCCGCTCGGCGGCGACGTCAGCTTCGTGGGCACCGAAAACTTCGCCCGGCTGGCGGAGGATCCCCAGCTGGGGATGGCCCTGGTGAACAGCCTGGTGTTCATGGTGATCTGTCTGCCGTTGCTCACCTTCGGCCCGCTGCTGCTGGCCGTCCTGGTGGAGAAGCAGCTGCGAGGCATCGCGTTCTTCCGCGTCATCTACTACACGCCGGTGATCGCGTCAGCGGTCGTCGTCGGCCTGATCTGGAGCTGGCTGCTCGACGATCGAGGCATCTTCAACAACATCCTGATGGCGATGAAGGTCATCAGCGCGCCGCTGCCCTTCCTGACCGAGCGCTGGCTGATCATCCTGAGCGCGGTCGCGCTGACCGTGTGGAAGGGGCTCGGCTACTACATGATCATCTACCTGGCTGCCCTGGGGAACATCGGCAAGGAGCTTCACGAGGCGGCCGCGATGGACGGGGCCTCCCCGATCCGCCGGTTCTTCGCGGTCACCGTCCCCGGCGTGCGCAGCACGATGACCCTGATCGCGTTGCTGATCTGCGTCTCGGCGCTGCGGACCTTCTCCGAGATCTACGTCCTCACCGGGGGCACCGGCGGCGCCGGAGGTGAGGCGATGACCTTGGTCATGCTGATCAAGCAGTACACCTCCGGCTTCTACGGGAACCTCGGGTACGGCTCCGCCCTGTCCATCGTGCTCTTTGCGGTCACCTTGGTGCCGATGGGGCTCATCGCCTATGTCAACCGGAGGGCAGAGAAGTGAGCACCGCCGTGTCACCCAAGAAGGCCAAGGTCGAGACGATCGCCAAGCGGAAGGGCGCCTTCAGCTTCGGCACCGTCACCCCTCGCGAGAAGATCGTTCGCTATCTCCTGCTGATCCTCATGATGTTCGTGGCGATCGGCCCGTTCCTGTGGCAGTTCTCGACCTCGCTCAAGGGCGCGGGGGAGGACATCTACACCTCCAGTCTGTCGCTCATCCCGAGCCAGCCGACCCTCGACAACTACATCAAGGTCGGCGAAGCGATCCCGGTGTGGCTGTACATCGGCAACTCGCTGTTCGTCGCGACGCTGGCCGTGGCCGGCAACGTGGTCTTCACCACGATGGCTGGCTTCGCGATCGCCCGGCTCGCTTTTCGCGGCAAGGCGTTCGTGGTCGGCTGCTTCATGGCGGTGCTGATCCTGCCGGGCGAGGCGACGATCGTCGCCCAGTTCGTCACGATCCGCAATCTCGGGCTCTCCGACCAGCTGCTCGGCGTCGCCATCCCCGGCATGGTCGGGGCGCTGAACGTCCTGCTGATGTGGAACGCCTTCCGGATCATCCCGAAGGAGATCGACGAGGCGGCCGTGGTGGACGGCGCGAACGTGTGGCAGCGGCTGACGCAGATTCATCTGCCCGCCGTGCGCGGCACCCTCGCAGTCGTCGCCATCTTCGCCTTCATCGGCGCCTGGGACGACTTCCTGTGGCCGCTGATCGTGCTGACCACGCCGGACCGGTTCACTCTCACGATCGGCCTGCAGTACCTGGCCGGAACCTTCTCCAACAACCAGCGGCTGATCGCCGCCGGCACGATGATCGCGTTCATCCCGATCGCCGTGCTGTTCGCCTCCCTCCAGCGCTTCTTCTTCAAGGGCGTCGAAGAAGGCGGCGTCAAGGGATGAGGTTCGGCGTCAACTACACCCCCTCCCAGGGGTGGTTCCACTCCTGGCTGGATCTGGACCGCGCGGCGGTGGCTCGTGACTTCGCCCAGATCGCAGGCCTCGGTCTGGACCACGTGCGGATCTTCCCGCTGTGGCCGCTGGTGCAGCCCAACCGGACGCTGGTGCGGCCGCAGGCGCTGCGCGACCTCCGCGATGTCGTGGACATCGCGGGCGAGGCCGGCCTGGACGTGGGGGTCGACGCCGTTCAGGGGCACCTCTCCAGCTTCGACTTCCTGCCGAGCTGGCTGCTCACCTGGCACGACCGCAATATGTTCACCGACCCGGACGTGGTCGGCTCCATAGCCGACTACGTCCGGGCGGTGTCCGCCGCGGTCGCCGACGCCCCGAATCTGCTGGGGTTGACCATCGGCAACGAGGTCAACCAGTTCGCGGCCAAGCCGCACCCCGATCCGCACCTGGCCACCCCCGACCAGGTCACCGCCTGGCTCGACGTCATGGTCGCCGCGGCTCGTGAGGGCCTGGACGGGGTCGCCCCGCCGGCCGGCGTCACGCACTCGATGTACGACGCCTCCTGGTACGACAACCGGCAGCCCTTCCTGCCCGACCATGCCGCGGAGATCGGCGACCTCACCATCACCCACTCGTGGGTGTTCAACGGCTCGGCCCAGCGCCACGGCGCGCTCGGCTCCGGCTCGGTGCGTCACGCCGAGTACCTGCTCCGGCTGTCGGCGGCCTGGCAGCGAGATCCCGCCCGTCCGCTCTGGCTGCAGGAGGTGGGCGCCCCCACCAACGTGGTCCCGGCCCCCGACGGGCCGGAGTTCCTGGAGCGGACGGTCCGGCACGCCGCGACCGTGCCGGGGCTGTGGGCGATCACCTGGTGGTGCTCCCACGATGTCTCCCGGAGCCTCGCCGACTTCCCGCCGCTGGAGTACGACCTGGGGCTGTTCACCAGCGAGGGCGAACTCAAGCCGACCGGACGCCGGCTCGCCGAGCTGGTGGAGCGCCGCGACGAACTCGTACCGGTGGCAGACGACCAGCCCCCGCTCGTCCTCGACGACTCCGACAGCGCGCTCTACCGCGCTCAGCTCGGCCCGGGCGGCAGCTTCTTCGAGGCATGGAACGCCGCCGCCCAGGAGCGTGGCGCCGGGCCCCGGATCGTGCTCCAGAGCCGGCTCTCCGATGCCGCCCAACCCAGCCGCGCACGGTAGAGTTGCCCACTCGCAACACCCCTTCCCGCCGCACCACCAGCCCTTCCCCGGAGGAATCCGTGCACGACGACATCGAGCTCACGCGCGGCCGCGTCCGCCGTGTGCTCACCGAGCGCATCGTCCCCGCCATCCACGGCGCCCGCGCCGCGGTCCAGCTCGACTGGCACCCGCTGGCGGGCGAGCCGATCCCGCCTAGCGAGGGCCTCGCCCTGGAGTACACGCCCTACCAGGTCGGCGCCCCGTGGGGGCCGGCCTGGGGCACCACCTGGTTCCGGGTCCGCGGCACGGTGCCGCCGGAGTGGGCCGGCCGGCGGGTGGAGCTGCTCGCCGACCTCGGCTTCGACGTGAACATGACCGGGTTCCAGGCCGAAGCGCTGGTCTACCTGCCGGACGGCACCCCGGTGAAGTCGCTCAACCCGCGCAACCAGTACGTCACGATCACCCGCGACGCGACCGGCGGCGAGCAGGTCGAGCTGTACTTGGAGGCGGCGTCCAACCCGGTGCTGCTCGACTACCACCCCTTCCTGCCGACGCGGGAGGGCGACATCCTCACCTCCTCCCCGCGTCCGCTCTACGCCACCCGCCGGATCGAGCTCGGCGTCTTCGAGCCCGAGGTCTTCGAACTCGCCCAGGATTTGGACGTGCTGCTGGAGCTGCAGGCCGAGCTTCCGGCCGGGCCGCGGCGGGCCCGCATTCAGCAGGCCCTGGACGACGCTCTCGACGTGCTGGACCTGCAGGACGTCGCCGGCACCGCCGCCCGCAGCCGCGCCCGGCTGGCCGCCGTCCTCGCGGCGTCCGCGGGCGAATCCGAGCACCGCATCTCCGCCGTCGGGCACGCCCACATCGACTCGGCGTGGCTGTGGCCGGTCCGGGAGACCATCCGCAAGGTCGCCCGCACCTCGTCCTCGATGGCCGAGCTGATCGGCGACACCGACGAGTTCGTCTTCGGCATGTCGAGCGCCCAGCAGTACGCCTGGCTCAAGGAGCACCGCCCCGAGGTGTATCAGCGGGTCAAGGCCGCCGTCGCCGAGGGACGCTTCCTGCCGCTGGGCGGCATGTGGGTGGAGAGCGACACCGTCATGCCGAGCGGGGAGTCGCTGGTCCGCCAGTTCGTCTACGGGCAGCGCTTCTTCGCCAGCGAGTTCGGCGTCCGCTGCCGCGGGGTCTGGCTGCCGGACAGCTTCGGCTACTCCCCGGCCCTGCCGCAGTTGATGGCGCGGGCCGGCTTCGAGTGGTTCTTCACGCAGAAGATCTCCTGGAACCAGGTCAACGTCTTCCCGCACCACAGCTTCCTGTGGGAGGGCATCGACGGCTCGCGGGTCTTCACCCACTTCCCGCCGATGGACACCTACAACGCCCAGCTCTCCGGCGCCGAGGTCGCGAAGGCCTCACGGCAGTTCCGGGAGGCCCGGGTGGCCACCGGTTCGATCGCCCCGGTCGGCTGGGGGGACGGCGGCGGCGGAACCACCCGGGAGATGGTCGGACGCGCCGCGCGGCTGCGCGACCTGGAGGGCAGCGCCCGCGTCCACTGGGAGCACCCGGACGCCTTCTTCGACCGCGCGATGGCCGAACTGACCGACCCGGCGGTCTGGGTGGGCGAGCTCTACCTGGAGCTGCACCGGGCCACCCTCACCTCGCAGCACCGCACCAAGCAGGGCAACCGCCGCTGCGAGTGGCTGCTGGCCGAGGCCGAGCTGTGGTCCGCCCAGGCGGCTCTGGAGACCGGCTGCGACTTCCCCTACGACGAGCTCCAGGCCTTGTGGGAGCAGGTTCTGCTGCTGCAGTTTCACGACATCCTGCCCGGGACGTCGATCGCCTGGGTGCATCGCGAGGCCGTCGCCGACTACGAGCGCGTCGCGGCCGCGGCAGGGCGGTTGATCGACCGCGCGCTGGCCGCACTGGTCGGCGAAGGGCTGCAGGAGATCGTGGTGAACCCGGCGCCCTTCGGACGCGGCGCCGTCCCGGCCGGCGGGGCGGTCGTGCGTCCAGCGTCCGGGGCCGACGTGGCGCCGGTCACCCTCACCAGCGGTTCGGCCGGATATGTGCTGGCCAATGGTCTGATCGAGGTGCATGTCTCCTGGGCGGGGACGGTCACCTCCGCTCGCGACCTCGCCACCGGGCACGACGTCATCGCCCCGGGCGCCGAGGGCAACCTCTTCCAGTTGCACCAGGACTTCCCGAACATGTGGGACGCCTGGGACGTGGATCGCCACTACCGCAAGATGATGACCGTGCTGCGCGACGGCGCCTCGCTCAGCGGCGAACTGGTGGACGGCCGCGCCGTCCTGACGCTGGAGCGGCCGTTCTCCGCCTCGCACCTCACCCAGCGGATCGTCCTGGAGCCCGGCTCACGGACGCTCCGGTTCGAGACCGAGGTCGACTGGCACGAGGCCGAGAAGTTCCTCAAGGTCGCCTTCCCGCTGGACGTCCGCGCCGACCACACCCTGGCCGAGACCCAGTTCGGCTATCAGCGGCGGGCGACCCACACCAACACCAGCTGGGAGGCCGCCAAGTTTGAGGTGTCGATGCACCGCTACGTCCTCGCGGCGGAGGAGTCCTCGCCCGGCGCGCCGATCGGGGCGGCGCTGGTCAACGACTCGCTCTACGGCCACGACGTCACCCGTGAGGTCGACGGCGCCGACGTGACCACCACCGTCCGGCTCTCGCTGCTGCGCGCTCCGCGCTTCCCCGACCCCGAGACCGACCAGGGCCGCCAGACCATGACCTACGGCCTGGTCGTGGGCGCGGACGTCGCCGCCGCGACCGCCGCCGGCTGGCTGCTCAACTCCCCGGAGCGGGTCGTCACCGGCGGCCACGGGATCGAGCCGCTGGCGGCCGCCTCGGGCGAGGGCATCGTCGTTTCGAACGTCACCCTCGCCCACGACCGCTCCGGCGACCTGGTGGTGCGGGTCTACGAGTCGCTCGGACGCCGCAGCCGCGGCGCCCTCACCGTCCGCGGCGACTTCGCCTCGGCCGACAACGTCTCCCTGCTGGAGGATCCGCTCGAGCCGGCCGGGGCCGACCTGGCCGACGGCCGGGCGATCGTCCCGCTGACCCTGCGACCCTTCGAAGTGCGGACGCTGAGGTTCGCCCGCCACTGACCTGTCACAGCGCCGCGGCCCGCGGTGTCCCCTTGATGAAGGCCCGCGACGGGCTGGAGAGGGAGGCAGTAGTGTCCACGACGATCATCGGCGCCGGGTACGCGGGCGTGATGGCCGCCAACCGGCTGGCCGGACGAGGTGAGCCCGTCACCCTGGTGACCCCGCACCCCTGGTTCGTGGAGCGGATCCGGCTGCACGCGCTGGCCGCCGGCACCCGGCCCGACGTCCGGCGGGAGCTGTCGTCCATGCTGCACCCGGCGGTCGAGGTGGTGGCCGGCACGGTGACCCGGATCGACGACGACTCCGTCCGGCTGGCCTCCGGCGAGAGCCTGGGCTACGAGACCCTGATCTATGCGGTCGGCTCGGGCGCGGGCTCGTCCGGCGCGTTCGGGGTCTCGTCCGAGGCCGAGGCGCTCCGGCTGCGGGAAGCGCTTCGGGCGCAACCCGAGGCGACCGTGACCGTGGTCGGGGCGGGGCTCACCGGGGTGGAACTCGCCGGCGTGCTGACCGAGGCGGGCCGCCGGGTGCGGCTGGTGGCCGAATCGCCGCCGGCGCGGCGGGCCGCGGCGGCGCACCTGGACGAGCTGCGGCGGCGCGCGGTCGAGGTCGAGTTCCGCCGCTACGACTTCGACGAACGCCCCGAGGGCATCACGGTGGACGCCACCGGCTTCGGCATCCCGTTGCTGGCCGCCGACTCCGGCCTCCCGGTCGACGACCGGGGACGGTTGCTGGTGGACGCGACGCTGACCGTCCCCGGGCATCCGCGCATCCTCGGCGCGGGCGACGCGGTGCGGATGGAGGGGGCACGTCACCTGCGTCCGGCCTGCGCGACCGCGCTGCCGATGGGCGCCCACGCCGCGGACGTCATCGACGCGCGCCGCCGGGGCGTCGCCCCGGAGCCCTTCGACCTCGGCTACCTGCTGCAGTGCGTCGACCTGGGCGAGGGACGCGGCCACGTCCAGTTCATGCGTCCTGACGACAGCGAGCGGCGTCCGGCGCTCACCGGACGGACCGGCGACCTGGTGAAGGAGGCCGTCTGCCGGATGACCCTCCGGTGGCTGACCCAGGAGCGGGAGCGTCCGGGCCGGTTCTCCTGGGCATCCGGCCCGACCATAGGATGAACGCCGTGGACCACGTCGCCGTCTTCACCGAGCATCGCCCGCGAATGCTGGCCGCGGCCTTCCACATCACCGGCTCCCGGCAGGACGCCGAGGACGTGGTGCAGGACGCCTGGACGGCCTGGTCGCGGGTCGATCTCGACCAGGTCCGGACGCCGCCGGCCTTCCTGACCGTGATGGCTTCCAGGCTGGCCCTCAACGCGGTGCGCGCCCAGCGCCGGCGGCGCGAACAGTATGTCGGGCCGTGGCTGCCCGACCCGGTGCTCGACCAGGGCCCGGAGTGGGCGCTGTTGCGCCGGGACGGGCTCGGCCAGGCCCTCGACTTCGTCCTGGCCACGCTGACTCCGGAGCAGGCCACGGCGTACGTGCTGCGCAAGGTGCTCGACGTGGACTATGCCTCGATCGCGGAGGTGCTCGAAACCAGCCCTGCGGCGGCCCGCCAACTCGTCTCTCGGGCGCAGCGGGCCGTGACTGCCGCGATCGGCGACAGCCTGCCCGACCAGGGCGACCGGGACGCGCAGGCGCTCGCGCAACTTGCCGAGGCGGTGCTGGCCGGCGATGTCGAATGGGTGGCAGCCCTGCTCACCCCCGATGCGATCCTCTACTCCGACGGCGGCGGCAAGGCGACCGCCGCGCTGCGTCCGGTGGCAGGGCCGGAGAAGATCGCCCGCTTCCTGCTCGGCATCGCGGCGATGCCCGACCTCCGGCTGGCGACTGCGGTGATCAACGGCAGCGCCGGCGCGGTCGCCTACCAGGGTGCGACGGTGATCACCACCATCACCGTCCGGGCGAGCGGCGACGGCGTCCGGGCGCTGTACTTCGTCCGCAACCCCGACAAGCTCGCCCGGATTGGCCAGGTCGCGGAACAAACCTGCCTCCAGACCGCCTGATCGGGTCTCGCTCGGCTCGCTGCGGCAGATCTCGGGGCAGATCCGTCCAGTCGTGCTGGCCTCGGGGGTACGCTGCCGGGATGCGGAAGTGGGGGAGGGCCCTCGGGATCGTGCTCGGCTCGGTCCTGGTGCTGGCGCTGGCGGCGGCGACCGGGGTCTACTGGTGGCAGCGGCCGATGCTGCTGACCGGGACGGGGTACGCGGCCCACAACGCCTGCGCGATCACCCACGTGGCTGGACGGGACGACCCCGAGGCCGATCTGCCCGACAACCCGCTGGTGCCGGTGCTGCGCAGTGCGGTGAGCGACGCGGGCGCCGAGGCCACCGTGCTGGGGGTCTTCGCCAAGCAGACCACCTGGTTCACCTCCGGCTTCGGCTGCACCCTCGCCGGGCAGGCGCCCACTCTGCCCGACCCGACCCCGGTGAGCCCCGACGCCAACCCGTACGCCACCGCCCCCGCGCCGACCCCTTCCGCCGCGGTGCGGGCGGCACTCGACCAGGCTTTCGGCGCAGACCTCGACGAGGCCGGACGCCTGGCGCTGGGAACGCGCAGCATCGTGGTGCTGAAGGACGGCGAACTGGTCGCCGAGCAGTACGCCGCCGGCTTCGACCAGAACACTCCGCAGCTGGGCTGGTCGATGACCAAGAGCCTCACCAACCTGCTGGTCGGACGCCTGGTCGCCCGTGGCGAGGTGACCCTCGACGACGACCACCTGCGTCCGGAATGGACGGACGGACGCGCGTCCATCACGATCCGGAACCTGCTGCAGATGACCAGCGGCCTTTCCTGGGACGAGACCTACGACCTGGGCACCCCGATCACCCGGATGCTCTACCTGGAGCCCGACATGGGCGGCTATGTCGCGTCCCTGCCGCTGGCGCACGAGCCCGGCAGCCACCTGCAGTACTCCAGCGGCAGCACCACCCTGCTGTGCTCGATCCTGGCGCCCAGCCGCGGCGGCGCCGACTGGCCGCGGGCCGAGCTCTTCGCCCCGCTCGGCCTCTCCAGCCTGACCCTGGAGCCGGACGGCGCCGGCACTCCGGTCTGCAGCTCCTACGCCTGGGCCACCCCGCGGGATTGGGCCGCGCTGGGCCAGTTCGCCCTCGCGGACGGCGTCTGGAACGGCGAGCGGCTGCTCCCCGAGGGCTGGATGGCCGAGTCGACGAAGGCCGTCGACGTCGACTCCGAAGAGGACGGCTACGCCTCCGGCTGGTGGGCCAACCAGCGCCCAGACGGCACCCTGCGGCGCCCCGAGGTGCCCGCCGACACCTACTGGGCCATCGGCCACGACGGCCAGTGGATCGTCGTCGTCCCCTCCGAGCAACTGGTGATCGCCCGCCTCGGCTTCACCCCCGACGCCGACGAACGGGTCACCGAGCTCACCGCTGCCCTGATCGAGGCTCTGGGCTGACCCCAGTTCTGTCATCCCCGCGAAGGCGGGGATCTCTCCCCGCGTCGATGCCGGTTATTGACTAAGTTTAGTCTAGTCGTACACAATCAGGGCATGTCCACCGTGAATGTGCATGAAGCGAAGACCCATCTCTCGCGGCTCCTGGAGCGTGTCGAGGCCGGCGAGGTGGTCACGATCGCGCGTGCGGGCAAGCCCGTCGCCGACCTGGTTCCGCATGCGCGAGTCGACATCGTGTGGGGGACGCTCGGTGGCCGCATCGAGATCGCCGCGGACTTTGACGCGCCCGACCGGGAACTCGTCGAACTGTTCGAGGCGTGATGCGCGGGCTGCTGCTGGACACCCAGGCTCTGCTGTGGCTGCTGGGAAACAACCTTCGAATGGGTCCGGCGGCCCGTGCGCAGGTGTCGGCGGCGCCCAGCGTCCGCTACTCCGCGGCCTCCATCTGGGAGATCGAGATCAAGCGTGCCTCCGGCAAGCTGCAGATCGAACGCGACCTCGCCGCCGGGCTGGCCGCGTCGGGGCTCGCCGAACTGCCTGTCACCGCGGCCCATGCGCTGGGAACTGGCGCAACGGAACTCCCGCACCGGGATCCGTTCGACCGGCTCCTGCTCACCCAGGCCGCAGCCGAGGGGCTGGCATTCCTCACCGCTGACTCCATCCTGTTGAGCCTGGCCCGCAGCGACATCATCGACGCACGATCCTGAGACTCGGCCACCGCTTGTCCCGTCTTGGGTTGGAGCCCTCGACGGAGGCCTGGTCTCGGGTCCACGATGAGGCATGACGAAGTACCTGATCATCGGCGGCGGAACCACGACCGCCCGTGCGGTCGAGGGCGTTCGCGAGGTCGATGCCGGCGGCTCGATCGCCGTCGTGGCTGCCGAACCCCACCTGCCCTACGACCGTCCGCCCTTGTCGAAGGGCATTCTGCTGGGCTCAGACGAACCGACGGCTGCGTTGCCGCACGACGAGGCCTGGTACCGCGAGCAGCAGGTCGACCTGCGGCTGGGTGATCCGGTCGCCAGCATCGACCCGGACGCCCACACCGTCACCCTGGTCAGCGGCGAGCAACTGGAATGGGAGCGGCTGCTGCTGGCCACGGGCTCGTCCGTGCGGCGCCTGGACGTGCCCGGCGCGGAACTGCCCGGCGTGTTTTCGCTGCGCACGCTTGAGGACTCCCTCGCGCTGCTCGAAAGGTTCAAGGAGGGCGGCCGGGTGGCGATCGTGGGGGCCGGCTGGATCGGACTCGAGGTGGCGGCCGCCGCCCGCAGCCACGGCTGCTCGGTGGTGGTGATCGAGCCGCAGCAGGCGCCCCTGCTGGCGGTGATGGGGGAGCGGATCGGCGCCTGGTTCGCCGACCTGCACCGCGCGCACGGCGTCGACTTCCGGTTCGGCGCGGGGGTCGCCGCCATCGACGGGGCATCCGCCGCCACCGGTCTCACTCTTGCGGACGGCAGCCACGTCCGGGCGAGCACCGTGGTGGTGGGCGTCGGCATCCGTCCCAACGCCATGCTGGCTGAGGCCGCGGGGCTGGAGGTCGACAACGGCATCATCACCGACGAGGCGCTGCGCACCTCCCGTGCGGACATCTGGGCGGCGGGGGATGTCGCCAACTGGCAGAACCAGGCGCTGGGCCGATCGATCCGGGTCGAGCACTGGGCGAACGCCTACGACGGCGGCTTGGCCGCCGGACGCTCCATGGCCGGCGCCGACGTGGTCTACGACCCGCTGCCGTTCTTCTACTCCGACCAGTACGACGCCGGACTGGAGTACACCGGGTACGTCCCACGCGGAACCGACACCGAGGTCATCTTGCGCGGCGACCCGGAATCCGGCGCCTTCATGGCCTTCTGGACGGTCCCCGAAGGCGACGGCGTGCGGGTGCTCGCCGGCATGCACGTCAACGTCTGGGACACCATCGACGCGATCATCGCCCTGATCCGCGCCGACCACCCGATCGACCCCGCCCGCCTGGCCGACTCCGAGGCTCCGCTGGCTGAGCTGGCTGCCTGAGCGGTCAACGCGACCGTCGCTGTTGTCGTTCTCAAGCGGCTGCCGCGGCGGATCCCGAACCGGAACGCCCCGACGGCGCCGGTCTCAGCGTTTGCGGGCGGTTCCCAGGATGTCGCGGAGGATCTGGCCGCCGGTGCGCAGCACCTGGTCGCGGAAGGTGGCCGACTCGACCCACGACTTCTGCTTGCGGGAGCTTGAGGAGGTGCTGCGGGAGCGCTCGGCGCGCTCCTCGGCGGCAGCCTTCTTCTGCTGCGCCGCCTCCTCCTTCTCGCGGAGCGCGGCCTCGGTCTTCTGCTGCTTCTCGAACTCCTTGGCCTCGGCCTCCCGCTGGGCGGCCTCGATGCCCGCCTGCAGCTTGGCTGCCAGGATCTCGTAGGCCGACTCCCGGTCGATCTCCGTTCCGTAGCGGGCCATCATCCCGGAGCGGGCGATGCCGGCCTCCATCCATTCCGGGTTCATCGGATCCATGGACGCCTGCGGGGCGCGCATCCGCGTCCATGCCACCGGGGTGGGGGCGCCGTTCGGGTTGAGGACGGTGACCACGGCCTCGCCGATGCCGAGGGACTGCAGAGTCTCCTCCAGGTCGTAGGCCGACTTCGGGTAGGTCTGGACGGTCGCGCGCAACGCCTTGGCGTCGTTCGGGGTGTGCGCCCGCAGCTGGTGCTGCACCCGTGAGCCGAGCTGGGCGAGCACCTCCTCCGGGACGTCCTTCGGGGTCTGGGTGACGAAGAAGACGCCCACCCCCTTCGACCGGATCAGCCGGACGGTCTGCGCGATCGCGTTCAGGAAGGCCTTCGAGGCGCCGTTGAACAGCAGGTGCGCCTCGTCGAAGAAGAAGACCAGCTTGGGACGGTCGAGGTCGCCCACCTCGGGCAGTTCGCTGAACAGGTCGGCCAGCAGCCACATCAAGAAGGTGGAGAAGATCGCCGGACGATCCTGCAGGTTCGGAAGCTCCAGCAGCGAGATGACTCCGCGTCCGTCCGAGGTGACCCGCAGCAGGTCGGCGGTGTTGAACTCGGGCTCGCCGAAGAACTCACCAGCGCCCTGGGCCTCCAGGGTGATGATGTTCCGCAGGATCACGCCGACCGTGGTCGCGGCGACCCCGCCGATCGACTTCAGCTCGGCCTTGCCCTCGTCCGAGGTCAGGTAGTTCAGGACGGCCCGCAGGTCCTCCAGGTCGAGCAGCGCCAGCCCGTGGGAGTCGGCGTAGTGGAAGACCAGTCCGAGAGTGGATTCCTGGGTCTGGTTGAGCTCCAGCACCTTCGACAGCAGGATCGGCCCGAAGGACGAGATCGTCGCGCGCAACGGGACGCCCAGCCCCTGCCCGCCGAGCGCGTAGAACTCGGTCGGCGCCGCCTGGGGCTGCCAGTCCTGGCCGATCTTGGCGGTGCGGGCCAGCAGCTTCTCGTTCGGCGTGCCGGGGATCGCGATGCCGGAGAGGTCGCCTTTGATGTCGGCGGCGAAGACCGGCACTCCGGCGGCGGAGATCTGCTCGGCGAGCACCTGCAGGGTCTTGGTCTTGCCGGTGCCGGTCGCGCCGGCCACCAATCCGTGCCGATTCAGCATGGACAGTGAGATCCGCACCTTCGCCTCGGGGACGGGCGCCCCTTCGTCCATCAGCACGCCGAGCTCGATCGACGGCTCACTGAAGGTGTACCCGTCGATGATCTTCTGCGTCCACTCCGAGCGCGCCGACGGCGTGGCGGCCTCAGGAGCGGGCGCGGCCACGGGGGCGGGCGGAGCGTACTGCGGCGTTTCCGGTGCAGGCGGAAGGCTCGGCTCTGGCTGGGCGGTCGATGCCTCAGGAACGGACGGCTGCGTCATGGCAGAAGCCTGCCACAACCGCTTTCCCACCGCACCGGGCTGCTCGCCTCACATCGTCGTCCCCACGGCTGCACGTCTATCCCGTGAGCCGCATCAACGAGTCCATGGTGAGAGCCAGGTCTTGCCGCGCGCGGAGCCGGGCCTCGGGGAACGGGATCGCCTGGTTGTTGATGCTGAACACCGCGGTCACTCCCTCGTCGTAGACGCCTTCGAAGCCGTCAGCGATGTCGCCGACGACGGCGATCACCGGCACCTGGTGCGCCTTGGCGCGGCGGGCGACGCCGACCACCACCTTGCCGGAGAGAGACTGGGAGTCGATCCGTCCCTCGCCGGTGAAGACGAGCTCGGCGTCGGCGAGCAGGTCGTCGAAGCCCACCGCGTCCAGCACCACCTCGATCCCCGGACGCAAGGTCGCGCCGAAGAAGGCGAGCAGGCCCCCGCCCAGGCCGCCCGCCGCGCCCGCCCCGGGGACATCGGCGATGGCCGTGCCCAGGTCACGTTCGATCACCTGGGACGCCGCGCGGAGCCCGTCGTCCAGCCGCCGCACCAGGTCGGGGGAGGCGCCTTTCTGCGGGCCGAAGACCGCCGCTGCGCCGCGGTCGCCGCACAGCGGGTTGTCGACGTCGCACATGACGGTGATCCGGCAGTCGCGCAGTTCCGGGGCCAGGCCGGAAGCGTCGATTCGCGCGACTCGGTCGAGGGTGCCGCCGGTGGGGACGAAGGGGTCGCCCGCAGCGTCCAGGAAGCGGATTCCGGCGGCCGCGGCCGCCCCGGCGCCGAGGTCGTTGGTCGCGCTGCCGCCGGCGCCGACGATCAGGCGCCGGGCGCCCGCCCGGGCCGCCGCGAGCATCGACTCGCCCACCCCGTAGGTGGTGGTGCGGGCGGGGTCGGCCCGTCCCTCGACCAGCGGCAGCCCGGCCGCGGCCGCCATCTCGATGACAGCGGTGGCGTCGTCCAGCCGTCCGTAGTGGGCGGTGATCCGCTCACCGAGGAAGGGTCCGGTCACCTCGGCCGCCACCCGGCTGCCCCCGGCCGCCGCCAGGAAGGCGTCGACGCTGCCCTCACCGCCGTCCGCCACCGGCAGCGCGGTCACCTCGGCCGCGGGTCGATGCCTGCGGACCGCGTCCGCCATGATCCGGCAGATCTCGGCCGAACTCATCGTCCCCTTGAAAGAGTCAGGGATGAGGATCACTTTCGGCATGGGTCCAACCATGGCAGGACGGTTCGCAGGTGAACAGAGCTGCCCCTGGATTGCCCATTGCGCCGTGCTGAGTGACGATCGGCGCAATCCAGCGGTCGTTGTGTTCGGCGGCGCCCGTGGCGGGCGGTACTCTTGGACTCAAGACAGGGGAGCGCCGCAAGGGCGCTGAGAGTGCGGGAACGCAGACCCTCGAACCTGATCCGGCTAGCACCGGCGTAGGGAGTCGGGAATCTCCTCGGCAGCAGCCGAGCCCTCCGATTCATTGGAGGAAAGAATGTTCAAGCGACAGGCGATCGCCGCGGGAGTGCTGGCCCTGCTGCTGACCGGGTGTGCCGGGGTCTCCGGACAGGTCAGCCCACCGCCGACCCAGGGCGAGTCCGCGCCGCCCACCGAGAGCGAGACTCTCACCGTCCTGACTCACGACAGCTTCTACCTGCCGGAGGAGACCCTCGCGGCCTTCGCCGAAGCCACCGGCTACAAGGTCGAGTACGTCCAGCCCGGGGACGGCGGCAGCCTGGTCAACCAGCTGATCCTCACCAAGGACGCCCCGCTGGGCGACGTGGTGTTCGGCATCGACAACACCTTTGCCGGACGGGCGATCGAGGCCGGCGTGCTCGCCCCCTACACCTCGCCCGCGCTGCCGGACGGGGGTGCCGAACTAGGCAAGGACGGCGCCGGGCAGCTCACTCCGATCGACTTCGGCGACGTCTGCCTGAACGCCGATCTGGAGTGGTTCGAGAAGCAGGGGCTGGCCGTTCCGCAGACGCTGGACGATCTGCTCAAGCCTGAGTACGCCGACCTGCTGGTGGTGACGAACCCGGCCTCCTCGACCCCCGGCCTGGCCTTCTTGATCGCCACCGTCGCGGCCAAGGGCGACGGCTACCTCGACTACTGGAAGCAGCTCAAGGCCAACGGCGTGAAAGTCGTGCCGGGCTGGACGGAGGCCTATCGGGTCGAGTTCTCCGGCTCTGAAGGCAAGGGTCCGCGTCCGCTGGCGCTGTCGTACGCCAGCTCGCCGGCCTCCGAACTCGGCAAGGACGGCAAGCCGCGCACCGCCAACCTGCCGCAGACCTGCCTGCGCCAGGTCGAGTTCGCCGGCGTGATCGCCGGCGCCCAGAACGAGGTCGGCGCCCGGAAGTTCGTCGACTGGCTGCTCAGCCCCGAGGTGCAGGCCCAGATCCCAGCCAACATGTGGATGTACCCCGCCGACCCCGCCGCCCCGCTCCCCGAGAAGTGGGCCGAGTTCGGCACCGCGGTGACCGACCCCTGGTACGTCCCCGCCGAGGCCATCTCCGCCGACCGCGAGACCTGGATCCGCGACTGGACCACCACCGTCATCGGCTGACCCGCTTGTGACCCCCGCCCAGCCAGCCCTCAGCCCACCCGGTTTCCGCAGAAACCGGGCAATCGGGGGCTGCCGTGTGCGCATTGCACGCAGTCGAGCTGATTTGCCCGGTTTGTGCGGAGGGGTGGGGGTCGTCGGGTTGTCGGCCGCCGCGGACGATGGGTCTGACGCGCGGCGGCTCCGCCCACCCGGCTTCCGCAGAAACCGGGCAATCCGGGCTCGCCGTGTGGCTATTGCACGCGGGGGAGCTGTTTTGCCCGGTTTCTGCGAGAGGGGGCGGGGGCGGTGACCGTCTCGGCGCCGGTGCGGCGGCGTGGGCTGGGCGGGTCGCCCTGGGTGTGGGCGGCGGCCGCGGTGATTCCGCTGGGGTTCCTGGTGGTCTTCTTCGCCTGGCCGGTGACGGCGCTGGTGGCGCGCGGGTTCCTGGACGAGAACGGGGCGTTCAGCCTGGCCGGGGTGCAGTCGGTGCTCTCCTCGCCGCGCACCTGGCGGATCGTGGGGCAGACCCTGGCGCAGGCGGCGGCCGGCGCCACGGCAGCGGTGCTGCTGGGGGTGCCGGGGGCTTTCCTGCTGTACCGCCGCCGCTTCCCCGGACGGCGGCTGCTGCGCGCGCTGGTGGCCGTACCGTTCGTGCTGCCGACGGTGGTGGTCGGGGTGGCGTTCAGCTCCCTGCTGGCGCCGACCGGACTGCTCGGCTGGCTCGGGATGCAGGAATCCTTCGCTGGCATCGTCGCGGCCCTGGTCTTCTTCAACTACTCGGTCGTGGTCCGCACCGTGGGGACGCTCTGGGCCCGGCTCGACCCCCGGGCCGAGGACGCCGCCCGCACCCTCGGCGCCTCGGGGTTCCGGGTCTTCGCCACCGTGACGCTGCCCGCCCTCGCCCCGGCGATCGCCTCGGGCGCGGCGCTCACCTTCCTCTTCTGCGCGACCGCCTTCGGGGTGGTACTGGTGATGGGCGGGGTCTCCTGGGGCACCATCGAGACCGAGATCTGGTACCAGACCACTCAGCTGCTCGACCTGCCCGCCGCCGCCGCGCTGTCGATCCTGCAGTTGGTCGTCGTGACCGCCTCCCTGCTGGTCGCCAACCTGGCGCGAACCCGGTCCGAACGGGCGCTGCGGCTGCTGGGACGCCCGGTCGAGACCCCGCTGCGAAGGGCCGACTGGCCGGTCGTGGCGGTGACCGCGACGGTCGTCCTCGGCCTGTTGGTGACCCCGATCGCCGGCCTGGTCGTCCGCTCCTTCGTGACCCCGGACGGCTTCGGCTGGCGCAACTACGCCGCCCTGGCCGGACGCGCGGACGGGACCACGGTCAGCGTCTGGCAGGCGCTCGTCAACTCCCTGATCATCGCGGCTGCCGCGACCGCGCTGGCGCTCGGCCTCGGGCTGCTGGTCAGCTACGTGCTGTCGCGCCGCCCCGCCTCGCCGGCCGGACGCGGACTGCTGGCCGCCGCCGACTCCGCCTTCATGCTGCCTCTTGGGGTGTCGGCGGTCACCGTCGGCTTCGGCTTCCTGATCACCCTGAACCGGCCGCCTCTCGACCTGCGCTCCTCCTGGGTGCTGATCCCGATCGCGCAGGCGCTGGTGGCGCTGCCGCTGGTGGTGCGGTCGCTGCTGCCCACCCTGCGGGCGATCGACCCCCGGCTGCACGAGGCCGCGGCAACCCTCGGCGCCGGCGCTCGCCGGATCGTCCTCACCATCGACCTGCCGTTCGCGCTGCGCGGGCTGGGGCTGGCGGTCGGCTTCGCCTTCGCCACCTCGCTGGGCGAGTTCGGGGCGACCTCCTTCCTGGCCCGCCCCGATCGTCCGACCTTGCCGGTGGTGATCTACCGGCTGATCTCACGCCCGGGGGCGGAGAATTTCGGCATGGCGATGGCGGCCTCGGTGCTGTTGGCCCTGCTGACCGCCACCGCGATGGCGGTCGCCGAATGGCTCGGACCCAAGGAGGTCAACCCATGGTGAACGGACTCACGGTCACCGACGCGGTGGTGCGGTACGGCCCCGTCACAGCGGTCGATCAGGTCTCCCTGCAGGTCGCCCCCGGCGAGATCGTGGCGCTGCTGGGCGCCTCCGGCTCAGGCAAGTCGTCGCTGCTGCGGGCGATCGCCGGGCTGGAGCCGCTGGCCGGCGGCAGGATCGCATGGGATGGCGAGGACATCACAACCGTGCCCGTCCACAAGCGCGGCTTCGTGATGATGTTCCAGGACGGGCAGCTGTTCCCGCACCGCAGCGTGGCCGGCAACGTCGGCTACGCCCTCAACCACCTTGACCGCGCCGAGCGGGAGGCGCGGGTCGAGGAACTGCTCGACCTGGTAGGGCTGGCCGGGTACGGGCCGCGTCCGGTCACCGCGCTGTCCGGCGGCCAGGCGCAGCGGGTCGCGCTCGCTCGCTCGCTCGCTCCGCACCCGCGGCTGCTGATGCTGGACGAGCCCCTCTCCTCGCTGGATCGCGGGCTGCGTGAGCACCTGGTCGGCGTTCTGGAGCGGACGATGCGCGCCACCGGCACCCCCGGCCTCTACGTCACCCACGACCAGGACGAGGCCTTCTCCATCGCCGACCGGATCGCCGTGCTGTCCGCCGGCAGACTGCTGCAGCTCGCCCCGCCCGCCGACCTGTGGCGGCACCCCGCCACCGCCGAGGTCGCCGAGTTCCTGGGCTACGGCCCCATCCTCTCCCCGGACGAGGCCCGCGCGCTGGGCTGGTCGGGCCCCTCCGCCGGCCGGGTGGCGCTTGGCCCGGACGGCCTGGTCGCCGACCCGGCCGGTGTGGTCGTCCCCGTGCTGGATCGCAACCCCGGCCGCGGCCGCCACCAGGTGACCGTCCGCCTGCCGGGCGGTCAGCCCGCCGAACTCCGGACGACCGACCTTCCCGGCGCCGACCTCGCCGTCCGGATCGATCCGGACGGCACTGCTGTGGTCCCGTCCTGACAGATCTGCCTGGATTCGCCCGGAAGCCACCGCACTCCGTCCTCGTGCGGCCGAATCGAGGCAGATTCGTTCAGTCGCCTCACCGAACAGACAGTTCGGCTGCCTTGGATTCCGCTGACACCGGGGCGGCGGTCACGGCATGGCGTTGCCGCGGGCGCATGCCGGCGACCGCCACCGCGAAGACCGAGGTCAGAATCAACGCCGCAGCCGGGGCCAAGGTCGTCCACGGGGCGCGTTCAACGTAGTCGATGCCCTCGCTCAGCAGCAGGCCCCACTCAGGCAGTGGCGGCTGGGCTCCCAGGCCGAGGAAGCCGAGCGCGGCCAGCGCGAGTGCGACCCCGGGCAGCCGCAGCATGCCGTGCCGCAGCAGGGGCCCGAGGGTGGCCGGCAGCACATGCCGCACCCAGATCTCCAGCTTGCCGACCCCGGCCAGCGGCAGCCAGCGGACGTGCGGCAGCGCGGTCGCCTCGTCGATCAGCGAGGCCGCGTGCGTGGTGAGCGGCGGCCAGGTGACCCACAGCACCGCAAGGGCGGCGCCGGCCACGGAGGGGCCCATCAGGGCGGCGATGATCACGCCGGCCAGGATGGTCGGGGTGGCGTTGGCGATCTCGGCGGGGCCGCGCGAGATCTCGCCCAGCACTGCCAGGAGCAGCCCCACCAGAATCGAGAGCAGCACGATCGCGAAGGCCGGCGTGAGCGTCCCGAGGGTGCCGTGGGCGACGCGGGCAAGCAGGTCGCGCCCGCTGGCGTCCGCCCCGAAGGGAAGTTCCCAGCTGGGCGGCGCCAGCCGGGCGTGCGCGATGGCGTACGGGTTGCGCGGCAGCCCTGACAGCAGGATCAGCACCAGCAAGGCGAGCGAGATCACAGCCGTCCACCAGGCGGCACGGCCGTCGCTGCGCGCCTCGGGCGGAGGCGGCAGCGCCCCGGGCGGCAGCGGTCCGCCGCGCAGCGCCCGCCGGGCGACGCTGGTGAGCACGCCGACCGCCACCGCGGCCAGCGCCATCAGCAGGACGCCGGCCTGCAGCGCGGGCAGATCCTGGGAGTTCGCCGCGCCGAGCAGGTAGCGGCCCAGCCCGGGGATCGCGAAGACCTGCTCGACGGCGACCGCGCCGCCGAGGATGCCGATGAACACCAGCCCCAGCTGGTCGATCACCGCGGCCGCGGCCCGCCGGTACACCCCGCTCAGAATCACCGAACCAGGTGCGCCGGCCAGCCGCCAGACCATCACCCAGCGCTCCTCGGCCACCCCGGAGATGGCGTCGGAGAGCAGCCGTCCCAGCAGGCCGCCCGCGGGGATGCCCAGCGACAGCGCCGGCAGGACGGCGGTGTCGAGCCCCGTCCAGCCGTACGGCGGCAGCCACTGCAACTGGACGGCCACGACCACCAGCAGCGCGCTGGCCAGCAGGAACTCCGGCAGCGCGGTGAGCGCGACGCCGACGGGGCCAGACCCCTTCTGCGGCTGGTCGTGCAGCACCCGCAGCGAGGCCGGGACGACCAGCGCCACCATGATCGCCAGCGCGACGATCAGCGCGAACAGGGTCAGCGTGGCCGAGACCCCCAGCGCCGTCCAGACGCCGGCGCCGATCGGCCGTCCGCTCACCCAGGAGTTCCCCAGGTCGCCCTGCAGCACTCCTGACCACCACCGCAGGCTGGTCGGGATCGGCCCGCCCGCCAGGCCGAGTTCGGCTCGGATGGCCTCCAGTGCCTCGGGCGTCGGCTCGAGTTCGGCGTAGCGGGCCCGTAGCACGGACGCCGCCGGATCCCGCTGCGACAGCCAGGGCAGCGCCCCCGCGACCAGCAGCAGCACCAGCCCGCTGACCACCCGAGAGACGATCCCAACAGTGTTGCTATGTCGCATCAGGCCCTCCTTTCATCAGTCCGACCGGCCGAGGGCCTCCCTTCGCGTCGAGGGCCTCACCCTGGGGACAGGCGCTCGACGCTAAGCCCGGATCCACCGATGGCCGCCGTCGCGAGCGGCGCCAGACGGGTGTGATGGCGAGACGGTCACGCGAGGGCAGACCGGGTCGTCTGTTGAGCGTGGGCGGCGCAGCCAGCGCGCCCGTATGGGGCCGCGCAGCAGGCGGAAATCGGTGGATCCGGGCTAAGGAGGGCCCTCGCTGGACTGGGGTCATGGGGCGTCGTAGTGGGTGTCGGC
>CAZLWS010000009.1:19549-36818 GCA_964563205.1 uncultured Propionibacteriaceae bacterium | reverse complement strand
CGGATGTAGTGCTGCCGCATCTTGCCGCTGATGGTCGCCAGAACCTTGTGCCCGTTGGTCAGTTCCACGCGGAACATCGCATTGGGCAGGGCTTCGACGACGGTTCCCTCCATTTCGAGGGCGTCGGTCTTCTTCGCCATTACTCCCTAACATGAGTTGATCGGACGCATGCGCCTGCCGACGCAGGTCATGCAAGGGTCGATCCTACGCCACCACCGCAGAGCACCTCAAATCACGGCTTGCCGGGGAACCACTGCAGGGCGACCAGGCGGGCGGCGCAGGCTTGGCGCAGGTCGTCCTGGACGTCGTCGCGCAGTCCCTCGCGGAAGACCGGGTCGGTGGCGGAGACGACGGCGAAGTAGAAGCCGGAGAAGACCGCCAGGAAGCCGCATACCTTCAGGTGCTGGCGGGTGAGGGCGTAGCTCTGCCGCTCGGTGGCCCAGCTGACCATCACCTCCGGCGGAGCCTGCGTCCAGGCTTGGACCACCTCGGCGTTCACCGTGATCAGGCCGAGGACGACGAAGAATCCGAAGACCGCCAGGCCCACCACCGTGGCGATGGCCAGCCGCGAGATCACCATGACCAGCCGCAGGCTTCTGCGCTGCTCCGGGGTGAGCGGGCAGTCGGCGGGAAGCCGCAGGGCGCCGCCTTCGAGCGGGGTTCCGGCCAGCAGCCGGGTCACTTCGTCCGGCTGCTCGAAGCGGCCCAGCGCGCCCACGTCGAGGCCGCGGGTGTGCAGGAACAGCCAGCTGAGGCCGACGAAGAGCAGCACCGCGAGCAAGTAGGACAACGGCGACAGCCGGCCGACGACGCGCCACAGGTCGGCGCTGAAGAAGAGGAAGCCGACCACGCCCAGCAGCAGCGGCAGGGCTCGTCCGACGGCTGTGCCGCCGGCTGCGAAGGAGGACGCCACGCGGCGTCCGAGCCAAGGCCCCAGTGCAATCAGGCCGCTGTAAGCCAGCAGGGTGAGCAGGCCCAGCAGGACCAGCTGCGTCAGGAAGAGGGCCGCCGCCGCGATCGCTCCGGCGGCGAATCCGGAGAGCTCGAAATCCTCGATCCGCAGCGCCTCGTGCGGGGTGATCAGCACCACCAGGCTGGGCACCAGCAGAAAGGTCCAGCGCTCCAGCCTCGCCACCCGGTCCGGCAAGGTCAGCGGCCGGCGCCGCCGGGTGAGGTTCCCGATCACCCAGACGGCGAGGATGACCAGCAGCGAGATCGGCAGGGTGATCCACGGGTTGCTGCCGTAGCGGGGCACCTCGATCACCATGATCAGCACGAACACGATCGCCAGGGTCCGTGCGAACCGGGCCGCCCGCCGGCGGCGCATGGAGGTGCCGTCCAGCAAGGCAGTGAAGCCGCGGCGCATGAACCAGCGCTCGACCACGGGCGCCTCGGGGTGGGACATGCGGGTCAGTCTAGGGAGTCGCGACGCGGCGGCCCACGGGGTCGCAGGCGGGCGATCCGGTGAGAGGCGTCCAGCGGCTCGGTGAAGCAGCGTAAACTAGACGGTCGCTACAACTCCGGCGAAGGACGAACGTGGATTCAGCCGAGGCATCCTCCTCGACGCAGGAGCGCGAGCTCGCCATCGAGCAGGCGCATGTCGATCTGGTGTACCGCCAGCTCAACCGGGCGACCAAGTCGGCCCGCCGGGTGGCCAAGGAAGGCCGCCGCCGCTACACCTCCGACCGGCAGACCTGGATGCGGGAGGAGGACGGCACCGCCCTCTTCGAGCGGGACGCCTTCGCCTTCCAGGCCGCCCGCCGGCTGGCGATCCTGAACGCCGAGCACGAGGGCCTGGTCTTCGGACGGCTGGATTCCACCGAGGGCGACACCAGCTACATCGGACGGATCGGCGTCCGCGACGAGGAGTACGAGCCGCTGGTGATCGACTGGCGGGCCCGCGCCGCCGAGCCCTTCTACCGAGCCACCGCCACCGACCCGATGGGGGTGGTGCGCCGCCGGGTGCTGCGCTGCCGCAACGACAAGGTGGTCGGCATCGAGGACGACCTGCTGGACGACACCGCCCGCCACGATCTGGTGGTCATCGGCGAAGGCGCGCTGATGGCGGCGCTGAAGCGGGCCCGCGGGCACCGGATGCGCGACATCGTCGCCACCATCCAGGCCGAGCAGGACGAGGCGATCCGCGCCGAGCACGACGGCGTCACCGTGATCGCGGGCGGCCCGGGCACCGGCAAGACGGTGGTCGCGCTGCACCGGGCGGCCTACCTGCTGTACTCCAACCGGCGCCGGTATGAGCGCGGCGGCATCCTGGTGATCGGGCCCAGCGCCCTGTTCATGAACTACATCGAGCGGGTGCTGCCCTCCCTCGGCGAGGACTCGGTCACCCTGCGCGCGATCGGCCAGGTGGCGACCGACGTCCTGGGCTTCGGCAGCGACGTCCTCGATCCGGCGGCCGCGGCGGCGGTGAAGGGCAGCCCGCGGATGCTGCCGGTGCTGCGCCGGCTGGTGGATCTGCCGCTGGTGGCGGGCGAGTCGCTGTTGCGGGTGACGGTCAAGGGCGAGGTGCTCACCCTCGGCGCCGACGAGCTCGCGAGGATCCGCCGCGAGGTGCTGGGCCGCTTCAAGGCGAACGCCGGACGGGACGCCGCCGAGGCCGCCGTCCTGGCGGCGCTGCACGAGCGGCTTCCCGAGGAACTGGACCTCGACCTGGAGGCGATGACCGACCTGGTGACCACCGCCGCGTCCTATCGAATGTTCTGGCAGGCGTGGTGGCCCGAGCTCGAACCCACCCAGGTGCTGCGTCGGCTCGCCGACCCGGCCGTGGTCGCCGCGGTCGCCGCCGGGGTGCTGGACGAAGCCGAGCAGGCCGCCCTGGCCGCCGGCTTCACCGGGGAGGGCTGGACAGTGGCCGATGTCGCCCTGCTCGACGAGCTGGTCACCATGATCGGCCTGCCGGAGCCGGAGGCCGACGAGCCCTTGTTCCTTTCCAGCGGCAGCGAGATCGCCGAGGTGGTCACCACCGCCGACCGGCTGGCGACCGTGCGAGAGCGCGACCCGCACGACGACCCGCACGACACCTTCGCCCACCTGCTGGTGGACGAGGCGCAGGATCTCAGCCCCATGCAGTGGCGGATGCTGCGCCGCCGCGGCGCCCACGCCAGCTGGACGATCGTCGGCGACCCCGCCCAGAGCAGCTGGCCGGACGTGGCCGAATCCCAGCGTGCGATGGCCGAACTGGCCGGCACCGGGCCGAGCCGCCGATTCCGGCTGTCGACCAACTACCGCAGCCCGGCGGAGGTCTTCGACCTGGCCGCCGCGGTGGTGCGCCGCGCCTACCCGGACGCCGACCTGCCGGACGCCGTCCGCCGCACCGGCGTCGAGCCGGAGCTGGCCGAGGTCGCCGAGACCGGGCTGACCGACTGGCTGGACGCTCGCATCGCCGCCCTCACCGGACAGGTGGAAGGCACCATCGGCGTGATCGCGCCGCCCTCCCGGATGGCCGAGATCACCGCCGGCCTGGTCGGACGCCCAGGCGCGGCCGCCGCCGGTGACCGGCTCATCGTGATCGAGCCGCTGGCCGCCAAGGGCCTGGAGTACGACGCGGTGGTCGTGGTCGCCCCCGACGAGGTCGTCGCCGAATCCCCCGGCGGCGAGCGCGTCCTGTATGTCGCGTTGACCCGCCCCACCCAGCGCCTGGTGACCGTCGATCTCGGAACCGCCCGTTGGCGGGACGGACTGGCGATCGCGGAACAGTAGGGTGTCCGTCGTGCCCCTGACGCCCACCATCGCCGATCTGCTGGCCGCCGGCGACCGTCCGACGATGTCGTTCGAGTTCTTCCCGCCGAAGGACGACGCCGGGCAGGAGCAGCTCGCCCGCGCGGTGGGCGAACTCGAGCCGCTGCGTCCAGACTTCGTGTCGGTGACCTACGGCGCCAGCGGCTCGACCCGCAGCCGCACCCTGGACGCCACCCGCATGATCACCGCCCAGGCCGGCTTCCGGACTATGGGGCATCTCACCTGCGTCAGCCAGTCCCGCGCCGAGGTCGAGGGCGCGATCGCGTCCTACGCCGAGGCGGGCATCCGCCACGTCCTGGCGGTGCGGGGCGACCCGCCAGGCGGGCCTGCCGCCCCTTGGCAGCCGCATCCCGAGGGGCTGGGCAACGCCACCGAGCTGGTGCGCCTGGTGAAGGGGTCAGGCGACTTCTGCGTCGGCGTAGCCGCCTTCCCGGACGCTCACGCGGACCGCAAGGACTTCGACCTGGACGCCCGCATCCTCGCGGAGAAGGAGGCCGCCGGGGCCTCGTTCGCGATCACCCAGCTGTTCTTCTCCGCGGACTCCTACTTCCGGCTGGTCGAGCGGGTTCGGGCGATCGGGTGTGAACTGCCGATCCTCGCGGGCATCCAGCCGGTGACCAACCTCGCCCAGATCGAGCGGTTCGCGACCTTCTCCGGCGCCCCGCTGCCCGAGCCGCTCGTCACCTCGCTGCACGCCGTCGCCGACGACCCTGCCGCCGTCCGCGCTGTGGGGCTGGAGTTCGCCACCCAGTTCTGCGACCGGCTGCTCGCCGGCGGCGCCCCCGGCCTGCACTTCTTCACCCTGAACCGCTCCAAGGCCACCGCCGAGATCCTGGCCAGCCTGCGCCAGATCCCGCCGCACACTCACTGACCCCCGCCACCGTCGCGCAAGGTGTGGCGGATGTTCCGACATCGAGCCGAAGTCCACACCTTGTGCGGGTCTGGGTGGGCGCGCCCGGCGGGAGCCGTAGGCTCAAGGCATGTTCTCTGCAGCGCAGCCGGTCTCCGACGAGTTCGCGATCGCCGTCGCCGACGCGATCACCGGCTTCCTGGCCGGGAAGCGCGAGGTGCTGGCCGGGATCGGCGCGGACGCGGCACCGCTGGTCGAACTCGCTGACCGGTTCACCGCCGGCGGGAAGCGGCTGCGCCCGGCCTTCTGCGCCTGGGGATGGATCGCGGCGGCCGGCCTCCCCCAGGATCCGGCGGCGCTCGTCCGGGCCGCCGCGAGCCTGGACGTGCTGCACGTCAGCGCCCTGGTGCACGACGACGTGATGGACGCCTCGGACACCCGCCGCGGCCAGCCCGCCGCGCACCGCCAGCTCGCCGCGCTGCACGCCGAGCGTGGGCTCCGCGGCGACTCCGACGCCTTCGGACGCGGCGGCGCCATTCTGCTGGGCGACCTGCTGCTGGTGTGGTCGCAGGAGCTGTTCCGGCGCTCCGGGCTGCCGGCCACGGCCATCGAGCGGGCGATGCCGGTGATGGAGTCGGTGCTGACCGAGGTGACCACCGGCCAGTTCCTCGACATCGTCGCCCAGGCCCGTCCGGCGCTGGACGCCCGCACCGCCCCCGACGCGGTCGCCGCCCAGGTGCGGCAAGTGCTGGAGTACAAGACCGCCCGCTACACGGTGATCCGGCCGCTGCAGATCGGCGCCGCCCTGGCCGGCGGCTCCCCCGAGACGCTGGACGCCCTGGGCCGCTACGGCTCGGCGGTGGGCCGCGCCTTCCAGCTGCGCGACGACGTGCTCGGCGTCTTCGGGGACGCCGAGGTGACCGGCAAACCGGCCGGCGACGACCTGCGCGAAGGCAAGTTCACCGCCCTGCTCGCCCACTCCCTGCGGCTCGCCTCCGACGACGACGCGGCCGCCCTCGCCGCCCTGGCCGGACGCCCCGACCTCACCGACGCCGAGATCGCCGACGCCCGCCGGATCATCACCGGCTCCGGCGCCCTGGACGCCGTCGAGGCCGAGATCGCCGAGGCCACCGCCGCCGCCGTGGCCGGCCTGCAGGCCGCACCGGTCACCCCCCAGGCCAGGGAGGCGCTGGCCAACCTCGCCCACGCGGCGGTGAACCGCTCCGCCTGACGAATGCTCAATGCTCCCCATCGACGCGGCGGTCGACGAGCGACGAAGATGAGCCGACGGCAGATCGCGTCCGCCCTCCCGCGACCGTCGAGGGATTCTCGTGACCGGCCTGTCTCGACCGAAGGAGGCGGCGATGGCCGACCACCCAGTGACGGGCGCCGGGGTGCTGCTGGCGAAGCTGAAGACGACCGAGCGCCTGGGCGCGGCGAGCCGGGCGGACCTCGAGCCCTTGCGCGAACCCGTCCCCGGAGCCCGCGGATTCGCCCTCGACGGCAGCCCGCAGTGGTTCCGCGTCCAAGCCGAACCGGACGCGAGCCCCTGGGACCAGGCCCACGCCCGCCTGGCCGCCCAGCTCGGCATCGACGAGAGCGACGTGCTCTTCGTCGAGCCCGACCTCGTCCAGACCCTCTACCTCGACGACACTCCCGAGGGCGTCCGCGGCGGCCTCGGAGCCGACGGCCAGTGCGAGGCGAAAGACCAGGACGCCACCCGTGGCAAGGCGGTCGGCGACGGCTTCGCCTGGCACCTCGGGCCCGCCTACAGCCAGCTCGGCCAGGCCCGCGACGAGGTCCGGTTCGCCGAGCCGCGCACCACGGTCGCCCACATCGACACCGGCTGGTCGAAGCACGAGACCAAGCCCAGGCACCTGGACGAGCAGCGCCAGCGCAACTACGTGGACGCGAACCCGTCGGACGCCCAGGATCCCGACAACTGGGCCTTCCCGCTCGACAACTCCGGTCACGGCACCGGGACGATCAGCATCCTGGCCGGCGGCCGGGTGAGCGTCTCGGACCAGGTGCTCGGCGGAGCCCCGGAGGCCCGCGTGGTGCCGCTGCGGATCGCCGACCAGGTGGTCCTGTGGCAGACCAGCGCGCTGGCGCGGGCGATCATGTACGCCAGCGACATCGAGTGCGAGGTGGCCTCCATGAGCATGGGCGGGCTGCCGTCCAAGGCCTGGGCGGACGCAATCGACGACGCCTACGAGGGCGGGCTCTGCCTGGTCGCCGCGGCCGGCAACCGCATCCTCGGAATCCCCCGCGCCCAGGTGTGGCCGGCCCGTTACGAGCGGGTGATCGCCGTCGCCGGCGCGATGGCCGACCACCGGCCGTACGCGGACCTGGCCGGCGCCATGGAGGGCTGCTTCGGCCCGGAGAGCACCTATCCGACCACCATGGCGGCCTACACCCCGAACATCCCGTGGGCGGTCTACGGCTGCCCGACCGTGTGCCGGCTGGACGGCGAGGGGACGTCCTCGGCGACGCCCCAGGTCGCCGCGGCGGCGGCGCTGTGGATCGAGCGCTACAAGGCGGCGCTGCCCGACGACTGGCGTCGCGTCGAGGCGGTGCGCCACGCCCTCTTCAGCACGGCGAAGCGGACGGACGCCAGGTTCGGCAACGGCATCCTGCGGGCTCGCGACGCGCTCGCGGTCGGTCCGGACCTGCGCCGTCCGCGGAGCGGGGCGTCCACCCACAGCTGGGCGCTCTTCCGGATGCTGACCGGTCTCGGTCTGGCGGGCGAGTCGGCCCGCGAGGAGATGTTCAACCTGGAGCTGGCCCAGTTGTGGCTCACCAGCGACCGGCTGCACGACATCCTGCCCGACCCGGCCGGCACACGGAGCCTCACCGAGGCCCGGCAGCGGTCGATCCTGGACGCGCTCATCGACGATCCGGCCGTCTCGACAACCCTGCGGCAGTCGCTGCGCGGCCGCTACCGCCTCATCACCGGCTCGCCGCCCCCGCCGCCGACCAGACCAGCCACGGCCCCCGTCCAGCCGGTTCAGGGGCCGGCCTACGCCGAGCCGCCGGTTCCGCCGAGCCGGCAGGTCCGGGTCTTCGCAAAGGACCCGACCCTGGCCAGCGCGTTCGCGACCAGTTCGGTCTCCCAGGTGACCCTCCGGATTCCCTGGGAGCCCATCACCGCGACCCCGACCGGTTTCCGGGGCGAGTACCTGGACGTGGTGGACGACGCGCTCGCCCCGGCCGATCCCGCCTCGCCCGGGCTGGACCATCCGTACCTGCTGGCCCAGAGCGGCTGGGCGCCCACTCCGGGCAACCTCCAGTTCCATCAGCAGATGGTGTACGGGGTGGCTTCCAAGACGATCGAGCACTTCGAGATCGCGCTCGGGCGGCCGGTGCTGTGGGCCCCGAAGCGGCAGCAGAGCGGACGCCGCGACGGCGGCTACGTGCAGCGGCTGACCGTCCGTCCGCACGCACTGGTGACCGCGAACGCCTTCTACGAGCCCAGCCAGAGCGCACTGCTGCTCGGCTCCTTCACCGGCAACCTGCCCGGCACCATGCTGCCCGGCTTCCCGGTCTACACCTGCCTTTCCTACGACATCATCGCCCACGAGACCACCCACGCGATCCTGGACGGCATGTACCCCCGCTTCACCGAGCCGTCCAACCCCGACGTGCTGGCCTTCCACGAGGCCTTCGCCGACATCGTGGCCCTGTTGCAGGGGTTCGACCTCAACGAACTGCTCGAACACGAGATCGGGAACAGCCGCGGGAGCCTGCGGGCCGACACCGTGCTCGGCAAGCTGGCGATCGAGCTGGGCGCCGCCGCCCGCGGACGGGAGTCGCTGCGCAGCGCGATCGGCCAGTCGGTGAACGGGGTGTGGATGCCGTCCGTCCCCGACCCCACCCTGCTCGCCCGGACCGACACCCCGCACGAGCGGGGCGCGATCCTGGTCGCGGCAGTCTTCGACGCCCTGATCGCGATCTACGAGTCGCGCACCGCCGACCTGTTCCGGCTGGCGACCAGCGGCACCGGACGGCTGCCCGACGGCGCCATCCAGCCCGACCTCACCCGGCGGCTGGCCTCCGAGGCCGGGAAGGCGGCCCGGCAGGTGCTGCAGATGTGCATCCGGGCGATCGACTACCTGCCGCCGGTGGACATCACCTTCTTCGACTTCCTGCGCGCCATGATCACCGCCGACGCCGAGTACGTCCCGGACGACCAGTACGGCTACCGGGTCGCGGTCGTCGAGGCGTTCAGCAAGCGCGGCATCGCGCCCGGCGCCAACGACGCGGACGTCGGCGGGGCCGCCTCACTGGATCCGGACGCGATGCGCTGGCCAGGCTTCGAGCTCGGCAACGCCGGCCCCGCCGCCGGGCCGGTCGCCGAGATCGAGCGAGTGCTCCGCGAGTTCGCCGAGCGGTGCGTGTACATCCGGGATCGCGAGGAGCTGTTCCGGGTGACCCGCGGGTTCCGGCGCGACCTCAACGGCTACGTCAAGGCCGCCGCCGACGCCTCGCCCGAGATCCGGGAAGGGCTCGGGCTGGCCGGCGGAAGCATCGAGGTCCACACCCTGCGGCGGGCCATGAGAGCCCGTCCGAACGGCCGGATCGACCCCGAGCTGATCATCTCGCTGACCCAGAAGCGCGGCAATCGGACGGGCGGGGCGACCCTGGTCGTGAACCCGACCGAGTCGCTGCGTCCGCGCTACCGGATCGTCAAGCCCATCGACGCCCCGGGCCGACTGGAGGCGACCGCGCAGTTCCGCGCCCGCAACGAGGCCGACCCGCTCCGCAAGCTGCTGGTGGCGCCGACCTCGGACCAGTTCGCCCTGCTGCACCAACTGGACGGCCTGACCGGCTGAGCTGCCTCGCAGACTACGGACGGAAGGCTGCGAAGGTGACCTGCTCCATGCCGGGGTCGTCGTTCCAGGCCTGCACCAGGCGGGCCTTCAGCGCCCGGGCCGCCTCGGCGGGCTGTTCGGCGGCAGTGATCGCGCGGGAGACCGCGATCCGGCGGGCGCCGGCGGCGAGCACGGCCTCCAGGTTGTCGGCGGTGACTCCGCCGATGGCGAACCACGGCTTGGCGGCGGGATCGTTCTGCGGCGCCTGTGCGGCGGCGTACTCGATCAGGTCGAGCCCGCCGGCCCCGAACAGCCCGCCCGCCACCGGCCCCACGGTGAGGAAGTTCACCTCGGGGTCGGCCAACGCCGCGTCCACCTGGCGACGCGAGTGGCAGCTTCGTCCCAGCACCGCCCAGGGGTGCACCTCCGCCCGCGCCGCGGCGGTCGGCGCCCCGCGTTCGGAGAGCTGCAGCAGATCGGCCTTCGCCTCGTGGGCCAGCTCGACCGTGTCGTACAGCCCGAGCAGCGCGTCACGGTTTGAGAGGTTGGCGCGGGCGGTGGCGAACCCGTCGGCCAGCGCTTGAGGCCCGGCCTTCGGATCCCGCAGTTGCAGGACGTCGACTCCCGCCGAGGCGGTCGCGGCGACGAACTCCGCCAGGTCGCCGGAGCGCAGATCGGTGATCAACAGCAGCCGGGCGAGCCGCAGCCGGGTGGCGATGCCCATCAGTACAGTCACGGGGTCACCTTATCCGCGTACCGCTGACGCGACGAGGGTCTTCGGCGCGTCCCTCGCCCGATCCTTGAACGCGGCTCCTACAATGGCCGACAGGTCTGGACGGCCTACTTCCCCGACTGGTCCGGAGCCGACGTGACGATCATGAGCAGTGGCGACCCCCTGGTGGGCCACGTGCTGGACGGTCGCTACGAGATTCTCCGCAAGCTGGCCCGCGGCGGCATGGCCACCGTCTACCTGGCCTCCGACCGCCGCCTCACCCGCACCGTCGCGATCAAGGTCATGCACGACAGCCTGGGCGGCGATCCCGAGTTCGTCACCCGCTTCGACCGCGAGGCGCGCGCTGCCGCCCGGCTCTCCCACCCGAACGTGGTGGCGGTCTTCGACCAGGGCATCGACGCCGGGCGTCCCTACATCGTCATGGAGTACGTCGAGGGCTGCACGCTGCGCCACCTGATCACCCGCGAGGCCCCGATGTCCCCGGAGCGCGCGCTCGACCTGCTGCTGCCGGTGATCACCGCGGTGGCCGCGGCGCATGAGGCCGGCATCATCCACCGCGACATCAAGCCCGAGAACGTCCTGATCGCCGAACGCGGCCAGATCAAGGTCGCCGACTTCGGCCTGGCCCGGGCCGTCACCGCGCACACCGCGACCGCCACCGGCACCCTGATCGGGACCGTCTCCTACATCGCCCCCGAGCTGGTGACCAGCGGCAAGGGCGACACCCGGGCCGACGTGTACGCCCTCGGCGTCGTGCTCTTCGAGATGCTGACCGGGCGCAAGCCGCACACCGGCGAGACCCCCATCCAGGTGGCCTACGCGCACGTCCACAATGAGATCCCGGCGCCCAGCACCAAGCTGGAGAACCCGGCCACGCCGATCCCTCGGTACCTGGACGCGCTGGTGACCGCGGCCACCACCCGCGACACGACCGCCCGGCCGGCGGACGCCACCGTCCTGCTCGACCACGCCCGGCGCGCCCGGCGCGCCCTGGCCGACCGCGTCATGGACGATCCCGCGCTCGCCCACGCCATGCGGGCGACCGTGCTGGAGGGCGCCGACGCGCCCACCGAGCAGGTCCCGGCGCTGATCGGCGCCAGCACGGCTGCGGCTGCGGCCGCGTCCGCCGGGAACGCGCAGACCACCGTGGTGAACCGGACGGCCACGCTGCGGTTCACCCCGTCCACGCCGGTCAGCCCCGGGCATCCGCCGGTGACCGACGGCATGCCCTACTACGACCTGCCCGCCGATCCGCCGTCGCCGTCGGTCAACCTGCTGCGCACCCGGCAGGCGAAGCGCCGGCGGCGGGGCATGGCCTGGTTCATCGTCATCCTGCTGCTGACCGCCGCCCTCGGCGTCGGCGCCTGGTGGATGTTCTCGGGCCGGTTCATCGACACCCCCGCCTTCGCGTCGCTGACCCAGAAGGCCGCCGTCCAACTGGCCGAGAAGAACGGCCTGCAGGTCGACTTCGAGAACGAGTTCAGCGAGTCCGTCAAGGCCGGCCAGGTGATCCGCACCAACCCGGTGGAGGGTTCACCGGTGCTGCGCGGCGGCTCGGTGACCGCCTATCTGTCGAAAGGCCCGGAGCGATTCGACGTCCCGGAATTGGCGGGAATGACCATCGAGCAGGCCCAGGCCGAACTGGCGGAGAGCAACCTCACGCTCGGCAAGGTCGAGAACGCCTACCACGAGACCGCCGAGATCGGGACGATCACCGGCATGGCGATCGAACCCGGGGAGCGGGTGAAGCGGGACACGCCGATCGGGGTGACCGTGTCGAAGGGCCCGGCGCCGGTGAAGATCGTCAGCTTCAAGGGCAAGCCCTTCGAGGAGGCCAAGGAGCACTACGAGAAGGCCGGGCTGAAGGTCGAGATCTCCGAGGAGAAGAACGACAAGAAGATCCCGGAGGGGTCGGTGATCTCCTCCGATCCGGCCAAGGGCGAGCTTGAGCGCGGCGAGACGATCAGCTTCGTGGTCTCGAAGGGGCCGGTGCTGGTCAAGATCCCGTCGGTGATCTACAAGAACGCCGACACCGCCACCGAGATCCTCGAGAAGGCGGGCTTCAAGGTCAAGGTGGTCCACACCAACAACCTGCTCGGCCTGGTCTACGAGACCAAGCCCGGCTACGGCCAGGATGCCCCCGAGGGCTCCACCGTCACCATCTACCTCACGTGACCGTCACCGTCAGGCGGGGGCCCAGGGCGTCCCGTCGCGGAGGTCGACCAGCTCGGCGGGACCCATCTCCCCCAGCCGGTTGAAGGCCAGCGCCCAGCCCCGCGGGCCCAGCAGCCCGTCATGGATCAGGAATCCCTGCGGCGCGCCGACCGCGCGGACGAAGTCGATGGTCTCCTTCATCGCGGCCCACGGCCCGTAGGCCGGCACGGCGATGACGTCCACTCCCGCCGGGACGGTCGCCAGGCTGTCGCCGGGGTGGAAGAAGGTCGGCTCACCGCTGGCCGTCAGCACCAGCCCGACGTTCCCGATCTGCGGGATGTCGGCGTGGATCACGGCGTGCAGCCCGCCGACCGCCGCCACCTGGATGCCCGAGCCGAGATCGACAGCGGTGTCGGCGGCGAGCGGCCGCGCCCCGGGCAGGTCGACCGCCCCCAGCACCTGCGGCTCGACGTACACCGCCGCCTGCGGGTTGGCCGCGACCAGCGCCGGCACGTGCGCCGGATCGACATGGTCGGGATGCTGGTGGGTGACCAGGATCGCGTCCAGCTCGGTCAGGCCGTGCCAGCCGTCGGAGAAGTTGCCCGGATCGAACAGGATCCGGCGATCGGCTGCCTCCACGAGGACGGCCGCATGCCCCAGGTGCGTGATCTGCATGCCCCGAGCCTATGCCTCGTCGGAGGGGGTTGCTACGGTCGGGGCATGACACAGGCCGACGGCATCACCCCGGACACCAAGGACTGGACGTGGGTGCTGCAGCGCCCCTGCCCGGAGTGCGGGTTCGTGGCCGCCTCGATGGATCCGCTGGCGGTCGGCGCCGCGCTGCGGGCCACCCTGCCGCGGTGGCGGGCGGCGCTCACCCGTCCGGAGGTCCGGCAGCGGCCGGTTCCCGCGGTGTGGTCGACGCTGGAGTACGGCGCCCACGTCCGTGACGTCTTCCGGGTGTGTGACCGGCGGCTGACGTTGATGCTCACCCAGGACGATCCGTCCTTCGACAACTGGGATCAGGACGCCACCGCGGTGGCCGAGAAATACGGCGAGCAGGATCCGGAGACGGTCGCCGGCGAGCTGACCGCGGCCGGGGAGCGGATAGCAAGCCGCTTCGACCAGGTCACGCCCGGCCAGCTGGAGCGGACCGGACGGCGTTCGGACGGCGCCGCGTTCACGGTGGCGAGCTTCGGCCGCTACGTCCTGCACGACGTGGTGCATCACCTGCACGACATCGACGCCTGACCCAGGCAGCGCTCAATTCATCAATTCCTGGACGGTTTTCGCCCAACCTGTCGCGTGAAAGGCCCGGCTGCGCCAATATGTGGCCATGAGCCCCAAATTGCCGAAGCTGCCCAAGGATGTGTACGAGGCTGAACTGCTGCGCCTGCAATCCGAACTCGTCGAGATGCAGGAGTGGATCCGGACGACCGGAACCCGAGTGGTGGTCATCTTCGAAGGCCGCGACGCCGCCGGAAAGGGCGGCGCGATCAAGCGGATCACCGAGTACCTGAACCCCCGGATCGCCCAGGTGGTCGCGCTGCCGGCGCCCACCGAGCGGGAGCGGACGCAGTGGTACTTCCAGCGCTACGTCCAGCACCTGCCGGCGGCCGGCGAGATCCGGCTGCTCGACCGCTCCTGGTACAACCGGGCCGGCGTCGAGCGGGTGATGGGCTACTGCTCCCCCACCGAGCACCAGCGCTTCCTGCGGCAGTGCCCGGTCTTCGAGCGACTGCTGATCGAGGACGGGGTGCTGCTGCGCAAGTACTGGTTCTCGGTCTCCGACAAGCAGCAGGAGAAGCGGTTCAAGTCACGGCTCACCGATCCGATGCGGCGCTGGAAGCTCTCCCCCACCGATCTGGAGTCGCTCACCCGCTGGGAGGCCTACTCTCGCGCCAAGGACGAGATGTTCGTCCACACCGACATCCCGGAGGCGCGCTGGAACGTTGTCGAGGCCGAGGACAAGAAGCGGGCCAGGCTGAACATGATCGCCCACCTGCTGTCGTCCATCCCCTACCAGCACGTCCCCCGGGCGGAGCTGAAGCTGCCCAAGCGCCCGGCCTCCACCGGCTACGAGCGGACCGCCCGCTCACTGCAGCACGAGGTGCCCGACCACGCCGCGACCCTGCTCACCGACCCGCCGCCGATCGACGTCTCCGAGGCCTACCAGGACCCGGAGGACGACGACAGCTGACCCCCGGCCGGCTCAGCGGCCTGCGGTGCAGACCGTGGCCAAGTCGCCGTGGTACACCAGCACCGACGGGCTGGCCGAGCAGATCGAGGCGGTCGCCCGCTGGCCCAGTTCGACGGCTTCCGGCAGCGCCTGACCGCGGACTCGGGCCTCCAGGCCCAGCAACTGGTCGAGCATGCTCGGCGGGGCGTCGGTAACGATCTTGGTGTCGGCCGGATCGAGCCCCATGGTCTCCACGGCGTGGAAGTAGGCCTCCGCCACCCCCAGCTCAACGTCGATCAGGCCGTGCTTGAGGGCGACCTTCGGGTCGTAGACGTGCGCGCCCAGGGTGTCGACGATGAACTCCGGCTTCAGGTCGCGGGCCTCGGCGACCCAGCCGACGAAGTCGTCGTACATGTTCTGGATGGTGGCGGTGTAGACGGTGCGCTCGTCCTCGGTCATGTCGCGGAACGGGTTGCCGAAGTCCTTGCCGCGGCCCATGGTGAGGTACTCCTGGGTGATGCCGCCCGTGGTCACCACGCCGGGCTCGAACAGCGTGCCGGTGATGGCGGTGACGTCCTTGAAGTGGCTGAGCGGGCCGAAGATCACCCCGATGCTGCCGATCAGGGTGCCGTGGTCGGCGATGATCTCGTCGGCGCCCGCCATGGCGTACATGCCGCCGGAGGCGGACATGCCCTCGACGAAGGCCACCACCTTGTTGCCGGTGCGCTCCTGGTAGGCGGTGACCGCGTCCGCGATCGCCTTGGAGCCGTTGATGCTGCCGCCCGGGGTGTTCATCAGCAGCAGGACGCCCGCGGTCTCGTCGCCCAGGCTGTCGATCGCGGCGGCGATCTCGTAGCCGTAGGTGCCGCCGGTGAGGGTGGAGCCGTCCGTGCCGCTGGCCATGATCGGCCCGCTGATCGAGAACGCATGGACGGTCTTGCCGGCGAAGGGCGAGCCCCAGATGGTCTGGACGCCGGGGGCGGCGGTCGTCGCGCCGGCGGCGCCTCCGGCGAGCAGCCCGAAGATCAGCGTGCTGACGATCAGCCCGATGGCGATCGTGGCGCCCAGCCCGACGCCGACCCCCGAGCCGATCCCGAAGCCGCGTCCGAAGCCGCCCTTGGCGGGCGGCGCTGGTGCGGTCGGAGCGGGGTAGGCCGGCGGTGCCGGGTAGTAGGGCGCCGGGTAGCCGTAGGGCGGCTGCGGCCGTCCGCCGGCGGCGGGCCCCGTCTGGGTCGTGCTCTGGCTGGTGTTGTCGGCGGGGTTCTGGGTGCTCATCGGTTCCTCACCTGGTCGGGGATGTTCCACCAGCCTACGGGCCGGCGGACAACCGCTCCGGCAGGCTGCCGCGAACCGATAGATTGGGGCGCATCCCAGCACGAAGGAGCCAGTCACGTGAGTGACCTCGCCGCCACGGCCACCAGCGTTTATTCCCAGACCCTTGAGGTGATCGGCTCGATCGATCCCCGGATCGCCGACGCGACCCGCGCCGAACTGCGCGACCAGCGAGGTTCGCTGAAGCTGATCGCCAGCGAGAACTACGCCTCGCTGCCGGTGCTGATGACCATGGGCACCTGGCTCTCCGACAAGTACGCCGAGGGCACCGTCGGGCACCGCTTCTACGCCGGCTGCCAGAACGTCGACACCGTCGAGTCGGTGGCCGCCGAGCACGCCCGGGCGCTGTTCGGCGCCGAGTACGCCTACGTGCAGCCGCATTCGGGCATCGACGCCAACCTGGTCGCGTACTGGGCGATCCTGTCCCACCGGGTGGAGTCCCCCACCCTGGAGCGGCTCGGCGCCAAGACCGTCAACGACCTCTCCGAGGACGACTGGGAGGCGCTGCGCGCCACCTTCAACGCCCAGCGGGTGATGGGCATGAGCCTGGACGCCGGCGGCCACCTCACTCACGGGTTCCGGCACAACATCTCGGGCAAGATGTTCCGCCAGCACGCCTACGGGACGAATCCCGAGACCGGCCTGATCGACTATGACAAGCTGCTCGCCGACGCCCGCGAGTTCCGTCCGCTCATCATCGTGGCCGGCTACTCCGCCTACCCGCGGCGGATCAACTTCGCGAAGATGCGCGAGATCGCGGACGAGGTGGGCGCCACCCTGTTCGTCGACATGGCCCACTTCGCGGGCTTGGTGGCGGGCAAGGTGTTCACCGGCGAGGAGGATCCGATCCCCTACGCCCACGTGGTGGCCTCCACCACCCACAAGTCGCTGCGCGGCCCGCGCGGCGGCTTCGTCCTGGCCACCCCGGAGTACGCCCCGGCCGTGGATCGCGGCTGCCCGATGGTGCTGGGCGGCCCGCTCAGCCACGTCATGGCCGCCAAGGCGATCGCCTTCGCCGAGGCCCGGCAGGAGAGCTTCCAGAGCTACGCCCAGGCCGTCGCCGACAACGCCAAGACGCTGGCCGAGGGCCTGATGAAGCGCGGCGTGAAGCTGGTCACCGACGGCACCGACAACCACATCGTGCTGATGGACGTCAGCGACTTCGGCCTCACCGGCCGGCAGGCCGAGTCGGCGCTGCTGGAATCCGGCATCGTCACCAACCGCAACTCGGTGCCGGCCGATCCGAACGGCGCCTGGTACACCTCCGGCGTCCGGGTCGGGACGCCGGCGCTGACCTCCCGCGGCTTCGGCGCCGCCGAGTTCGACCAGGTCGCCGAGCTGATCGCGGGCGTCCTTCGGTCAACCACCCCGGCCCTCACCGCCGCCGGCGCCCCCGGCAAGGCCAAGTACCTGCTGGCCGACGGCGTCGCCGACCGGACGAAGTCCGCCGCCGC
>CAZLWS010000009.1:6581-19449 GCA_964563205.1 uncultured Propionibacteriaceae bacterium | reverse complement strand
CCGTCGCGGGCGGACTGCATCAAACGGGAGATGTGCAGGGCGAGGTAGGTGATCTCGTCGTCGGAGAGGGTCTCCTCGCCGACGGTCAGCAGGTAGCGCAGCCGCTCGGCGCACTGGAAGGCCTCCGGGTGCGACTCGGCGACAGCCGCCCGGACACCGGTTGCCTCGCCTTCGAACTGCTTGCGGGTGCGCAGCCGCACGAAGAGGTAGCGCAGGTGGGTGATGAACCGAGTGGTGCTCATCGAATCCCGGTCGATCGGGATGCCGATGGTCGCCTCGACCACGCCGACGATCCGGTTGAGCTTGGTGGTCATCTCCAGGGTCGGGCCGAGGCCGGCGCTGGCGAACTGGGCGTTGACGATGTGCATCGCGATCGCGACCGCCTCGTCGTCGACCAGTTCGATGCCGAGCCGGCGCTTGATCAGGTCGACCGCGTCGTGGCCCAGAGCCAGTTCCTGGGGGTACAGCTGGGCGACCTCCCAGCGGAGCGGGTAGATGAACTCGCTGCCGGCCCGGCTGCGCTGGATGGCGAAGGCCAGGTGGTCGGCGATCGGCAGGACGAGGGCCTGGGTGACCCGGATGCCGATCCGGGCGTGGGCCAGGTCGGCGACCTCGTGGGCCAGCCGCACCACCTCCAGCGGCGTCTCGCTCAGGAAGGCGGTCAGCCGGTCGAGGGAGTTGATGGCGTCCGGGACGAACCGTTCGACGACCGCTTCGGGGTCGACCCGGTCGCCCGGACGCTTGCCGTAGCCGATCGCCCGGCCCAGCACGATCGCCACCTGCTGGTCGTCGGTGGCGACCATGACGGCGTTGTTGTTGAGAACTCGCGTGACGCGCATGACGGCGCCGGGATCCCTTCTGTTCCGGTCGGGCGAGGCCTTCGTCGGCCCCGCCCGACCGGACTTCTCAGTTGTCGAGGCTGGCGCCCCGGGATTCGATGACCTGCTGGTACCAGTAGGAACTCTTCTTGCGGCTCCGCGCAAGATCCATCAGGTCGAACTCGCCGCGGTTGACGTGAATGAAGCCGTACCGCTTGGAGATGCCCTGGTGGGTCGAGATCAGGTCGATCGCCGACCACGGGCAGTAGCCCAGCACGTCCACCCCGTCCGCCACTGCGAGCCGGATCTGCTCGATGTGGCGCTGCAGGTAGTCGATCCGGTAGTCGTCGTGGACCATGCCGTCCTCGCCGAGCTCGTCGAACGCGCCCAGGCCGTTCTCGGTGACGAGCAGCGGCAGCTGGTAGCGATCCCACAGGTGCCGGAAGACGGTCCGGAACCCGACCGGGTCGATCTCCCAGCCGAAGGCGTTCTTCGGCAGGCCGGGGTTGTCGACCGCCTTGTACAGCCCGATCTCGCCGCGGATCATCTGCTGGTCGCCGCCACGCGCCCGAAGATCGGAGGCGTCGCCGCTGGGCGCCGCCACCGTCTGGGTCGCGTAGTAGTTGAAGGCGATGAAGTCGGGCTTGCCGGAGGCCAGGATCTCCAGGTCGCCGTCGGCGATCTTGGGCGCCCAGCCGCGCTCGACCAGGTAGGCCCAGGCGAGGTTGTTGTACCGGCCGAACACCGCGAGGTCGGTGTACAGCCAGTTGCGGATGGCGTTCCAGTCGTCGGCGGCGACCATGTCCTCGGGCTTGCACGAGTTCGCGTACACGTAGGCGATGTTCGGCGCCGGGCCGATCTTCGCCTCCGGCAGCAACTCGTGGCAGCGGGCCATGACCCGGGCCTGGGCGAGGAACATGCCGTGGTTCTGCTGGAACAGATCCACCTGCGCCTCGTCCCCGTCCAGGGTGGTGGTGCCGAGCATCTTGCCGTACATGATCATCATGTTCTGCTCGTTGATGGTGAGCCAGTACTTCACCTTCGAGCCGTACTCGCGGAACAGGATGTCGGCGAACCGGACGAACGAGTCCACAGTCAGTGGGTTCGCCCACCCGCCCTGCTCGGCCAGGGCCTGCGGCAGGTCGAAGTGGTACATCGTGATGATCGGCGTGATCCCCTGTTCGATGATGGCGTCGATCAGCCGGTGGTAGAAGGCGATGCCGGCGGGGTTCTCCTCGCCGCTGCCGTCGGGGATGATCCGCGTCCAGGCGATCGAGAACCGGTACGCCTTGAGCCCGATCTCGCCCATCAGGGCGACGTCCTCGGCGTAGCGGTGGTAGTGGTCGGCGGCCACCTTGTAGTCGGTGGTGCCCTCCGGGAAGTGGTCGCGGGCGTCCTGGACGGACGGCCCCTTCCCGTCCTCGTCCCAGGCGCCCTCGACCTGGTAGGCCGAGGTCGACGCGCCCCAGAGGAAGCCCTCCGGGAAAGTGGGCAGAACCTTGTAGTCCATAGGGAGTTCTCCTGTCTGAGGTCTGACCTTACGGGATGACGATCAGGCCGGGATCGCCCGCCGCGACCTCGCCGACGGCGAGCACGTCCACGCTCTTGAAGTCGCCCGGGTTGGTGACCAGCACGACCGTGGTGGAATCCAGCCCAGCCTCCTCGATGGCGTCCAGGTCGGCGACCGTCAGGACGTCCCCCGCCTTCACCTGGGCGCCCTTCTCCACCGTCTGGCTGAACGGCGCGCCGTTCAGGGTGACGGTGTCCAGACCGACGTGCACCAGCACCTCGACACCGGTCTCGGTGCGCAGCCCGAAGGCGTGGGCCATCGAGACCACCACGGTGCCGGTGACCGGCGAGACCACGGTTCCCTTGTCGGGGACGACGCCGAAACCGACGCCCATGGCGCCGGAGGAGAACACCTTGTCCTTGACCTCCGACAGCGGAATGGCGGTGCCGGTCATCGGGACGCCGACCTCGGTGTCCACGTCGACCAGGGTGGCGACGGAGCCGGCCTGCTCGTGGGTGGCCGAACGGATGGCGGTGGCGGCGCCGGCGACGGCGGTCGCACCGGCTGCGGCGTGATGCGCCTCGGCTGCGGCGGTCTCCCGGTCCTTGATCAGGTCCTCCTTCTTGAAGCCGAAGAAATAGGTGCCCAGCATGCCGGTGAAGAAGCCGACCGCGGTGGCCAGCAGCAGCCAGTGGAAGGTGGAGCCGAAGCCCATCGGGTCGCCGAAGCCGGCCGGCAGGGTGAGCAGGCTGGAAGCGCCGCTGGCGTACACCTTGACGCCGGTGATGCCGGTGATCATGCCGCCGATCGCGCCGCCGACGCAGCCGATGATGAAGGGACGCTTGCGGGGCAGGTTCACGCCGTAGATGGCGGGCTCGGTGATGCCGAAGATGCCGGAGAGCGAGGCCGAGCCGGCGATCGCCTTGGCCTTGCGCGACTTGACCTTCAGGAAGACGCCCAGCGCGGCGCCGGCCTGGCCCAGGACGGCCGGGAACAGCGGCGCCTTGACGGCGTCGTAGCCGAACTCGGCGATGTTGTTGATGAAGATCGGGACGATGCCCCAGTGGACGCCGAAGATGACCAGCACCTGCCAGACGGCGCCCAGGAAGGCGCCCGCGAGCCACGGGGCGGCGTTCTGCATGACCAGCAGGCCGTCGGCGATCGCGCGACCGATCCAGACCCCGAGCGGGCCGATGGTCAGCAGGGTCAGCGGCACCATGATCACCAGCACGAGCAGCGGGGTGATGAAGTTGCGCAGCGATTCGTGGATGTACTTGTTGCCGATCTTCTCGATGTAGCTCGACAGCCACACCGCGAGGATGATCGGGATGACCGTCGAGGTGTAGGACTGCAGGATCACCGGCAGGCCGAAGAAGTCGACGTTCTGGCCGCCGCGCATGTAGGCCAGCAGCGGCATCGACACCGTCTCGCCGTCGATCTTGAAGTTGAAGTTGGCCAGCTGGGTGTACAGGATGCCGGCTGCGATCGCGACGCCGGTCATCGGGTTGGTGCCGAACTTGCGGGCCGCGGTGACGGCCAGGAACATCGGCAGGAACAGGAAGAAGCCGTCCGATGCCGAGAACAGGATCATGTAGGTGGTCGAGCCGGCGGAGATCCAGCCGAAGGTGCTCGCCATGATCAGCAGGCCCTTGAGGATGCCGACGGCGCACATCGGGCCCAGGATGGGCGCGAAGATGCCGGACAGCAGGTCGACCGCCCGGCCCAGCAGGTTGCCCTTGGGGCCGGCGGGGGCGTCGCCCGACCCGGTCTTGTCGGCGGTCAGCGCGGCCGGCAGGCCCGCGTAGACCTTGGGCACGTTGTTGCCGATGACGACCTGGAACTGGCCGCCGCTCTCCACGACGGTGATGACCCCGTCCAGGGTCTCGATCGCCGCCTTGTCCGCCTTCGAGACGTCGGCGAGGTTGAACCGCAGCCGAGTGGCGCAGTGCACCACACCCGTCACGTTCTGCTCCCCGCCCACCTTGGCCAGGATGTCCTTGGCCAAGGCTGCGTAATCCACCGCTGCCATGTGTCCTCCTTGATCGCTGTCAGCTCATCGCGTTCGGGCGACTGGGCAAAAAGAAAAGGACCCCGGATCCAGCGCAACGATCGTTGCGGTGAAGCCTGAGTCCTTGCCTCGCCGGAGCGAGTGACATGCCCAATGCTCGATGTCCCGTCACCGAGACGTCGCCCATGGTAAGCGAGCCCGCGACCCGCGGTCAAGGGAAGACACGCGGGTCGCGGACGGGTGGCCTTTCGGGGGTTCAGCGGCTGAACAGCGTCCCCTGCATGGTGGTGACGAAGTTGCGGATCGCAGCCGGGAAGTCACTCAGGTGCCAGTCCGAGCCGGCCCGGTACCAACCGAGGTCGTCGCCGTCCGGGGTGTCGTCGTCATCGGCGTCGGCGATCGCCTGCAGCCAGCGGTCGGCGCCGCCCAGCACCACCGCGTAGGGCAGGATCAGCGACAGCTGCTCCGGCTTGCGGCCCTTCGGCAGCTGGTCGGTGGGCTGGGTGAGCAGCGAGCCGCTGAGCACCTGCAGGCCGCTCAGCACCCCGGCGCCTGCGGTCGTCCGCGACGGCATCTCGGCCGCGACGAAGATGACGCCCAGCGCGATCAGCACCAGCCCGACGCCGACCAGGCCGAAGCTGGTGAAGGCGGCGAGCAGGATGGTGATCAGCAACGCGGCGGCCAGCGCGACCCAGCCCAGCCGCGTCCAGGTGTTGCGGGTGGTGTCCGGACGATGGGCGAACCAGCCTCGCGAGACCACCTCGTCGTACAGCTCGGACTGCACCTGCGGGATCACCGGGACGACCGCGGTCGACAGGCTCGACACCGTCACCGAGCCGCCGGCCGGCGCCACGGCCTCAAGCAGCGTCTTCTCGTAGTTCGCCAGCGGCGCGTCGCTGGCCAGGCGCTCGAAGGACCAGTCCGAGGCGGCGTGGACGGAGGCCCGTTCCAGTTCGTTGATCCGCAGGTGGCCGCGGACGGCGAGGTCGAGCACGGTGGCGGTGATGTCGACCGGGTCGACGTGCTCGTCGAGCACGGTGCCGACCTGGCCGGGACGGACCTCGTCCAGCACCCGGAACTCGCTCTGCCCGTCGGCGATCGGGTGGAACTCGGCGATGCGGGTCGGGGCGGCCGCGCCGGCGGCGTCCCGTCCGACCTTGCGGTGCGCGTACCACAGGCCGACGCCGCCCAGGACGAGCAGGGCGAGTGCGCTGAGCAGTTCGGCGGGGCCGGTGGAGAACGCCCGTTCGGCGGTCCACAGCGTCCGCAGATCCTCGTTGACGGCGATCATGCCGCCGCCGGGGAACCGCAGAGTGGCCTGGACGAAGCCGCCGGCCGGCAGCCCCTCGTGGTGGAAGACCGGGATGGGGTTGTCGTGGGTGCCGCCGCCGAAGAAGGTGCAGGCGCCCGGAGCGGCGGGGTCGCCGGCTGCGCAGTCGATCGAGTTGAAGACGGCCGGCGCCGAGACGGTGCCGTCGAACAGGGTGACCGGGGCGGTCAGGCCCTGCACCAGCGGCCACTGCACGACGACGGTCCCGTCGGCGGCGGCCATGGAGGCGCCGAGCACCGTGTACTCCAGGACGATCGGCTCAGTCGCGCCCGCCGTGTCGACGGCGACCGTGGTGGACCGCTCCCCCGCGGTCACGGTCACGCCGAGGTCGGTCGCGCCGGCCTTCGCGGTGACGTCGGTGACCGTGAAGCGGTACTCCTGGCTGTTCGGCGTCCGGGTGGCGGTGTCCATCACCTGGGTGAAAGAAGCAGGAGGGGCGGCGAAGGTGACGGTCGCCTTGACGTGCAGGCTGCCGTCGGTCTCCACGGCAGCCTCGACCAGGTAGCTGTCGATCGTGTCGGCGGCGTGCGCGGGAGCGCCGGCGGCGATCCAGGCGACCATGCCCACCAGCACGGCCAGCAGCGTGCGCACCACGCGGGAGGCAGTCTTCGTCACGGCTCTCGTCCTCACATGTCGTGCCGTCCCGAGCGGGTCCGGCGGCCACCAGCGTAACGGCGTCTGGCCCGGTGCGCACCCATCCGCCCACCTCCGGGCGGCGTCGCCTTGCCGGCATTTGCTCCCCGA
Organism: uncultured Propionibacteriaceae bacterium; assembly: GCA_964563205.1. Lineage (GTDB taxonomy): Bacteria > Actinomycetota > Actinomycetes > Propionibacteriales > Propionibacteriaceae > Propionicimonas. The sequence goes on along the minus strand of CAZLWS010000009.1, from coordinate 13,039 downwards.
ATGCGATCTCCGCCGGATGAAGGGTGTCGGAGCCGCACCCGGCGTGATTAACCTGAGCCCGTGACGCAACAGTGGGGACAGCAGCAGCCGATGCGGCCGCCGGCCGGGCAGCAGCCCGCCTGGGGCCGGCCGCAGCCCTCCTGGGGGCCGGCTCAGCCGGCCTGGGGTCAGCCGGTCGCCCAGCCGCGACCGCTCCAGGGCCACCCCCAGCAGCACCCGCAGAACCCCTACCAAGGTCCGCCCGTCCACCCGCCGCAGCCGCCGCGCTCTGGAAGCCCGCTGCGCATGGTGCTGCTGGGGCTGGTCGCCGCGATCGCAGTCGGCTTCTTCGCCTTCAGCCTGGCGAGCTTCCTCACCGACGAGGAAGCGGTGGTCGGCCCCGCTCCCGGCGAGAGCACGGCGCCGACCCCCGGCGAGACCACGGCGCCGCCCGAGCCGGAGCCGCCGGTCATCCCGGAGCCGGACATGAACCCGTCCGACACCCCGGTTCCGAAGACCTTCGCCGAGGCCGAGCAGTGGCTGGTGGGCAACGCGCTGTACGGCCAGACCGTGCAGGCGCCGACCAACTGCCCGGTCCCCCGGTTCAACGCCGGCACCGCCTCCCCCGAGCAGGCTCAAGCCCATCTCAACGAGCTGACCGCCTGCCTCACGGCCGTGTGGCTGGGGCCGATGCAGCGGGCCGGGTTCGAACTGCCCCGTCCGCCGGCGACCGTCGTCACCCAGCCCATCACGAGCGCCTGCGGGGACATCGGCTCGGGCACCATCGCCTACTGCGGCGGCGACCAGCGGATCTACTACGCCAGCGACGGCCCCGCGGTCTTCCAGAACAGCACCCCCGACATCGTCTACGAGCCGTTCTTCCTCGCCAACATCATCGGCCACGAGTTCGGCCACCACCTGCAGGCGCGCACCGGCATCCTGTACTCGCAGAACGCCCTGCGCCAGGAGACCAAGAGCGAGGATCTCGACCTGGAGCTGTCACGGCGCAAGGAGATCCAGGCCGACTGCTTCGCCGGCGTCTTCCTGCACGCGGTCGACCAGGCCTCCCAGCTCACCGACGCCGAGCGCGCCGCCCTCTCCGACGTCACCTACGCGGTGGGCGACGACATCATCAACAACGCGCCCGGCTACGTGGGCGACCACGGCACCGGCGACGCCCGCCGGGCCTGGTTCAAGGTGGGGAACGGCTCCCCGCAGGTCGCGGTCTGCAACACCTGGACGGCGCCCGCCGACCAGGTGCGCTGACAGTCACTGAGCAGAACCACCTGTCGCCGACGCCTCGCGCTGGTTAGACGACGACCGCCACGCCGCCTAGCGGCGGTAAGGGAGGAGTCTCGACGAGGGGCGCGTCAGCGGCCCGAGGAACAGACGACGACCGCCACGCCGCTTTGGCGGCGGGAAGGGAGGAGTCTCGACGCATACCGCGACAGCGGTATAAGGAATAACCTCTGCTTGTGACGCAGCAGCAGTGGGGACAGCAGCCGATCCAGCGCCCGCCCGGGCAGCCCGCGTGGGGGCAGCCGCAACAGGCCTGGGGGCAACCGACGCCCGCTTGGGGCCAGCCGGTGGCGCAGCGTCCCGCTCCCGGCTATCCGGCCGCTCCCGGACCGGCGCCTTACCAGGGCCAGCCCGGCTACCCGCCGCCGCAGCCGCCACGTTCCGGGAGTCCGCTCAAGCTCGTGCTGCTGGGCCTGGTCGCGGCCATCGCCGTCGGCTTCTTCGCCTTCAGCCTGGTGAACTTCCTCAGTGCCGACGAGACGACCGGGCCTGAGGTGCTGCCGACGCCCGAGATCGGCCAGACCTCGGCGCCGCCCACCGGCGTCCCGGATCCGGAGTTCAACCCGCCCGAGCTTCCCGCTCCGAAGGATCCGGACGAGGCCGCCCGTTGGCTGACCGACAACGCGCTCTACGCCCAATCGGTGCAGGCGCCGACCAACTGCACCCTCGGCCGGGTCTTCTCCCAGTCGGTGACTCCGCAAGAACTCCAGGAGCACCTGAACCTGCTCAGCGGCTGCCTGATGATGGTGTGGCAGAAGCCGCTGGAGCAGGCCGGCTTCGTCATGCCGAGGCCGCCGGTCACCGTGTACTCCACGCCGATCACCACCGCCTGCGGCGAGATGCAGACCCACAACGCCTTCTACTGCACCCTCGACCAGCGGATCTACTACGCCACCGACATCTACGAGATCTTCCACCGCAACCCGCAGGTGGTCGGCAACGCCTTCCTGCCCGACAACGTCATGGCGCACGAGTTCGGCCACGCCATCCAGGGCCGCACCGGCATCTGGATCTCCTACGCCTGGCTCCGCAGCCTCGCGCAGGAAGCCGCCGGGCTCGATCTCGCGCGGCGCAGCGAGACCCAGGCCGACTGCCTGGCCGGCATGTTCCTCAACGCGGTGGCGCAGGCCTCGCAGATGACGGACGTCGAGCGCGCCGGCATCCTCGACATCGCCTTCGCCGGCGGGGACGACCAGCTCAGCGGCAATCCGGACGTGGTCGGCGATCACGGCCTCGGCAGGAGCCGGCGGCACTGGTTCGAGACCGGGATGAGCAACGTCCAAGCCGCCGCCTGCAACAACTGGATCGCCCCGGCCGACCAGGTTCGGTGATCCGCCCCGGTTGCCGGGTCCGCTAGCCTTGCGGCGTGACGCAGCAGCAATGGGGACGGCCGGCGCAGCAACCGGCATGGGGGCAGCAGCAACAGCCCTGGGGGCAGGGCTCCGGATGGGGCCAGCCCGCGCCGCAGCGCCCGTCCGCGCCGGGCTACCCCAGCCCGCAGACGCCCTATGCGCCGTACCAGAACCAGCCCAGCCCGCCGCAGCGTTCCGGCGGCAGCCCGCTCAAGCTGCTGCTGCTCGGCCTGGTCGCCGCCCTTGCGATCGGCTTCTTCTTCCTCAGCCTGATGAACTACCTCAACAGCGATGAGCAGTCCGGCCCCGAGCCGCTGCCGAGCCCGGAGGTCGGACAGACCTCGGCCCCGCCCACCGGCGTCCCGGAGCCGGACTACGATCCGCCGGAGCCGCCGGCCCCGGTCACCTGGGAGGAAGCCGAGAAGTGGCTGGTCGACAACGCGCTCTACGCCCAGTCGGTCGCGGTTCCGACCAACTGCACCCTGGGACGCATCGACGTCGCGACGATCGCCGAGCCGCAGCTGCAGGAGCATCTGAACCTGCTCACCGGCTGCCTGATGATGGTCTGGCAAGAGCCGATGGAACGCGCCGGCTTCCAGATGCCCCGGCCGCCGATCAGCACCTACTCCCAGCCGATCACCACCGCCTGCGGTGAGGCCGAGCTGTACAACGCCTTCTACTGCCAAGGCGACCAGCGGATCTACTACGCCACCAACCTTCACCTGGTGTTCGAGCGGAACAACCCCGAGGTGATCGACAACGCCTTCATGGTCGACTACGTGATCGGTCACGAGTTCGGCCACGCCATCCAGGGCCGGACCGGGATCCTCAACGCCTACATCCCGTTCCGCAGCACGGCCAAGACCGAGGACGAGGGCCTGGAACTCGGCCGCCGCAGCGAGCAGCAGGCCGACTGCCTGGCCGGCATGTTCCTGAACTCGGTGGCGCAGGCCTCGCAGCTGACGGACGCCGAGCGCACCGGCCTGGAGGACGTCGCCGAGGCGATCGGCGACGACAGCCTGTCCGGCGATCCCAGCTACGTCTCCGACCACGGCACCGGCAAGGCCCGGCGGGCCTGGTTCGGGCTCGGCCTGCAGAACGCCGGGGCCGCGGTGTGCAACACCTGGACCGCCCCCTCCGACCAGGTGCGCTGACGGCCTATCCGGGCGCACCCTGCCGTGGCTAATCTGGCCCGGTGACACAGCAGCCGTGGGGGCCGGCGCCGGGACAGCACCCGGCCGGGCAACCATGGGGCCAGCAGCCCTGGACGCAGCCCGCCTGGGGGCAGCCGGTTCAGCAGCGTCCGGCTCCGGGCCGCCCGCCGGCTCCCGGGCCAGGGACGCCGGCGCCACCGCCGTCCGGCGGCAGCGGCGCCGTCAAACTCGTGCTGCTCGGCGTGGTCGCCGCCCTGGCAGTGGGCTTCTTCGCGTTCAGCCTGACCAGCTTCCTCACGGGCCCCGGAGAGCAAGCCGGGCCGACTCCCCTGCCCACCCCCAGCGAAGTTGAGCCGACCCCGGAATCCACGCCCGAACTCCCGAGCCCGGCGCCCACGCCGGAGCCACCGAGCCCCCAGCCGACACTGGGACCGCAGACGCCCACGCCGGCGCCGCCCAGCCCGGCGCCCTCATCCGAGCCGCCGACCCCCCAGCCCACCCCCACCCCGGAGCAGAAGCCCTCCTACCCGCCCACGGGGGTTCCGAAGCCCGACAAGAAGCCGCCGAAGGCGCCGGAGCCGAAGACCTGGGGGCAGGTGGACGCCTGGCTGGCCAAGAACGCCCTCTACAAGCGGTCGGTGAAGGCGACCAAGTGCACAGTGGGCCGGATCGACCACCAGACGGCGACCGTGAAGGAGCTGCAGAAGCACCTGGACACCCTCACCGGCTGCCTGATGATGGCCTGGCAGAAGCCGATGAAGGATTCCGGCTTCAAGATGCCCCGGCCGCCGCTGACCGTCTTCACTGATCCGATCACCACGGCCTGCGGCCAGGTAGGCGGCCTGAACGCCGCCTACTGCTCCGGCGACCAGCGGATCTACTACGCCCACAAGCTGCACGAGGTGTTCCTCAACATCAACCCGCAGGTGGCGGACAACGCCTTCTTCGCCGACTACATCGTCGCCCACGAGTTCGGCCACGCGATCCAGAACCGCAGCGGGATCCGCATCGCGATGCTTCTCGACCAGTACCGCGCCAAGACCGACAAGAAGAAGCTCGAGCTCTCCCGCCGCCTCGAACTGCAGGCCGACTGCCTGGCCGGGGTCTTCCTCAACGCCGTCTCGAAGGCCTCCTATCTGACCAAGTCCGACCGGGCCCAGATCGTGGAGCTCGCCCAGGCCGGCGGCGACGACACCCTCAGCGGGAACCCGAAAGCCCAGGGCGACCACGGCCAGGGCGCCAACCGCAAACGCTGGGTCAACGCCGGCCTGGGTTCCGCCAAGGTCAGCGTGTGCCGCACCTTCGCCGCCTCCGCCAAGCAGGTGCGCTGAGTCAGTCCCGGCTGAGCAGGGCGGTGGCCACCGCGGCCAGTCCCTCGCCGCGTCCGGTCAGGCCCAGGCCGTCCGTCGTCGTCCCGGAGACGCTCACCGGGGCGCCGACCGCCGCGGACAGCACGGCTTCGGCCTCGGCCCGGCGCCCGGCCAGCTTGGGACGATTGCCGATCACCTGGATGGCCAGGTTAACCACCTGGTAGCCGTGCTCGGCCAGCAACCGGACGGTCTCGCTCAGGAAGGCCGTGCCGGCCGCGCCTTCCCAGGCCGGGTCGGCGGTGCCGAACCGGCTGCCGATGTCGCCCAGCCCGGCCGCCGAGAGCAGCGCGTCCACCGCGGCATGGCAGGCGACGTCGCCGTCGGAGTGCCCGGCCAGGCCGGCCGGCTCGTCCGGGAAGTGCAGGCCCGCAACATGCAGCGGGACGCCGGGGGCGAAGGCGTGGACGTCCGTCCCGATCCCGACTCGCAGGTTCACAGCGCTCCTTCCGAGTTGAGCCGGACGAGAGCCCGCACCAGCTCGAGGTCGGCGGCGTAGGTGATCTTGACGGCTTCGGCGGCCCCTTCGACCAGGGTCACCGGGTGGCCGGCGGCTTCGCACACGCTCACGTCGTCGGTCGCCTCCGGCCCGTCGGCCGCGGCCCGGTGAGCAGCCAGGACAGCGGCGAAGTCGAACCCCTGCGGAGTCTGGACGCGGCGCAACGGCGCGCGGTCCACCGGCTCGTTGCCGTCGCCGGCGACCCGGCGCAGCGAATCCACCACCGGCAGCGCGGGCGTCACCGCGGCCGCGCCCGCCCGGACCGCGGCCACCACCCGTCCGATCATCGCGGCGGGAACCAGCGGACGCACCGCGTCGTGGATCAGCACTGCCTCGGGCGGCTCGGGGCGCGCGGCGAGCGCCTCGAGCCCGCGGCGCACCGACTCCTGCCGGGTCGCGCCGCCCTCGGCCAGGGTCACCGGGAGGGGTGCTCCGGCGAGGGCCTCGGCGAAGGCCGGCTGCATACCCGGCGAGACCAGCACGATCGCCTCCGCGCAGCCGCCGGCGGCCAGCGATTCGAGCGCGAGGGCCACCACCGGGCGTCCGTCCAGGTCGGCCAGCGGCTTGGGAACCTGCCCGCCGAACCGCGTCCCCGACCCGGCGGCGACCACCACAGCGACGACCGACATGTCGAGCAGTATAGGTACCTCCGCCGGGACGCGAAGGGCGGTGCTGGACGACGACCGCGACGCCGCGTGAGCGGCGGCAAGGGAGGAGTCTCGACAAGAACGGTGTCAACCGTTCTTGGGACTAGACGACGACCGCGACGCCGCGTGAGCGGCGGCAAGGGAGGAGTCTCGACAAGAAC
>CAZLWS010000009.1:0-6481 GCA_964563205.1 uncultured Propionibacteriaceae bacterium | reverse complement strand
GGTGTCAACCGTTCTTGGGACTAGACTCGGCGAGTGCCCTTTCTGGAGTCGATCGAGCAGCCGTCCGATCTGCGCGCGCTCTCGGTGGACGAGCTGAACCTGCTCGCCGAGGAGATCCGGGCTTTCCTGATCAGCAGCGTCAGCCGGACCGGCGGCCACCTGGGCCCGAATCTGGGCGTCGTCGAGCTCACCCTCGCGCTGCATCGGGTGTTCGACTCGCCGCAGGACCGGATCGTCTACGACACCGGGCACCAGAGCTACGTCCACAAGCTGCTCACCGGCCGGCAGGACGCCTTCGCCACCTTGCGCCAGGCGGGCGGGCTCTCCGGCTACCCGAGCCGCGCCGAGTCCCCGCACGACTGGGTGGAGAACTCGCACGCCTCGGCCTCGCTGTCGTGGGCCGAAGGGATGGCCAAGGGGTTCCGGCTGCGCGGCGAGGATCGCTACGTGGTCGCCGTGATCGGTGACGGCGCGCTGACCGGCGGCATGGTCTGGGAGGCGCTCAACAACATCGCCGTCCAGCGCGATCTCAAACTCGTGATCGTCGTCAACGACAACGGCCGCTCCTACACCCCGACGGTCGGCGGCATCGCCACCCAGCTGCAGGGGCTCGGCAAGCAGCTCTCCGCGATCCGCACCGACCGGCGCTACGAACGCTTCCTCACCTGGGTGAAGGAGCGGGTGAAGGCGCTGCCCAAGATCGGGCCGATGGCCTACGGCATCCTGCACGGCATCAAGATGGGCGTCCGCGACGTGCTGGTGCCGCAGGGGATGTTCACCGATCTGGGGCTGAAGTACCTCGGCCCGGTGGACGGCCACGACGTGGACGCGGTGGAGTTCGCCCTGCATCAGGCCAAGGGCTTCGACGGCCCCGTCCTGGTGCACTGCATCACCCAGAAGGGACGCGGGTTCGCCGCCGCCGAAGAACATGAGGAGGACCGGTTCCACGCCGTCGGGAAGTTCGACGAGGTGACCGGCGAGTCTTTCGCCGACCCGTCCGTCCGCACCTGGACCGACGCCTTCGGCGACGAGCTGGCCCGGATCGGCGCCACCGACGACCGGGTGGTCGCGCTGACCGCCGCCATGCTGCACCCGACCGGCCTGGACCGCTTCGCGCGGCACTTCCCTGACCGGGTCTTCGACGTCGGCATCGCCGAGCAGCACGCGGTCGCCTCGGCGGCCGGACTGTCCGCCAGCGGGCTGCACCCGGTGGTCGCGGTCTACGCCACCTTCCTGAACCGCGCCTTCGACCAAGTCTTGATGGACGTCGCCCTGCACCGTCAGGGCGTCACCTTCGTGCTCGACCGGGCCGGCGTGACCGGGCCGGACGGCGCCAGCCACAACGGGATGTGGGATCTCTCCCTGCTGGGCCTGGTGCCCGGACTGCGGCTGGCTGCCCCGCGGGATGAGGAGCGGCTCTGCCAGGCGCTGCGGTTGGCGGTGACCGTGGACGACGGCCCGACCGTCCTGCGCTACTCCAAGGAAGCGCTGCCCGAGCCGATTCCCAGCTTCGACGCCCGGGGCAGCGTGGATCTGCTCTTCACCGGACCGGACGGCTCTGCTGACTCAGCCCCCGGCTCACGGGTGCTGGTGGTGGGCTACGGCCAGTTCTGCGGCCTGGCGGTCGAGGTCGGACGCCGGCTCGCCGCCCAGGGCATCGCCGCCACCGTGGTCGACCCGGTGTGGGCGCTGCCGGTCTCCCCCGACCTGCTGCAGTTGGCCGGCGAGCACGCCCTGGTGGTCACCATCGAGGACGGCGGCCTGGCCGGCGGCCTCGGCTCCAGGCTTTCCCAGGAGGCCCGCGCCGCCGGCATCGACACCCCGCTGCGCGAGTTCGGCATCCCCCAGGACTTCCTCCCCCAGGGCGACCGCCCCGGCCTGCTGGAGGCCCTGGGCCTCACCGCCGCCCGCATCTCCCGCGAGGTCACCGAGGTCTACTCCGCCCAGCTGCGCCAGTCGCCCCACCGCGCCTGAGCGCGCCATCAACTTCCGTCATATAGGGCCTCTGGCCGACACATATGTCGGCCAAAGGCCTGTGGTGACGAAAGTTGTCGCCAAGCCCGGTCTCACAACGCAACCGCCCACCTGCCCGAGACGGGCGGTGGGCGGTTGTCGTTGGTTGGGTTAGGAGGCGAGGACCTCGTCCAGCAGGACCTCGGCGCGATCCTCGGCGACCTTCTCGGCCAGGGCGAGTTCGGAGACGAGGATCTGACGGGCCTTGGCGAGCATCCGCTTCTCTCCGGCGGAGAGACCGCGTTCGCGCTCGCGGCGCCACAGGTCGCGCACCACTTCGGCGACCTTCATGACATTGCCGGAGTGGAGCTTTTCGAGGTTGGCCTTGTAACGGCGGGACCAGTTGGTGGGCTCCTCGGCATGAGGGGCGCGCAGGACGCCGAAAACCCGCTCCAGACCGTCGGCGTCGACCACGTCGCGGACGCCTACCAGATCGAGATTGCAGGCCGGCACTCGTACAACCAGATCGTTCTGGCCCACGATGCGCAATACCAAATAGAGCTTGTCTTCGCCTTTGATGGTGCGGGTCTCCATTGCTTCGATGACCGCCGCGCCATGATTGGGGTAGACCACCGTTTCACCGATCGTGAACGTCATATCTACATTGACCCCTTTCGCAGGTCTCCCATCATAGCACGTGGAGGGTCCCGTCCCGAAATGCGTTTCCGCTAGCCACGGCCAGATTGCAGGAGTCAGCCGTGGGTCTCGTCGCTGGAGAGCAGGGTGCTGATCGATTCACCGCTGTCGATCCGCGCGATGGCTTGGGCGAACAGCGGGGCCACCGAGCAGACGGTGAGCCGGTCGAGCCCGGCCGGGGCGGGGACGGTGTCGGTGGTGACGATCTCGTCGATGTCGTCGCGGGCGTTGAGCCGCTCCACCGCCTTGCCGGTGAACAGGCCGTGGGTGCAGGCCACCGAGATCGAGCCCACCTCGCACTTCTTGACGGCGTCGACCAGTTCGATGATCGAGCCGGCGGTGGCGATCTCGTCGTCCAGCACGATCACGTCCTTGCCGGCGACGTCGCCCACGATGGTGTCGATGACCACCCGGTCGTCCGCGAGCCGCTGCTTGGAGCCGGCGGCCACCCCCACGCCCAACAGCCGGGCGAAGCGTCCGGCGTCCTTGGCGTTGCCGAAGTCGGGCGAGACCACCACGGTGTTGGAGAGGTCGCGGCTGCGGAAGTGGTCGGCGAGCACCGGCAGCGCGGTGAGCTGGTCGACCGGGGTGGAGAAGAAGCCGTGCACCTGCTGGGAGTGCAGCGCCATGGTGAGCACCCGGCTGGCGCCGGCGGTGTGGATCAGGTCGGCGACCAGGCGTCCGCCGATGGAGATCCGCGGGGCGTCCTTCTTGTCGGATCGCGCGTAGGCGTAATGCGGTATGACGACCGTGACCTCGGCGGCGGAGGCGCCGCGGGCGGCGTCCACCATCATGAGCAGCTCCATCAGGTGCTCCTGCACCGGCGGGACCAGCGGCTGCACGATGTACACGTGCCGACGGCGGCAGTTCGCCCGCAGCTGCACCTGGAGGCAGTCGTTGGAGAACCGGGAGAGCCGCGAGGGCGAGAGCTCCACGCCCAGGATCTCGCACAGCCGCTCCGCGAAAGCAGGATGGGCGTGCCCGGAGAAGACGGTGAGGTCGGTCACGAACCACCACCCTACTGGGGTTGCGAGGGTCGCCGGGCCGATCCTGCGACGCCGGGACGGGTGTCAGCCCTCGAACCGGTAGCCCAGGCCGCGGACGGTCAGCAGCAGCTGCGGATCGGCCGGATCCTCCTCGATCTTGCCGCGCAGCCGTTTGACGTGCACGTCCAGGGTCTTGGTGTCGCCGACGTAGTCGGGGCCCCACACGCGGTCGATCAGCTGGCCGCGGGTGAGCACCCGTCCGGCGTTGCGGAGCAGCAGTTCGAGCAGTTCGAACTCCTTCAGCGCCAGTTTCACGGGCTCGCCGCGGACGGTCAGCTCGTGGCGCTCCACGTCCATCCGGACGCCGCCCGCCTCCAGCACGTCGGGGGTGAGATCCAGATCGGCGCCTCGGCGCAGCACGGCGCGCATCCGGGCGACCAGCTCACGATGGCTGAACGGCTTGGTGATGTAGTCGTCGGCGCCGAGCTCGAGGCCCACCACGGTGTCGATCTCGGAGTCGCGCGCGGTGACCATGATGATCGGGACGTTGCTGGTGGCACGCAGCTGCCGGCAGACCTCGGTGCCGGGCAGGCCGGGCATCATCAGGTCGAGCAGCACGAGGTCGGCGCCCGTCCGGGCGTAGCTGGCCAGCCCGGCCGCGCCGTCGGCGGCCTCGGTGACGTCGAAGCCTTCCCGCCGCAGCATGAAGGCCACCGTCTCGCGGTAGTTGGATTCGTCCTCGATGATGAGCACCCGAGTCATGATCCGTCCTGTTCCAAGGGGAGTCGCAAGGTGAAGGTGGAGCCCTGGTTCGGCCGGCTCCAGGCCGTGACGTCGCCGCCGTGAGCGGCTGCGACATGCTTGACGATCGACAGCCCCAGGCCGGTGCCGCCGCTGGCTCGGGAGCGACCGGCGTCCACCCGGTAGAAGCGCTCGAAGATCCGGGTCAGGTCGGCTTCGCTGATGCCGATGCCGTTGTCGCTGACCTTGATGGCGATCGCGTCGCCGTCCGCGCGGGCCGTCACCACGACCCGTCCGCCGGCCTCGGAGTAGGCGATCGCGTTCTGGACCAGGTTGGTCACCGCGGTCTCCAGCTGCTGGGCGTCGCCCAGCACGCACAGGCCGTGCTCGCCGCCGACCGTGACGGTGACCTGCTGGGCGGCGACCTGGGCCCGGCAGCGCTGGATGGAGGCCTCGATCACGGCGTCGATCTGCACCCGGTCGGCCTGCAGCAGCGGCTCGGTGGACTGCAGCCGGGAGAGCGCGAGGATGTCGGAGACCAGATCGTTGAGCCGGCCGGACTCGGTGACCAGCCGGCCGGCGAAGTCCTGGACGGCCTCGGGATCGTCCGGGGCGGATTCGATCGCTTCCGACAGCAGCAGGATGGCGCCGATCGGCGTCTTCAGCTCGTGGGTGACGTTCGCCACGAAGTCACGCCGGGTCGCGGTGAACCGCTCGAGGGCCGACCGGTCCTCGCCGAAGACCAGGACGCCGCCGTCGGGCAGGGCGGTCACGTCCAGATGGAGGTGGAGCGCCGGCTGGCTTTGGGTGCGCGGCAGGTCGACGTCCACGGTGGCCGTGCGGTCGGTGCCGGAGACCTCGGCGGCGAGCCGGACGACCGCGTCTGACTGCAGCAGGGTGGCGCGCACCAGGCCGATGGTGCGGGCCATGCGGCTGGAGGCGGCCACCGAGCCGTCCGGGTTGAGGATCACCACCACCGCGCGCAGGCTGTCGACCACCGCCTGCAGGCGGGACTGCGCCAAGCCCACGTCCTGGGCCGTGCGGGCCTGCGGACGGGCGGTCCACCACACCGCGACGGCGCCCAGCGCAAAGCCCACCACGACACCCAGCAGCGCCCAGGCGATCGGTGTCATGGCTGGGAGTCTAGAGGCCACGCGACGGCGCATCGGGCGTCCGGCGGGGGTCTGAGCGCAGGCGTGATCAAGATTCACCGGCTGTTCACCTGTTGTTGGCTCAGTCGCCCCGGTCCGGCCGATCGAGTCTCTAGGGTGGTGCCCAGTGGCCTTCGGGCACCCCACAGCAGGAGGAACATCCGGTATGCGTGACAGCTATCACGAAGCACTCGACTCGGTGGTCGATGACCTGGTCGACATGACCGGCCTGGTGCAGGCCGCGTTGCGCGACGCGACCGCGGCGCTGCTCGGCGCCGACCTGGCGACCGCCGAGGAGGTGATCTCGGCCGACGCCCGGATCGACGCCCTGCACGACGAGCTGGAGACCCGGTGCTTCTCGCTGCTCGCCCGGCAGGCGCCCGTCGCCGGCGAGCTGCGGACGGTGGTCGCCGCCATGCGGATGGTCGCCGACCTCGCCCGGATGGGCGACCTGTCGGCCCACATCGCCAAGATCGCCCGGCTGCGCTACCCCGAGCATGCGGTTCCCGAGGGCCTGGTGCCGAACTTCACGCTGATGGCGCGGGTGGCCGACGAGATGGTGGCGACCGCCGCCCGCTCGCTGAGCGAGCGCAACGCCCACGACGCCGGCAAGCTGGCCGAATCCGACGAGGAGATGGACGAACTGCGCAAGAGCCAGTTCCGCGTCCTGCTCAGCAAGGACTGGCCGTACACCGTCGAGGCCGCGGTGGACGTCGCCCTGCTGGGCCGCTACTACGAGCGGATCGCCGACCACGCCGTCCTGATGGCTTCCCGGGTGATCTACGTGGTGACCGGCCTCCTCCCCGAGGGCGAGAACTGGCCGTCCGCCTGACTCTGGAATGCAGAAAGGCCGGCCCCGCGGGGCCGGCCTTCTTGCGTTGAACTACTTCTTGCCCTGGTTCTTGACCGCCTCGATCGCGGCCGCGGCGGCGTCCGGGTCGAGGTAGCGGCCAC
>CAZLWS010000008.1:7423-38814 GCA_964563205.1 uncultured Propionibacteriaceae bacterium | reverse complement strand
CACTGACAGCCCCTCGTCATCCTGGGAAGACTTAGCACGCGCGCCGCGACCCGCAAAGTCTAGATCGAGGTCACCGATGTGGCATCGGAGCCATCGGCATGTTGACACAACCAGATCAGAGCGGACATACCGCAAGACAGGCCAAACGGGGGTCAGCAGGGAGACTGGAGATCACGCGCGTCGTGCGCCCGCACCGCTCACGTCACTGCAACGCTGAGCGCCACTTGACATCCTCGAGAACAGCCGACATCCTGTAAGGCTGGCCAAACGGGTTCAGCAGGAATCGAAGGGAAGACCGTGTCACGGATGCGAAGGATCGGGAGCGCAGAGCAGTTGCTCGTCGCGTGCTCGAACCGGCAGTCCTATGCGCCGTCGTCCTTCGATGTCCGCAATGGCAAGCCGAGCAGCCGAGTCGAGAACGGGCCGCCCCTGGGGTAACCACGCATGCGTGGATCAACCACAGGAGCCGCCCACCGGGAAGAACCCGGAGAGGGCGGCTCTCGTCTTCCAGACCACAACTGAATCATGCGGATCCAGCTCGACTGGTGGAGCAGCTGTCCGGGAGGGGACGGCCGAGAGGGTTCGAGTCCCTCGATCCGTACGAAGTGCCGCTCAACCTGCGCGGGGCACCCGGTGGAAACGGGGCTCACTGTCACAAGGCTCGCGCAGGGCGGCACGGACAACTCAACAGCGGCACCCTTGCGGTGCGGTGCGGAGCCCGGCGACGTCCGGTCCGACACCGTCATGCGCCCAGGACCAACCCTGGGATAAGCCGCCGGCGACCACGGAAGCCGGCCCGTGCGGGAACAACAACGACAACGGTCGGGACGACGTCCCGGTCCGATGCGCGCAGGCCCCAGGGTGGGGCAGCGGTCCGTAAAACCGTCGCTTCGGCAGCAGGGTTCGATCCCCTGGCGCGCAACGACGCGGCATGGCGCATAAGCCCGGGTGACCGGGTGAAAGGCGGGTCTGATGACAGTCCGCCACCACCGCTTGGTGGCATCCCATGCAATCCGCAATCGGCCAGCCGCTCCTGGAATGGGGCGGAGGCCGTCCGAGCGGGGCCGGCGCAGAGGCAATCGCTGAGCGCACCGCGGTGGTACGCAGCCGCGAAGGCCCAATGTTGCGAGGACGGTCGCCGGTGAGGAGGGTGCAGGAGTCCGAGGCTGTCAACCGAGGGCGGGCACCATGCGACCAGGGTCACGGAGCGGCGGTTTCGTGGAACGGAAGCGACGGTGAGTACCTGACAAGGAAAGCCGGAGGGCGCGAGGCATTCTGTTCCCCAAAAGGGCACGGAACTTCACGGTGGAGCGCGTCCCCAGTCGTCTCACGCTAGCTCAAGTGGCAGAGCACTTGCTTCTCAAGCAGGGGGTTGCGGGTTCGAGTCCCGCGCTTATCCCAAGCGAAAGTCTCCACCCGGTGCTGGGCGAAAGCGCCCTAATGCTCGACGCGGAAGCGAATCGAGCGGTCGTCCCGTCGCGCAACGACGGACGGCTTTCGTAGCGGAGTAGTGCAGCCGAGGGACTAGCTATCCCTTCGCGAAGCGAAACGCGCGGAACAGCCCGCACCGTGAGGATTGGCCGCCCCAAGCGGCTGGGCGTGGTGGCTACCACCGGGAGGTGGTGGAAACGCCGGTAAGCCATAAGCCGAGCAAGAGGCCACTGCGGGGCGGGTGTATTCCCAGCCGCCCCACCACTACTCAATGGAGGATCCAGCCGACTGGCGGCGGCACCCCGTTCGAAGCGGGACTGCCCGAAAGGGCGTGGGGGTTCAACTCCCTCATCCTCCGCGCGGTAGCGAACAAATCGCCTGATGAGCCGGTGAGATTCCGGCGAAACCGCCCGCCCCCACCGGGGGCGCGGTCGCGGTCGCGATGCCACCGGCGTCCAACCCTGGGTAGCTCAATTGGCAGAGCCCGGGTCTCATACGCCCGCCGATGCCGGTTCGAATCCGGCCCCAGGAACCATCACCCACAACCAAACGAAATCGCCTGATGAGCCGGTGAGATCCCGGCGAAACCGCCCGCCCCCATCGGGGGCGCGGTCGCGGTCGCGATCTGATCGCCTGCGGGACTACTCATCAATGCTGTTCCGAGCGAGGACGTGCCCGGCGGGATGAGCTGTGGTGACTGGATCTGGTGGCCGGATCGGACATCCGGCGCCAGATCCAGGTGCCACAGATCGCCCACCGGGTACGCCGCAGCCGGGACATGATTGATCAGTGGTTCCGAGAGCACTCATCGCCCAACAGGAGAGGGCAACGGTCTACGAAGCCGTCCGGTCCAGGTTCGAATCCTGGTGAGTGCGCCGACGGAGGGGTAACTGGCTGGGACGCCAGGCTCGGTTGCTAACCGACGCGGCCCGCAAGGGCTGGGGATCGTGACCTCACTTCTCCGCGACTGTTGTTCCCAGGGTGCCATCGCACTGAAGCCGGGATCACGCCTCACACCTACTCTAAAACTGCTTGAGTATGTGCGTGAATCGAGGTGGCTCTCCGACTGGGCTCAGCGCAGGCGAGCCGGCGTCGAGCCCCGACGCTTCTCAATCCAGAGAGCTCGGGATCAGGAGCACCAGCCGTGGACCCGCGGCTCGAACCCGTCAACTGAGAGTATGGGGTGACCATGACCGCGCCTCATCCCGACCCCCAATTCGGTGAGCCCGCTGCACAGTGGCAGGCTCCCCCGGCGGCCGAGTTGCGTCCCTACACCCTTGAGGTGGGTCGGGCGGCGCCGGAGGTCACGGATCAACGAGGGCGGCGGCCGGGTCCGCGGCGCGAGCCGGTGCCGGCCGACACCGCAAAGGGTGAACTGAGCGGGACGGACCTCGTCACGGCGATCGAGGGCCGCGGCGTGTCCGATCTCGCCGAGCTGTGGGTGCTCGATCCGTCCGATCCGCGGCTCGTCCATGGTCGGTGGGTGCTGGAAGGTGACGCACTTGACCGGCTCCACGAGCTGCACCGCGCCGGCGTCAGGTTCGACACCTACATCCCGCCCACCCAGCCGATCGACTGGGTGGACGAACTGGCAGGTGCGGCCGCTATCGGGGGTGGCATCACCACAGCCCTGTACCTGCTGATCGTTCTCGACTCCGGAACAGCCGACGTTCCCGGCTGGCCGCTGGTACCGCTGATCGCCGCGGCCATCGCAGCGGTGGCTGTCTATGCAACCTGGCGGCGAGAGCATCGCGCCACCGGGTCGCACTCGCGCGTGGCCAGCCGTCAGATCGATGAGTTGACCGCGACGATCGGTCGCTTGCGGGTCCGCGCCCCGTCGCCTGCCGCCGCCGAACTGGCGATCCGCATCCGGACAGCCTGGGCGGACGCGACCCGCGACCTGGAAGAGGATCGTTTGGCCTCGGGCGAGTGGGTCGCGCTCGGCAAGCGCGTCGATGAACTCCTCTACGCCCTCGCCCTCTCCCAGCCCAGCGGCCGGCGACCCATGCGCCCTGACCTGCTGCGCTCGGCAGGGCGCGGCATCGAGCCCCTGATCGGCAACATCGCACTGGCCGCTGACCGAACTTCCCTGGACGACTCGCCGGCCACAGCGGCCACGATCATCGGGGAGGATCGCGCGGTGGTCCACTACCCGCGCTACGATCCCGGCGACAATCCGTGACCCCACCGCCGCCTGCTGACACGAGAACAGGCCCCTGACGGGATGAAATCCCTTGTCAGAGGCCTGTCGCTTGTGCGCGAGAGAGGAGTTGAACCTCCACGTCCTTTCGGACACACGGACCTGAACCGTGCGCGTCTGCCATTCCGCCACTCGCGCTCGACTCCCGAAAGAGCCAGCCGAAAGAGGTTAGCATCCCGGACGCGTGACTGAGAAACCGGAGGACGAGGAACGACGCGAGCTTGCTCGTGACCGCGTCGAGGACGACGGGTCGCCGAGCGCAGCGAGGCAGCAACCGAGGGCTCCCCGACGAGCCGCTGCTAGGTTGGCGACGACCTGGAGGGGAGCCCATGCCGACCAGAACTCACCGGATTCCGCTGAACACCTACCGGCTGCAGTTGCATGCCGGGTTCACCTTCGCGGACGCGGCCGCGCAGCTCGACTACATGGTGGAGCTCGGCGTCACCGACCTCTACCTCTCGCCGATCCTGGAGTCCGTGCCCGGCTCGACCCACGGCTACGACGTGATCGATCCGGCCCGGATCTCGGAGGAACGGGGCGGGCGTGAGGGCTTCGAGGCGCTGGCCACCGCGGCCCATGAACGCGGACTGGGCGTGATCGTCGACATCGTCCCCAACCACATGGCCATCCCCTCGCCGCTGTGGCTGAACCCGGCGCTCTGGTCGGTGCTCAGGGACGGCGCGGACTCGCCCTACGCCGACTGGTTCGACATCGAGCTGGGCGCCCGTCTCGTGCTGCCGAGCCTCCCCGAGGTGACAGATCTGCCGGCAGATCGCCCCGGCACGCCAGGAACGTCCTCGATCGAGGCATCCAGCGGCAGCTCTGTTCACGAGAATGACCCGATGTCGGCGCTGATCGCGAGCGGGAGGGTGCGGCTGGCTGAACTGACCCTTCCGGACGGCCGCGCCGAACCGGTCCTCAGCGTGGACGACCAGCCCTACCCGCTCACCATGGATGCGGCTGGCCTGCCGTTGGCCGAAGCGGTTGCCGCCCAGCGGTACGAGCTGCGGCGCTGGCAGGGGAACCAGACCCGGCTCACCCACCGGCGGTTCTTCGACATCGTCACCCTGATCGGGGTGCGCCAGGAGCTCCCGCAGGTCTTCGACGCCACCCACGCGTTGCTGCTGGAACTGTTCCACGCGGGCCACATCGACGGCTTCCGGGTCGACCATCCGGACGGCCTCGCCGATCCGCAGGGGTACTTCGAGCGGCTCCACCAAGCGACCGGCGGCGCCTGGGTGGTGGCCGAGAAGATCCTCTCCGGCGACGAACTCCTGCCCACTCAGTGGCCGGTCGCGGGCACCACCGGCTACGAGGCCTCCTGGCGGTTCGACGCGGTGCAGCTGAACCCTGACTCAGCCGCGCAGCTCGCCGAACTCGCCCGGGCCACCGATGGGCAACCGCCTGCAACCTGGGCGGAGGTCGCCACACAAGCCAAGCGACAGATCGCCGACGGCTCCCTGGCGATCGACCTCGACCGCCTCACGAGCCTCGCACTGCGCCTGGACCCCGCCCCGGAAGCCGCCGACGTCCGCCTGTGCCTGCGTGAGTTCCTGGTGGCGTTGGATCGCTACCGCGCCTACGTCCGTCCGGGACAGACGCTCAACGCCGAGGACGCGGCGGCGCTCGCCGCGGCTGCGGCCCACGCCCGCACCTCGCTCCCCGACGAGCTGTCGCCGACCCTGACTTGGCTGCATGCACTGGCTACCGGCACCCCCACCTCGATCTGCCGCAACAGTCCTTCGGCTTCTGAGACGAGAGACCGAACAACCGCTACGCCAGATCAGATCGTGGCCGAGTTCGCCGTCCGGTTCCAGCAGGTCAGCGGCGCTCTGGTCGCGAAGGGCGTGGAGGACACCGCCTTCTACCGCTGGACGCAGCTGCTGACCCTCTGCGAGGTCGGCGGCGACCCGGATGCCTTCGGCCCCCCGGCCGATGACTCCTCGAACCCGCTTCACTCGAAGGTTTCCTACCGAACTCGGTCGGCAAACTACGAGCCAAGCGGGCCGGACGAACTCCACCGCTGGCTGGAGCGGGTGAATCGCGGCTGGCCGGCGGCGATGTCGCTCGGCTCCAGCCACGACTCCAAGCGCAGCGAGGACGTCCGCGCCCGGATTGCGGCGATCACCGAGCACCCGGACGAGTGGGCCGCTCTCGTGGGCAACCTCGCCCCGCTGACAGCGGACCTTCCCGCGCCGATCCGGACGATCCTGTGGCAGACCCTGGCCGGAACCTGGACGAAGGCCGGTCCGATCGACGCCGACCGGCTTGCCGCGTTCCTGGTCAAGGCCGGCCGTGAGCAGAAGCAGTGGACATCCTGGGTCAGCCCTAGCCACGAGGCGGAGGAAGCCGTCGCCGGCGCCGTCCCAAGACTGCTGAACCACCCAGAAGTGCGACGGGCGTTCGCCGACTGGGTCGACCTCACCGCCGAGTCGGTGCGCACCAACACCCTCGCCACCAAGGTCGTCCAGCTCACCGCGCTAGGGGTCGCCGACGTCTACCAGGGCCAGGAGACCGTCCGGCTCAGCCTGACCGACCCCGACAACCGCCGCGCGGTCGACTTCACAGCGCTGGCGAGCGCCTTGGCGGCCGTCGGCTCGGGCGACGGTGTGCACTTTCTGCCATATGGCGACTCGCCGCGACCGATATGGCAGGCGGAGCCTCTATATGGCAGAAACTGCACACCCGATCGATCGCTGGCCGACGAGAAGCTGCTGCTGACCCGCCTCTCCCTCGACCTGCGCAAGCGGCACCCCGACGCGTTCCGAGGCGGAACCTACACACCGCTGACATCGAGCACCGGGTTCGCCTGGGGCTTCGCCCGCGGGGATGCGGCCGTCACCATTGCCACTCGGCTGCCCCGCGCCCGTCGCCAGGCCGGCGACTGGCAGCCCGCCGACCGCCTCGTCCTGCCGCCGGGCGCCTGGCGCAACCTGTTCACCGGACGCGACCATGCCGACACCTTCCACCCACAGACCGATCTGGCGGGCTGGCCGGTCGCCCTGTTGGAACGGACGGGATGATCACGCCACCGACTCGCGTCCACCCAAGTACCCTGGGTTCTTCGCGGCTGGATAGTCTTGGGGCCGTACACCAGGTCTAGGGGAGGTGCCCGTGGGGGTCTTCGACCGCGTGGAGCGCACATTGGAGAACGCCGTCAGCGGCGCGTTCGCGCGCGCCTTCAAGGGCGACGTCCAGCCGGTCGAGATCACGGCCCGGCTGCAGCGCGAACTCGATCGCGAGGCCAAACTGCTCGACCGTGCCCGCAAGCTGGTGCCGAACGACTTCCAGATCGGCCTCTCGACGCACGACTACGAACGGCTCACGCCGTACTCCAAGACGCTGAACTCCGAGATCGTCCCGCAACTGCGCAACTACGCGACCGAGCACGGCTACCTGTTCAACGGTCCGGTCACCATCGACTACAGCCTGGACGAATCCCTCCCGGTCGGACGGTTCACCGTCACCTCGGCCGCGGTGGCCGGCGTGGAGCAGGCCGAGCCGGCCACGCCGTCCGAGATCCGCCAGGCGACGCTGGTGGTCGAGGTCAACGGGGTGCGGCATCCGCTCACCCCGCCCGGGCTGAGCATCGGACGGGGCACCGACGCCGACCTGCGGATCAACGACCCCGGGGTCTCCCGGCTGCACGCCCGAATCGTGGTGGGCAGCACCCCGCAGCAGTTGCGCGTGGAGGATCTCGGCTCGACCAACGGCATCGTCGTGGACGGCCAGCGGGTGCGCGAGGCGTCGCTGGCCCAGGGCAGCCGGATCGAGATCGGGTCCACCCGACTGACCATCGTCTCGCCCCTGGCCGATGTCTGAACTGATCGTCCTCGCCCTCAAGCTGGCCTTCCTGGCCGCCTTGTGGCTGTTCATCCTGTTCGTCGGCAACATCGTCCGCACCGACCTCTTCGGACGCAAGCTCAGCCCGGCCGAACTCGCCACCGCCGGCGCGCTCGCCACCGGCGACCCCGTCCCCAAGCTGAGCAAGCGGGCTGAGCGCAGACTGCCCAAGACCCTGAAGATCACCCACGGGCCGCAGGCCGGGGTCACCCTGCCGCTGGGGCAGCCGATCCTGATCGGCCGCGCCACCGACTGCCAGCTGCTGCTGGACGACGACTACGTCTCCACCCGGCACGCCCGGATCGTCCTGGGCCCGGCCGGCTACCAGGTGGAGGATCTCGGCTCCACCAACGGCACCTTCGTCAACAACCAGCGGATCACCGTCCCCACCCCGATCGGGCCGACCGACGGCGTCCGGATCGGCCGAACCCAGATGGTGCTGGAGAAGTGAGCCTCGCGCTGCGCTACCAGGCGCACTCCGAGATCGGACTGGTTCGCAAGAACAACCAGGATTCCGCCTACGTCTCCCCCACCATGCTGGTGGTGGCCGACGGCATGGGCGGCGCCGCCGCCGGCGACCTCGCGTCGGCGGTGGCGATCAAGGAATTGCGCGCGGTGGACGGCGACCACAGCGGACAGGACATGCTGAGCGCCTTCGGCGACGCGATCGGCAGCGCGGGCGACCAGATCGCGCAACTGGTCGAATCCGACCCGGCGCTGGACGGCATGGGCTCCACGGTGTGCGGGCTGATGTTCGACGGCGCCAATCTCGGGCTGGCCAACATCGGCGACTCCCGCGCCTACCGTTTCCGCGAGGGAAAGCTCAGCCGGCTCACCAAGGACCATTCCTGGGTGCAGACCTTGGTGGACGACGGCAGGATCACCGAGGCCGAGGCGCTGGAGCACCCGCATCGCTCGCTGATCCTGCGCGTGATCAACGGCCAGCCGCAGCATCTGCCCGACCTCGAGCTCGTCGAGGCCGTCGCGGGCGACCGGCTGCTGGTCTGCTCCGACGGCCTGTGCGGCATGGTCACCGACGCCGACATCGAGGCCGAGCTGACCGGCGAACTGGACGACGTGATGGCCCGCCTGATCGCGCTCGCCCACGCGGCCGGCGGCGCCGACAACATCACTATCGTGCTGGCCGATCTGGTGGAGGGCGAGCGGACAGGCGCCACCGAGGTGCTCGGCGCCGCCGCCAACCTCGACCTGGACGCCCCCTTCGACACCACCACCATGCAGCTCCCCGTGCTCGGCGAGGAGGCGGCGGCTGATCCGGAGGTGCTGGCCGAACGAGTCCGCTACGCGCCGACCACGAAGGGACGGGTCTCCGCCTGGCTGAAGGTGACGATCGCGCTCGTCCTCACGCTGGGGCTGATCGGCGGCGGGCTGGGGCTGTGGTACTCCTACACCCAGCGGCAGTTCTATGTCGGACCGGAGCAGGAGCAGGTCGCGATCTTCCAGGGATTGCCGGACGCGGTGCTGAACCTCCCCCTCTCTACACTTGTAGAGGTCGACGCGACCCGGCTCGACGATCTGCCGCCCTACTACTCCGAACAGGTGCGCGGCACGATCCCCGCGGAGTCGCTGGAGGCTGCTCGCAGCATCGTGATGGGCCTGCGGGTGAAATCCCGCGAGTGCATCGCTCAGCGCGACGCCCGCGCCCAGGCCACCCAGACGCCCACCCCCACCGTGACCACGACCAGCCCGTCCAACTCGCCTTCCACCTCACCGAGCGGCTCCACCAGCCCGGGCTCCCCCAGCCAGTCGCCCAGCCCTACGCCGACCCAGACCGTCACGTCTCCCAGCCCGACGCCGACGCCCATGCCACCCCCGGCGCCCGAGGAGTGCTGAGATGGACGTCGTCGTCTATCGCAAGCGGCGGGGCGTCGAGTTGTTCATGCTGGTGCTGGCACTGGCGATCGTGCTCGGCGGCTACTTCCTGATCCACCTGAACACCGAGGGCGCGCTGCCCCCGGGCTGGCCTTGGGCAGTGGGGATCGGGGTCGTCCTGGCGGGGGTGGCGCACGGCGTCGTCCGGTGGCGGCTGCCCTACGCCGACCCGCTCATCCTGCCCATGGTGGTGCTGCTCAACGGGCTCGGACTGGCGATGATCCACCGGCTCGACCTCGGCAGCGCGGAACGGATGTACTCCGCCGAACTGCAGCTGACCTGGACGGCGATCGCGATCGTCGCCTTCTGCGCGGTGGTTGTGCTGCTGAAGGACTACCGGGTGCTCAACGCGTATCCGTACCTGCTGTTCCTGGCGGGCCTGATCCTGCTGCTGCTGCCGCTGGTGCCCGGCCTCGGCAAGGAGAACAACGGCGCGCAGATCTGGATCGCGATCGGCCCGTACAGCTTCCAGCCGGCCGAGGTTGCGAAGATCGTGCTGTCAGTCGCCTTCGCCGCCTACCTGGTGGAGAAGAAGGACGTCCTCGCGCTGGCCGGCGGCAAGCTCGGCCGCATCGTGCTGCCCCGTCCCCGCGACCTGGGCCCCATCCTGGTGATGTGGCTTGCCAGCATGGCCGTCCTGGTCTTCCAGAAGGATCTGGGCACCTCGCTGCTGTTCTTCGGGCTCTTCGTCACCATGCTGTACATCGCCACCGAGCGTCCGGGCTGGCCGATCATCGGCGTCACCCTGTTCGCCGTCGGCGGCTACATCGCCTTCCTCGCCTTCGGCCACGTCCAGACCCGGATCGCCGCCTGGCTCGACCCGTTCTCCGACTACGACCGCAACTACCAGGTGATCCAGGGCCAGTTCGGCTTCGCCTGGGGAGGCCTGTTCGGCACCGGCTGGGGGCTGGGCCAGCCCAACCGGACGCCGTTGCCCAAGAGTGACTTCATCTCGGCCGCGATCGGCGAGGAGCTGGGGATGGTCGGGCTCACCGCGGTGGTGCTGATCTACGGGCTGATCGTGGCCCGCGGGATGCGCGCTGCGCTGGGCGCCCGCGATCCGTTCGGCAAGCTGCTGGCCGCCGGGGTCTCGTTCGTCTTCGCCATCCAGATCTTCACGATCATCGGCGGCGTCACCCGGCTGCTGCCGCTCACCGGCCTGACAACGCCGTTCATGTCCCAAGGCGGCTCCTCGCTTGTGGCGAACTGGATGCTCTTCGGGCTGCTGATGATCATCACCCACCAGGTGCGCCGCCCCGCCCTGGAGCCAGCGGGCGCCGGCCCGGTCGCCTCGCTGGCCGAGGAGCCCACCGTGATGGTGAAGGCGGCGGCCCCCCGTCCGGAGCCCCCGGCCTCGCTGGAGCTGGACGCCGTCACCGAGCAGATCTTCCGCACCGCGGACGACACCGCCGCGCCGGTCGACAGGGATTCCCGCCTGCGCGGGAATGACGGTAGTGAAAGCGACACCTCCCCCTCTTCGTCATTCCCGCGAAGGCGGGAATCTCCCGGAGGTGATTCATGAACGGCCCGATTCGGCGGGTGGCGGCCGCGGCGATGGTGATGTTCACCGTGCTGCTGCTGAACCTCAGCGCGGGCTACCTGATCCGCACCGAGTACCTCAACAACCGGCCGGAGAACCGGCGGGTCACCGACGCCCGCTTCGCTCAGGATCGCGGGCCGATCATGGTCGGCAACGCACCCGTGGCGAAGTCCGAGCCGGTCAAGGACCGCTTCAAGTTCCAGCGCAGCTACCCCTCCGGCAAGCTCTACGCCCCGGTGACCGGCTACCACAGCTACTACTTCGGCACCTCCGGGCTGGAGAACTCCTACTCCGAGCAGCTGATCGGGGTGGACGACTCGCAGTTCCTCGACCGCTTGGTGAACCTGCTCACCGGCGCCACCCCGCGCGGCGCGACCGTCGAGACCACCCTGAACGCCAAGGCCCAGCGCGCCGCCTGGGACGGCCTGAACGGACGCAAGGGCGCGGTCGTCGCGATCGACACCAAGACCGGTGCCGTCCGGGCCCTGGTGACCAGCCCCAGCTACGACCCGAACCGGCTCGCCACCCACGACCTGAAGGCCTCCCGCACCGCCTGGGAAGAGTTGCAGGCCGACAAGTCCCGTCCGATGGCGAACCGGGCCACCCGCGAGATCTACCCGCCGGGCTCCACCTTCAAGCTGATCACCGCCGCGGCCGCCGTCGAGGCGGGCATGTCGCCCAAGACCGAGATCGACGCCAGCGAGTACAAGCTGCCCGGCTCGACCGTGGTGATCAAGGGCAACTGCGGCGGCAAGGAGATCACCCTCACCGACGCTCTTGAGGTCTCCTGCAACCCCGGCTTCGCCCGGCTCGGCGTCGAACTCGGCGCGGACGCCCTGCGTGAGCAGGCCGAGAAGTTCGGCTTCGGCGACACCTTCCTGCCCGAGATCGGCTCAGTAGCCAGCAAGTTCCCCGAAGAGCCGGACGACGCGCAGACCGGCATGAGCGCGATCGGCGCCTTCGAGGTGGCCGCCACCCCGCTGCAGATGGCTCTGGTCGCTGCCGCCGTCGCCAACGGCGGCGTCGTGATGGAGCCCTACCTGGTCGAGAGCGTGGTCACCCACGACCTGCGGGTGATCAGCCAGACCCAGCCCCGCCAGCACGGGACGGCGCTGAGCGCCTCCGCCGCCGACGCGCTGCACGACATGATGGTGTCGGTGGTCCAGAACGGCACCGGACGCCGCGCGCAGATCCCCGGCCTCACCGTGGGCGGCAAGACCGGCACCGCGGTGCCGGACGAGAACCGCCGTCCGTACGCCTGGTTCACCGCCTTCGCCGACGAGCTCGACATCGCGGTCTGCGTCTTCATCGAGGACGCCGAAATCCCCGCCACCGACATCGCCGGCGGCACCCTCGCCGCCCCGATCGCCAAAGCCGTGATGGAGGCGATGCGCTGATGCGCCACCAACCCCTTCCTTCCCCGCTCCGTCTCCCGCACAAACCGGGCAATCCAGGGCAGCTGCGTGCACAGTGCACGCAGCGGGCCCGGATCACCCGGTTTGTGCGGGAGAGGGGGCGGCGGGCGGCGCCGACCTACCAGGAACCCTCCCCCGGCTGTCCCACTCGCAGAAACCGGGCAATCCAGGGCGGCTGCGTGCACTATCCACGCAGCGGGCCCGGATCACCCGGTTTGTGCGGGGAAGGAGCGGGTGGCAGAGCGCGGCGTCCGGTTCTTGGGTCCCACTCAGAAAGGTCGGTCACAATGGTTGGCGACTCGCGCCGCAGCGGACGGGCTGAGAGGATGTGCCGATGAGTGACGAGCCAAGGCTGCTCGGCGGCCGCTACCAGCTGGGCAGCCTGCTGGGCCGCGGCGGCATGGCCGAGGTGCGCCGCGCCCGCGACCTGCGCCTGGGCCGCGACGTTGCGGTCAAGCAACTGCGCGTCGACCTCGCCACCGATCCCACCTTCCAGGGCCGGTTCCGCCGCGAAGCCCAGTCCGCGGCAGGCCTGAACCATCCCAACATCGTCGCGGTCTACGACACGGGCGAGGAGCCGGATCCCGCCACCGGCATCGAGGTTCCCTACATCGTCATGGAGCTGGTGGACGGCCACACCCTGCGCGAGATCCTGCGCACCGGCCGGCAGATCCAGCCCGAGAAAGCGCTGCAGTTCGCCCAAGGGGTGCTGGACGCGCTGGGCTACAGCCACAAGGCCGGCATCGTCCACCGCGACATCAAGCCCGCCAACGTGATGCTGACCCCCGCCGGTCAGATCAAGGTGATGGACTTCGGCATCGCCCGCGCCGTCGCCGACACCTCGGCCACGATGACCCAGACCGCGGCCGTGATCGGCACCGCCCAGTACCTCTCCCCCGAGCAGGCCCGCGGTGAGACGGTCGATTCCCGCAGCGACATCTACTCCGCCGGCTGCCTGCTCTACGAGCTGCTGGTCGGGCGTCCGCCGTTCCAGGGCGACTCGCCGGTGAGCGTGGCCTACCAGCACGTCCGCGAGGCTCCGGTGCCGCCGAGCCAGCTCGATCCGATGATCTCGCCGGGGATGGACGCGATCGTCCTCAAGGCGCTGGCCAAGGATCCGGCCGACCGCTATCAGACCGCCGCGGCGATGAAGGCCGACATCGGCCGGCTGCTCGCCGGGCAGGACGTGATGGCGCGTCCGCCGCGCCCGGTCGCGGCGCCGTCCGGAGCCAACGACCCGACGGTGCTGGTCGCCTCCCCCACGAGCGTGCTGTCGTCCGACACCGGAACCATGACGGGGACGGCGACCCGCGCGCTGGAGCCCGTCCCGCGTCGCAGCCTGGTTCCGCTGTGGATCAGCCTGGGCACGATCGCGGCGATCCTCGCCGGGGTCGGCATCTTCCTGCTGCTGAACCCGCTGAACCAGCCGAAGATGGTCAACGTCCCGTCGCTGCTGGATCTGACCGCCGCCCGCGCGACCGAAGAGCTGGAGGCCCTCGGCCTGGTCGCCAAGGTGAACCAGCTGACCGGCAAGGACGACAACACCGTCGGCCGGGTCACCGGGCAGCAGCCGCCGGCCGGCACCCCGGTCGAGGTCGGCACGGAGGTCTGGTTCGACGTCAACGTCGGGCCGGTGCGGGCGGTCATTCCCACCGGGCTGCTCGGACAACCGTACGAAGACGTGGTCGAGCAGTTGAAGGAGCTCGGCTTCACAGCGGTGAACGTGGACGTCGATCCCAACGAGCCGATCACGGCGGTGGCCGACGAGGTGACCTCCATCAACCCGGCCGAGGGCGCGGACATCCCGACGAGCGCGCCGATCAAGGTGCTCTACGCCACCGGCGAGAGCATCGTCCCGAACCTCCGCGGGCTGGACGAGGAGACCGCCATCGCCGAGGCGGCTCGCGCAGGGTTCATGAATGTCGACACGAGCAGCAAGCCCGACGAGGCGACCGAGGGCACCGTCATCTCGCAGGACCCTGGGGTCGGCCAGGTCGTGCCGCGCACCACGCGGATCAAGCTTGTGCTGGCTGCCCCGATGCCCGTCAGCGAAGGCGTCGTGCCGAACTTCCGCGGCTTGACCAGGGATCGTGCCATCGAGGCCGCCAATCTCGCCGGCTTCACCGACGTGAGCTTCAGCAGCGAACAGTCAGAGGAGACCGAGGGCACGGTGATCTCCCAGACGCCGGCGGTGGGCAAGAAGGTGGCGCTCACCACCCGGATCGAGCTGGTGTTGGCCGCACCGATGCCCAGTGATCCAGGGGAGACGCCTGGGGAGGGCGGCGGCTAGCGATCCGGGAGCCTTCGCGCTCGACGGGGAGGCTTCCGTGCAACCGATCGTCAGGCGGTGCCCATGAGCGGGCTGAGCCCTTCGGCGCGCCGCGGGGCGTCGACGTCGCCGCAGGTCGCGAGCCAGTTGGCCAGCATCTGGTAGCCGCCCTCGGTGAGCACCGACTCGGGGTGGAACTGGACGCTCTCCACCGGCAGGGTCTTGTGCCGCAGGCCCATGATGACGCCGGAGTCGGTGCGAGCGCTGACCTCCAGGTCGTCCGGCAGGGTGGCCGGGTCGAGGGCCAGCGAGTGGTAGCGGGTCGCGGTGAACGGCTCCGGCAGCCCGGCGAACACCCCGCGTCCGTCGTGGTGGACCAGCGAGGTCTTGCCGTGCAGCAGTTCGGGGGCGCGGTTGACCGTCCCGCCGAAGGCCACCGCCATCGACTGCAGCCCGAGGCAGACACCGAAGATCGGCAGCACGCCGGCGTGGCTGCGGACCACCGGGATGCACACCCCGGCCGCCTCCGGGGTGCCTGGGCCGGGTGAGAGCAGGATGCCGTCGAAGCCCTGCTCCCAGCCCTCGGCGTCAAACCGGGGGTCGTCGTTGCGCCAGGTCTCGACCTCGGCTCCGAGCTGGGCCAGGTACTGGACCAGGTTGTAGACGAAGGAGTCGTAGTTGTCGATCACCAGGATGCGCGCCATGCGTCCCATTCTGTCAGCCGGGAATCTGGGCCCGTTCCGGTTTCAGGACGCCTGCGAAGCCCGGCAGGGTGACGTCCTCCTCGCGGCGCTGCTCGTAGCCGAGGCGGTAGACGCCGGCGTACTCGCGGTAGACGCGCAGCGTCTCGGAGTCGGCGAGGGCTTTCTCAAGGGCGGCCGGGTCGCCGATGGCGGTGATCACGTAGGGCGGCGCGTGCGGGACTCCGTGCAGCAGGACGGTGTTGCCCACGCACTTGATGCCGGTGAGCGCCGTCACCCGCTGGCCCTGCAGGGTCATCGCCTCGGCGCCGCCGCGCCACAGCGCGTTCACCACGGCCTGGATGTCCTGCTGGTGGACGATGAGCAGCTCGTCGGCGACGCCCGGCGGCTTCACGCTGAGCGGCGCGTCGTAGAGGGTGACGGTGACGCCCGGGCCGCGCACCGCGGTGAGCTCGGTCTGGGCGGCGAGCTCGGCCAGCTGCGGGCCGAAGTCGTCGGTGGGCGCCGCCTGCTGGGCGAGCCGGTCGACGTCCGCTCGCAGGCTTGCCACCGTCTGGGCGAGTTCGGCGTTGCGCTCGGATTCGGCCCGCATCAGGTCGACCAGGTCGCGGCTGCGGCTGGGACGCAGGTCGCCGCCCTCGGCGGAGATCGCGCCGGTGGTCAGCATCAGCCCGGCGATGACGCAGGTCGCGAAGGTGGCGACCCGTCCGGCCACCGAGCCGGTCGTCTGCCGGCGCCGGGCCCGCCGGAACCGGGCGCGTGCCCTCGTCCAGCCGCTCACCACAGCGCCACCCTACGTCAGCCCTGCCGTCACACCTCGACCGACCCGGTATTGTTGTTCCGTTCCGTAAGCACGAGGAGTGACGGGTGCCAGAGTCAAGGGTCCGCAAGACTGCCGCTGAGAAGCGGAAGCAGGCTGCCAAGGACGAGCGCGCCGCCGAACGCGCCAAGCAGAAGACCGGCGCCCCTGCGCCCGGCAGCCGGCAGTGGGTGCTGCCCGCGTTCATCAGCCTCGGCCTGCTGGGCGTGCTGTGGCTGGTGGTGTTCTACATCACGTCGGCCGTCGGCATCCGGGTGCCGCTGATGTCGGACCTCGATCAGATCTGGAACATCGTGATCGGCATGACCGCGCTGGCCGGCGCGTTCGTCCTCTCCACCTTCTGGAAGTAGCGCCCACGCGCCTCCCGCCGGGCGCCTCCTGCGTCACTCCCGGGATGGGATCGCGAGCCTGGCGACCAAAGCCCAGCCTTCTCCGGGTTCCCCCACCCTCTCCTGCAGAGGTTCGGTCATCCCCGCGAAGGCGGGATCTTCCGAACCCGGGGCTAGCGTCGTCCGCAACTAGCCCAACGGCTTGAGCAACGGGAACAGGATCGTCTCGCGGATTCCCGCGCCGGTCAGCAGCATCATCAGCCGGTCGATGCCCAGGCCCATGCCACCCATCGGCGGGGCGCCGAACTCCAGCGCGGCCAGGAAGTCCTCGTCCAGCTGCATCGCCTCGGGATCGCCGGCGGCGGCCTTCAGCGACTGGGCGACCAGCCGCTCCCGCTGGATCACCGGGTCGATCAGTTCCGAGAAGCCGGTGCCGCGCTCGACGCCGCCGATGATCAGATCCCAGGCCTCGATCAGGTCGGGGTCACTGCGGTGCTGGCGCGCCAGCGGCTGGGCGATCGGCGGGTAGTCGCAGACGAAGGTGGGCTGCAGCAGGGTGGGTTCGACGATCTCGCTGAAGAGTT
This sequence comes from uncultured Propionibacteriaceae bacterium, assembly GCA_964563205.1. Classification (GTDB taxonomy): domain Bacteria; phylum Actinomycetota; class Actinomycetes; order Propionibacteriales; family Propionibacteriaceae; genus Propionicimonas. Next base: position 21,789 of record CAZLWS010000008.1, on the reverse strand, counting down.
CCATCACCAGCTTCTGCTCGCCCCAGGCGGGGTCGTGCTCGATGCCGCGCCGGTCGGCGACGGCTCGCAGGCGTTCGGCATCGGTGGCGGGCGTGATCTCCTCGCCGAGGGCTTCGGAGAGCGTCGGGTAGACCGGCTTCCAGGCCCACTCCCCGTCCAGGTCGATCGCACCGGCGGGGGTGACCACCGTCCGGCTGCCGAGGGCGGTGTCGGCCGCGTGCTGGATGAGCCGCTGGGTCATCAGCGCGATCGTGGTCTGGTCGCCCCAGGCCTGGTAGGCCTCCAGCATGGTGAACTCGGCGGAATGACTGGAGTCGATGCCTTCGTTGCGGAAGATCCGTCCGATCTCGTAGACCCGGTCGGCGCCGCCGACCATGGCTCGCTTGAGGTAGAGCTCCAGCGCGATCCGCAGCGTCATGTCGATGTCGAAGGCGTTGAGGTGGGTGCGGAACGGACGCGCTGCGGCGCCGCCGTGGACCAGCTGCAGCACCGGGGTCTCGAGCTCGATGTAGCCCTCGTCGTGCAGCACTTCGCGGATGGCGTGGGTGACCAGTGCGCGGGTTCGCACCATGTCGCGGGCCTCCGGACGGGCCACCAGGTCGGCGTAGCGCTGCCGGACCCGGGTCTCCTCGCCGAGCTCCTTGTGCAGGGTCGGCAGCGGCCGCAGCGCCTTGGAAGCCAGCACCCAGCTGGTGGCGAGCACCGACAGCTCGCCTCGCTTGGAGGAGATCACCCGTCCGGTCACCGACACGAAGTCGCCCAGGTCGACGTCAGCCTTCCAGGCTGCCAGCGAATCCTCGCCCACCTCGGCCAGCGAGATCATCACCTGCAGCCGGGTGCCGGAATCGGCCAGCGTGAACCCGTCCTGCAGGGTCGCGAAACAGAGCTTGCCGGTGTTCCGCACGAACACGACCCGGCCGGTCACGCTGACCACGTCGGTGGTCTCCTCGCCAGCCTGCAGCTGACCCCACTGCTGATGAACCTGGCTGGCGCTGTGGCTGCGCGGCACCGTGATCGGATACGGCGCGGCGCCCTCGTCCAGCAGCCGGGCGCGCTTGTCATGCCGCACTTGCTCCTGCTCGGAAAGGTCGGGGTTCAGCGGCGTCGGTTCGGTCACCGCTTTAGGCTAGCGGTTCGCGTCACCCGTCCCGCTCCGATCCCCTTTCCCTGCCTTAGGTCCGGCGTCCCTTCCCCCACAGAAACCGGGCAATCCAGGCTGTCTGCGTGCACTGTGAACGCGGACGGCCTGGATTGCCCGGATTGTGCAGGAGGACGATCAGCAGTCGGAGAGCCGGGGAACCCCGCCCCGAGCTTCCTGCAGAAACCGGGCAATTCAGGGCGGGCGCGTGGAATAGGCACGCGCAGGGCCTAGATCACCCGGATTCTGCAGGGGATTGGCTGTCATCAGGGGCAACCTCGATGCCCAGCGACCTGTGGACAACGGAAGTTATCCACAGGTCGCGGAACTCGTTGGCACATTGGGTGGCCCGCGAGCCAATAGTGACGCATGGTCAATCTCAATCACGGCGTTGCGCGGTACTCCGATCTGCTCCGAATAGGTCTGTCCCGAGCCAAGGTCGACGCACTCCGCTCGGTCGGCCGTCTGCGACGGCTCCGACGCGGTTGGTATGCCGACTCCACCGCCAGACCCGACGTGGTGCGGGCAGTTCGGGCAGGCGGAACGCTCTCCTGCCTCTCCGCACTGCGGCATCACGGCGTCTGGGTTCCGCCCGACGCGCGGCTGCACATCCGGATGTCCGAGCATCACCAGGCGAGAAGATCCTTGCCGGGCAGCGTCCACATCTGCCCGCTCCCCATCCGCAAAGCGCCGACCGAAGCCGTCGACTCGCTCCCGACCGCAATCCGAGCCGCGCTTCGCTGTCTGAATGAAGAAGGGATCGTTGTGATCCTGGACTCGATCCTGAATCGGCGCCTCCTGCGGCGCGATCAGCTCGCTGACATCCTCTCGTCCGCCCCGGCTCGGGTCCGCCGGCTGCTCGCAGAAACTGACGAGCAAGCACAATCCGGCACCGAATCGATGGCGCGGTTCCGCCTCCGCCGACTGGGCATGAAGGTGCAAAGCCAGGTCTTCGTCGAGGGCGTCGGACGAGTGGACCTGCTCGTGGGAGAGCGGCTCGTGCTCGAACTCGACAGCCGGGAGCACCACTCTGGCGCGGTCGCCTACACGACGGACCGCCGGCGCGATCTCGTCCTGGTGACTGGCGACAAGCTCGTGCTGCGCCTCACCTACGAGCAGACGGTCGATACGTGGCCCGACACCCTCATGCACCTCCGCAAACTGACCCGCGCCCGGTCGCATAGAGCGCGACGGACCCGGGCCTCCCCCGGCGTCCGGCAGAAACCGAGCGGCATCCCCGCGCGAGACTCGCCCATGGGGACGTCCTGAGCACCCCGGCCCTTGCGGGCTCCAGGCGGAGAGTACGAGCGGGCGGCGGGTCTTGCGCGGCAAGGTGAGGACCTCGGCGGGTGGGGCGTCGCCGAGGGAACCCCGTGAGCGTGGAGAACTCGGGCGATCCGGATCACAATGGACGGGTGCTGCTGCCGCCAAAGGTCGCCCTCGGAGTCCGAGAGGGGCGGCTGACGCTCGCCTTCCGCCGCTGGCGACTGCCGGACGTGCGGACGGGGTCGCGGTTCCGCACCCCGGCCGGGGTCATCGAGGTTGAAGCTGTGGACCTGGTCGATCCACTGCGGATCACCGACGAGGAGGCCGTGGCGGCGGGCCATGGCGATGCCGATTCCGTGCGACGGCGACTGGCCGGCGACGTGAGCTGGCCCACCTACCGCGTCGCGTTGCGGTGGGCGGGAGAGGATCCGCGGCTCGCGCTGCGAGCCGACGACGGCTTGACAGACGACGACGTGGCGGGCATCGATGCTCGGCTTGAGCGGCTCGACCGCGCCAGCAGCCACGGCCCTTGGACCATGCTCACTCTCGCGCTCATCGGACGCCGTCCGCGCGTCCGGGCCCCCGATCTGGCGGCGGAACTGGGTCGCGAGCGGGATCCGTTCAAAATCGACGTCCGCAAGCTGAAGAACCTGGGGCTGACCATCAGCCATGAAGTCGGCTACGAGCTCAGCCCGCGCGGGCTCGCCTACCTCTCGCGGACGAAGCGAGCGCAGCCGGAGAAGTAGGCAACACTGACACACCCAGTCTCTGCTGGAGACGGGAAGGCCGGCAGTAGCCGAGCCGGGAATCGTCCCCGTCACCTCACAAGCTCGTCGGCGCTGCCGGCGACGGCATCCGTACGGCGGCCCGTCATTCGCAGAAACCGGGTAATCCGGGCCCGGTGTGTGCAATAGCAACGCAGGCGGCCTGATTCACCCGGTTTCTGCGAGAGCGAGCAGCAGCTGGGTCTTGACGAGCGAAGCGGAGACCTGAGACGCCGAGCGCCAGGGCGCTCGCGGTTATCAGGATGCCCACGGTTGTCAGGCCAGTCGGCGCTGCCCGGGCCGACCCCAACTGCTCCTCCTGACCGGCAGCCCTCGGCGGTTTGGGGGGCACGTCCTAGGCTCGACGGTGACGAACCACATCAGGGAGCGACATGACGACGCTGAGCGACTTCGAAGCGACCCGCATCGACGGGACCCCGCAGGCGCTGTCCGAGTACGCCGGCAAGGTCGTGCTTGTGGTGAACACCGCCTCCAAGTGCGGGCTGACGCCGCAGTATGAGGGGCTTGAGGAGCTCCATCGCGAGTTCGGCGAGGCGGGCCTGGCGGTGCTCGGCTTCCCCTGCGACCAGTTCGCCCGCCAGGAGTTCGACGACAACGCCGAGATCGCCGAGTTCTGCACGACGAACTACGACGTCACCTTCCCGATGTTCGCCAAGATCGACGTCAACGGACGCTCCGCGCACCCGCTGTACCGCTGGCTGCGCGGCAGCAGCCGCGGCCTCCTGGGCGGCGCGATCAAGTGGAACTTCACCAAGTTCCTGCTCAACCGCGACGGCGAGGTGGTTCGCCGTTACGCCCCGACGGTGCTCCCCGCCGAGATCGCGGACGACATCCGCGCCCTGCTCTAGGGTCTGCCTCCAGACCGACTCTGCGCCTCCAGGCCAACCCCGGGTCCTGTCGCCGGTCCACTGCACCACTCCACGTTCCGCCCATCCCTGCAGAAACCGGGCAATTCAGGTCACGTGCGTGGCGATTGCACGCAGCGGGCCTGGATTGCCCGGTTTGTGCGGGAGGGGGCTCGGGCGGCTGAGACGGTTCCGGGATGGCGGGCGGCAGCTGCCGCTGCTCGGGGGCAGCCACGAGGTGCTCGGATTGCTCGCGGAGGGATTCACGGGGGTGGACGGGGTTCCGGCATGCGAGCAACAGTTGCTCGTCAAACGGGCCGCCCCGAGGATAAGGCCATGAATTGGCCAGTTGCGCGGGAGATCAACCCGGCCAACCTGCCGGATCTGGCGCGGGGGTGCGCCGTCCTCGGCACGGGTGGCGGCGGTGCCGTGGACACCGGCGTGCTCGCCGCCTCGGACGCGCTCAGCCGGTGCGGCCGGGTCCCGGTGATCCCGCTCGAGGCGCTGGCCCCGGACGAGCTGGTGATGCCGCTCTCGGGCATCGGCGCCCCCACGGTCTCGCACGAGATGCTGGGCAGCAGCCACGAGGCGATCCTGCTCGCCGCTCAGGTCGAGAAGGTGATGGGACGGCCGATCAGCGCCGTGATGTCTTCCGAGATCGGCGGCTCCAACGGCGTCCATCCGGTGGCGTGGGCTGCACAGCTCGGCGTCCCGCTGGTCGACGCGGACGGCATGGGCCGGGCTTTCCCCGAGGTCCAGATGGTGTCGATGTACGTCGCCGGGCTGGAGCCGAACCTGATCGCGCTCTCGGACGTCGTCGGCAATGTCAGCGTCGTCCGTCCGGTGAACGGGCTGTGGGCGGAGCGGATCGCCCGGGCTATCTCGGTCGCCGCAGGCGCCCATGCGCTGATGGCCGACTATGTGCTTACCGCGGCCCAGGCCAAGGGCGCGGTCATCGAGGGCACCGTTTCCCAGGCCATCGCGATCGGGCGGGCCACCGTCGGCGCGGCCGATCCGGTCGCCGCCCTGGTCGACGTGCTGGACGCCAAGCGGCTCATCGCCGGCAAGATCGTCGACATCGAGCGCCGCACCGGCGGCGGCTTCGTCCGCGGCTCGGTGGTGATCGACGGCACCGGCGAGGACAGCGGGCGCACCCTGCGCATCGAGATCCAGAACGAGAACCTGGTCGCCCTCGAGGAGGGCCGGGTGCTGGCCAGCGTCCCCGATCTGATCAGCCTGGTCGACTCGGTCTCGGCGATCGCGATCTCCACTGAATCGCTGCGCTACGGGCAGCGGGTGTCGGCGCTCTCCTGGCCCTGCGACCAGCTGTGGCGCACCCCGCGCGGCATCGAGGTGGCCGGCCCGCGGGCCTTCGGCTACGACCTCGACTACGTGCCGGTGGAGCAGATCGGGGCGCCGGCATGAGTGAGCTGCGAATCGGAATCGACGTTGGGGGCACCAACACCGACGCGGTGGTGATCGACCAGGCCAACACGATCCTCACCTGGACCAAGCAGGCCACCACCGCCGACATCACCACCGGCCTCGACCATGCGCTCACCGCGGTGCTGGCCGACATCGGCGAGGCGCGCTCCCGGGTGCGACGGGTGATGCTCGGCACCACGCACGCCACCAACGCCATCCTGGAGCGGCGCTCCCTCGGACGCGTCGCGGTGATAAGGCTCGGCGCACCCGCCACGGCCGCGGTCTCCCCGTTGCAGGCCTGGCCCCAGGACCTGCGCGAGACGGTGCTGGTGGATTCGGTCATCCTGGGCGGCGGCCACCTGGTCGACGGCTTCCCGATCTCGCCGCTGGACGAGGACGGCGCCCGCCGGTTCCTGCGCCAGGTGGCCGGACGGGCGGACGCGATCGCGGTCGCCGGCGTGTTCAGCCCGGCCTTCCACGAGCAGGAGCTGCGGATCGCGGAGATCGTCGCCGAGGAGCTCGGCGGCGGGATGCCGGTCTCGCTGAGCCACGAGATCGGAAGCCTGGGCCTGGTCGAACGGGAGAACGCGACCGTCCTCAACGCCGCGCTGTACGACGCGGCCAGCGCCGTCACCACCGCCTTCGCCGACGTCCTGGAACGCCACGGCCTCGACGTCACCAGCTACTTCGCCCAGAACGACGGCACCCTCATGGCGCCCGACTTCGCCGCCCGCTACCCGGTGCTGACCATCGGCTCCGGCCCGGCCAACTCGCTGCGCGGCGCGGCCTTCCTCTCCGGCGTCGAGAACGCGATCGTCGCCGACGTCGGCGGCACCTCGACCGACCTCGGGGTGCTGGTCAACGGGTTCCCGCGGGAATCCGCCCTGGCGGTCGACATCGGCGGCGTCCGGACGAACTTCCGCATGCCCGACATCCTCGGCATCGCCATCGGCGGCGGCACCCAGGTGCAGCCCAGCGCGGACGGGGTGGCGGTGGGCCCGCAGTCGGTCGGCTACGCCTTGACCTCCCGCGCGCTCAGCTTCGGCGGCGACGTCCCCACCCTGACGGACGCCGGTCTGCTGGCCGGCCGGGTGACCATCCCCGGCACCACGGCCGACAAGATCGACGAACAGACAAGCGCCCTGCTCGCCCAGGCGCTGAAGCAGTCCGATCAGGCGGTGGCCGACGCGGTCGACGAGGTGAGCCTCGGCCAGTTCGCCCAGCCCCTGGTGGCGGTCGGCGGCGGCGCCTTCCTGGTGCCGGACGAGATCCCGGGCATCGGCCAGGTGCTCCGCCCGGATCACGGTCAGGTGGCCAATGCCGTCGGGGCGGCCATCGCCCTGGCCAGCGGCCGCTGGGAGACCCTGATCCCCGCCGGCCCCGGACGCGAGGAGGCGCTGGCCGAGGCCGGCCGCATCGCCCGGGAGCGCGCCGTCCAGGCCGGCGCCGAGCCGAGCACGATCGAGATCGTCGAGATCAGCGAGGTTCCGCTGAGCTACCTGCCCGAGCCCGCGCTGCGCGTCCATGTGACCGCGGCCGGCCCGCTCGCCGCCCACACCTAGATTTCCTGCCAGACCAAGGAGCCCAGATGCGCACGAACCTACGGAGACTCGCCGCCGTTGCGGTAACGATCCCACTTCTCGCCCTCGCCGCCTGTGGCGGCGGCCAGGTCCGCGGGCCGGGCAACGGCGCCGCCACCAGCGGGGCTCCGGCCGGCACCGCAGCCCCCGGCAGCGACACCTTCACGGTCTCGTTCAACCTCGACATCATCACCGAGTGGGATCCCGCGGTCTCCTACTCGAACGAGATCATCGCGATGGCGAACATGTACGAGACCCTCACCTACTACGACTCGGTGGCCAAGGAGCTGCAGCCGCGGCTGGCCACCGAGTGGTCGGCCTCCGACGACGGTCTCACCTGGACCTTCAAGCTGCGCGAAGGCGTGAAGTTCCACACCGGACGGGAACTGGACGCCACCGCCGCCAAGGAAGCCATCGACCGCACCATCGAGCTCAAGAGCGGCGCGGCCTACATCTGGGACGCGGTGGACTCCATCGAGGCGACCGACGCGTCCACCCTGGTGTTCAAGCTGAAGTACGCCGCCCCGCTGGATCTGGTGAGCTCCTCGGCCTATGCCGCCCACATCTACGACACCCAGGCCGCCGGCTCGGAGGATCTGGGCAAGTGGTTCGAGGAGGGTCACGACGCCGGCACCGGCCCGTACACCGCCGAGAACTGGCAGCCGGGCGCTGAGCGCGAGCTCACCATGACCGCCTTCGACGACTACTGGGGCGGCTGGAAGGACGGCCAATACTCCAAGATCGAGTTCCGGGTGACGCCTGAGGTGACCACCGCCTGGCAGCTGCTGCAGAGCGGCGACGTCACCTGGGTGGAGCGGCTCAGCCCGACCCTGATCGAGCAGGCAGCCACCACCGACGGCGTGGCGGTCAGCGAGACCCCGTCCTTCCAGAACCTGCTGGCGCTGCCGAACACCGCCGACGGCCCGCTAGCCGATCCGAAGGTGCGTCAGGCCGTCCGGCTGGCCATCGACACCGCCGGACTGACGGCCGCTCTGCACGGCGCGGTCTCCGAGGCGGACGGCATCGTCCCGCCCGGCCTTCTGGGCGCCGGCTCCGGCTTCAAGAGCACCCCGAACCTGGACGAGGCCAAGTCGCTGCTGGCGGAAGCCGGCTACGGCGAGGGCAAGCCGCTCGAGCTCACCCTCACCTACGCCCAGGGCGACGACGACCAGCAGGTCTTCGTGACCCTGCTCGGCTCGGCGATCTCGCAACTGGGCGGCAAGCTCAACGCCGTCCCGATGCAGTGGAACGCCCAGTGGGAGCGGGCGATGACCGGCGAGAAGCAGGACATCTTCGTCATGTACTGGTACCCCGACTACGCCGACGCGTACTCCTGGTTCGCCAACGTCTTCCGCTCCTCGGAGAAGCCGTACTTCAACCTGGCCTACCTCGACAACGCGGACGTCGACAAGCTGATCGACTCGCTGCCGGCGCTCACCGCCACCGACCCGGCCAAGGCCGAGCAGACCTACCACGAGCTGCAGCAGAAGCTGGTGGTCGACCTGGCGGCGGTGTACCCGCTCTTCGTCCAGAACTACCAGCGGGCCTACCGCGCCTCGGTGGTCGGCTACGTGGACAACCCGGCGTACCCGAACGTGGTCTTCGTCCACCAGCTGAGCCACCAGGGCTGAGCCATGGGACGCCTGCTGCTGCGACGCCTGGGCCAGGCGGTCGTGGTCGTGCTGGGGGTCGTGGTCGTGAGCTTCCTCATGGCCCGGCAGATTCCCGGGGACGCCGCGATCGCGGCCGAGGGCAGTCGCGCCAGCGAGGCGCAGCTCGAAGCGGCCCGGGAGCGGCTGGGCTTGGATCAGCCGCTCCCGGTGCAGCTGTGGAACTACCTGCAAGGCCTGCTGCGCGGTGACCTGGGCGAGAGCCTGGCCACCAAGCAGCCGGTGGTCTCCGACCTGGCCCGGGCGCTGCCGGCGTCCCTGGAACTGGTCGGTGCGGCGATCCTGCTGGCGGTGGTATTCGGCATCCCGCTGGGCATCCTGGCAGCCCGGTACCGGCGCGGCCCGGTGGACGTCACCGTCCGGCTGTCGTCGGTGCTGATGGTGTCGGCGCCGGTCTTCCTGGCGGCGCTGGCGCTGCAGCTGATCTTCGCGACCCGGCTGGGCTGGTTCCCGGCCGCCAGCGAGTACGACGGGATCCTCGACACCACGAGCCCGCTGATGGTGTACACGAACATCACGATCGTGGACGCCTTCTTCACCGGCAACTGGCCGATCTTCTTCTCGACCCTGCATCACCTGGCGCTGCCGGCCCTGGTGCTGGCCGCCTACCCGACCGGGGTGGTCGCCCAGATGGTGCGGGCCTCGCTGGTGGAGGAGGCCTCGCAGGATCACGCGACCATGGCCCGGGCGCTCGGCTTCAGCAAGCTGGCGGTGCTGACCCGGTTCTCCTTCCGTCCGGCGCTGGGCCCGGTGCTGTCGCTGCTGGCGCTGGTCTTCGCCTACGCGATGGTGAACAGCTTCATGGTCGAGGCGATCTTCAACTGGCCGGGGCTGGGCGCGTACACCACCAACGCGATCCGCTCGCTGGACGCCCCGGCGATCTCGGGGGTCACCCTGGTGGTGGCGCTGCTGTACGTGGTGCTGAACCTGGTGGTCGACCTCGTCCAGGCCGTCATCGATCCGCGAGTGAGGGCAGCATGACCGACACCGACACCCTCGCCGCGCCGCGTCACCGCGGCCGCTGGCTCACCGGGCTCACCCGGCTGGTCCGCGCCGACCTGCTCGCCACCATCGGCGCGGTCGTGCTGGTGCTGATCCTGCTGATCGCGATCTTCGCGCCCTGGCTCGCCCCGTACCCCGAGGACGGGACGAACGCCACCAACCCGCTGAACACGCTGCAGCCGCCGAGCGCCGAGCACTGGTTCGGCACCGACCAGGTCGGCCGGGACATCCTGAGCCGGGTCATGTTCGGGGCCCGCACCTCGCTGGGCATCGCGGCGGCCGTGCTGGTCATCGCCGCCCTGGTCGGGGTCACCCTGGGTGTGGTCGCCGGGTTCGCGGGCGGCTGGCTGCGGGACGTCATCATGCGGGTCACCGACATCTTCCTGGCCTTCCCGGCGATCCTGCTCTCGCTGGTCTTCGCGATGATCCTTGGGCCGAGCGTGCAGACGGCCATCATCGCCATCGCGATCACCTGGTGGCCGTGGTACACCCGGCTCACCGCGTCCATCGCGTCGTCCATCCGGCACCGCGGCTACATCGACGCCGCCCGCTGCCTGGGGGTCTCGCCGGCCGCCATCGTCTGGCGGCACGTGCTGCCGAACTCGCTGACGCCCACCATCGTCCAGCTCTCTCTGGACGCGGGCGGGGTCATTCTCACCGCCGCCTCGCTGTCGTACCTGGGCCTGGGCGCCCAGGAGCCGGTGGCCGAATGGGGCCTGATGGTGCAGCAGGGCCAGTCCCTGTTCGCGACCCGCTGGTGGGTGGCCGGAGCGCCCGGCCTGGCGATCATGGTCACGGCGGTCTGCTTCAACGTGCTGGGCGAGGGGCTGCGCCACGTCCTGGATCCGAGGGGGCACAAGCGATGACCGAGCCGCTGGTGACCATCGACGGGCTGCGGGTCTCGTACCGCGGCAAGCAGGTGTCGTCCATGCCGCACCTCGAACTGCACCCGGGCAGCATGGTCGCCCTGGTCGGCGAGAGCGGCTCGGGCAAGTCGACGGTGCTGATGGCGATCCTGGGGCTGTTGTCGCCGTCCGCGCAGATCGAGGGCAGCATCACGGTCGGCGGCGTCCAGATGGTCGGCGCGGATGACCGGCAGGCGCGCGAGGTGCGCGGCTCCCAGGTCGCGCTGGTGATGCAGAGCCCGCAGGGGTCGCTGAACCCGACCATGCGGCTGCGCACCCTGGCCCGCCGGGCGTTGAAGCGACACGGGGTGCCGCGGGATGAGGCCGATCGGCGGATCGCGTCCGCGCTGGCTGACGTCCGGCTGGATCCGGTGCTGCTGAGCCGCTACCCGCACCAGGTCTCCGGCGGCCAGGCGCAGCGGTTCGCGATCGCGCTGGCGATCGCGCTGGGCGCCCGCACCATCGTGGCGGACGAGCCGACCAGCGCTCTCGACGTCACCGTCCAGGCCGACGTGGTGGCGGTGCTGCAGCACCTGCGCGCCGAGCTCGACACGGCCGTCCTGCTGGTCTCCCACGACCTGGCGCTGGTCTCGACGATCGCCGACCAGATCGTGATCATGCAGAACGGCGAGGTGGTGGACGGCGGCGACGCCGACCACGTCCTGCACCACTCCGAGGTGCCGTACACGCGGGCGCTGATCGACGCCGTTCCGACGCTGGAGGAGCTGGGCGATGACTGAACCACTGCTCGAACTGACCGGGGTGTCGGTCGCGTACGGCTCGCACACGGTGCTGCACGAGGTCGATCTGACCCTCGCCGAGGGCGACAGCATCGGCATCATCGGCGAGAGCGGATCGGGCAAGACCACCCTGGCCCGGGCGATCCTCGGCCTGGTCGAGCCGAGCGCCGGCGAGATCCGGTTCCGCGGCGCCCGGCTGGAGGCCAAGGGCGCCCAGCGCCGGGAGCTGCGGCGTCAGGTGCAGCCGGTCTTCCAGGACGGCGTGGAGACCCTCGACCCCCGGATGACCATCGGCGATACCGTGGCGGAAGGTCTGGCGCTGGCCGGCATGGCCCGTCCGGCCCGGCGCGCTCGGGTGCGGGAACTGCTCGCCGAGGTGGGGCTCGACTCGTCCCCCGGCTTCCTGGACCGGCTGCCGCACGAGCTCTCCGGCGGGCAGCGGCAGCGGGTCGGGATCGCCCGCGCGCTGGCGGTGGAGCCGAGGGCGCTGGTGCTGGACGAGCCGACCAGCGCCCTGGACGTGACCGTGCAGGCGCGCATCCTCGACCTGCTCGAGTCGCTGCGCGGCGAGCACGGGCTGAGCCTGATCCTGATCACCCACAACCTCGCGGTCGTCGACCGGCTCTGCCGCCAGTCGCTGGTGTTGCTGGCCGGACGGGTGGTCGAAGCCGGGCCCACCTCGCAGCTGCTCCGCAGCCCCAGGGAGGCGTACACCGCGGCCCTGCGGGCCGCCGTCCCGGTGCTCGGCGGGCCGCCGCCCACCCCGTCCGACCGGCTGGTCTACGCCGACGGCGAGAAGGCGGCGTCGTGACGGCCAGCGTGGTGATCGGCGTGGACGTCGGCGGCACCTTCACCGACCTCGCGCTGCGCGACCAGGCCACCGGCCACTCGGCGGTCGCCAAGGTGCCCACCACCCCGTCCGCGCCGGAGCGCGGGGTGCTGAACGCCATCGACGTGGCCACCGGCGGGGCCGGGCTGGCCGACTGCCGGTACCTCATGCACGGCACCACGGTCGGGCTGAACGCGCTGCTGGAGCGCCGCGGCGCGACGGTGGGGCTGATCACCACCCGTGGCTTCCGCGACATCCTGGAGCTGCGGCGGGCCGACCGCGGCGACCCCTACGACCTCTTCTGGCGTCCGGTGCCGCCGCTGGTCCCGCGGCAGCTGAGGCTGGAGGTGGTTGAGCGCGTGGCTGCCTCGGGCGAGCTGCTCACTGACGTGGCCACCGAGGACGTGGCGGCCGCGCTGGAAGCCTTCCGGGAAGGTGGGGTGGACGCCATCGCGGTCTGTCTGATCAACGCCTGGGCGAACCCGGACAACGAGCTCGCGGTGGCGGCCGCGCTGGCCGAGCTGGGCTGGACGGGCGATCTCTCGCTCTCCCATCGGGTGTCCGGCGAGTATCGGGAGTACGAGCGCACCAGCACCACGGTGGTGGACGCCTTCGTCCGGCACCGGATGGGGCCTTACCTGAACCGCCTGGCCGACGGGCTCGCCGAGCGCGGGTTCGCCGGCGAGCTGCTGGTCACCCGCTCCGGCGGCGGCGCGCTCACCCTGGCCGAGGCCAGGCGGCGTCCCTTCGAGACGATCATGTCCGGGCCGGTGGCCGGGGCGACCGCTTTGGCCGCGCTGGCCGGACGCACCGGCGACCGGCTGCTGGTCGGCGCCGACGTGGGCGGCACCAGCTTCGACACCGTGCTGGTCGAGGACGGCCGGCTGCCGGTGCTGTACACCGGCGAGATCGCCGGGCTCCCGCTGCAGACCCCGTGGGTGGACGTCCAGTCCATCGGCGCCGGCGGCGGCTCGATCGCCCACGTGGACGCCGGCGGCCTGCTGCGGGTCGGCCCGCACAGCGCGGGCGCCGAGCCGGGCCCGGCCTGCTACGGCCGCGGCGGCGAGCGTCCGACCGTGGTGGACGCCGCGGTGGTGCTGGGCATGCTGCGCACCGGGGACCTCTCCGGCGGCGTGCGGATCGACCCCGACGCCGCGCGCACGGCCGTGGACACGCTCACCGAGCAGGTGGGGCTGGCCGACGCCGAGGCGGTCTCCGAGGGGATTCTGCGGATCGCCGCAGCCCACATGGCCGGGGCGATGCGCGGCATCACGGTGGATCGCGGGGTCGACCCCCGCGACGCCGCGCTGGTCGCCTTCGGCGGCGCCGGACCGCTCTTCGGCTGCCTGATCGCCGCCGAACTGGAGATCGGACGGGTGATCGTCCCGCGCAACGCCGGCAACTTCTCGGCCGTGGGGCTGCTCACCTCCGAGCTGAGCCGCAGCGCATCGCGCACCTTCACCGCCACCCTGGACGACGCCGCCCTCGCCGAGGCCCGCGCCCTGGCCGCCGAGCTGCTGGCAGGCCTCGACCCGGATCCGCAGGCGAGCGCCGAGGTCAGCCTCGACCTGCGCTACTCCGGCCAGGAGCACACCATGACCCGCGTCCTCGCCCCCGCCTGGGACCTGGCGGCGGTGGTCGACGACTTCACCACCGGCTACGAGCGGGTCTACGGCCACCGGCTGACGGAGGAACTCGAGGTGGTCACCGTCCGGGTCACCACCCGGCTGCCGCTGGCCGAGACCGGACGGATCGACCTGGCCGAGCCGATCCCCGAGGTGGCGGACGTCCCCTGGCCGCTGTGGTCCTTCGCGCTGGGCCGCCGGGTCACCGGACGCATCCTCGCCCGGGAGGCGCTCAAGGACGGCCCCGTCCCCGGCCCGCTCGTCGTGGTGGAGGCGACCACCACCAGCTACGTCGATCACGGCTGGCTGGCCGGCATCGACGAGCACGGTCACCTCGTCCTTGATCGTCAGGCAGAATCATGAATACCCCACAGAGTTCTTCTCCTCCGCTGCGCTCCCCCGAACAACTCCGCGGGGGCCCCGATACCACCCCACGAAGTTCTTCTCCTCCGCTGCGCTCCCCCGAACAACTCCGCGGGGGCCCCGCATGAGAAGCGACCTGGTCACCACCCGCTTCGTCAGCGCCCACCCGGAGCGGGCCGAGGGTGCCGACCCG
>CAZLWS010000008.1:5776-7323 GCA_964563205.1 uncultured Propionibacteriaceae bacterium | reverse complement strand
CCGGTGCGCACCGAGATCGTCCGGCAGGCGCTGAACGCGGCCGCCGACCACTTCAAGCGCGGCCTGATCCGCACCTCCTTCTCGCCGATCATCTACGAGGCCCTCGACTTCGCGGTGGCGCTCTACGACGCGGACGGCTGCATGCTCGCCCAGGCGCCGACGCTGCCGGCCTTCATGGGCACGCTGGGCTTCTGCGTCCAGGAGGCGGTGGCTGCCTGCGGCGGCCCGTCCGAGCTGGCGGACGGGGATGTGATCCTCTACAACGACCCGTTCGGCACCGGCTCGCACCCGCAGGACGCGGCGATGATCGTGCCCGTCTTCCACGGCCCGACCCTGATCGGGTATTCAGCGGTGAAGGCGCACTGGCTGGACATCGGCGGCAAGAATCCGTACTGCACCGACACCATCGACGTCTTCCAGGAAGGCACCATCTTCCCGGGCGTGAAGCTGTACGACGCCGGCCGGCTGGTCGACCCGATCCAGCGGATGATCCTGGCCAACAGCCGCTTCCCCCGCGAGGTGCTGGGCGACATCAACGCCATGGTGGCCGGCGCGACCGCCGGCGCAACGGCGCTGCGGCGGATCGTGGAACGGCACGGGCTGGACGACTTCCTGGCCTGCGTCGAGCGCATGTATGCCCACGGCGAGCAGGTGGTGCGGGAGTGGTTCTCGGCGCTGCCGGACGGCGTCTTCTCAGCCGGCGGGACGATCGACCGCGATGGCGTCTCGGACGACCCCGTCCCGTTCTCGCTGCAGGTGCGGGTGGACGGCTCGACGGTGACCGTCGACCTCTCCGGGGCGCCCGACCAGACCGTCGGCCCGATCAACTGCCCGCTGCCCTCCACCGTTGCGGCGGCCCGGCTGGCGGTGAACTTCCTGGCCAACCACCACGAGCCGCCCAACGAGGGCCACTTCCGCGCCCTGGAGGTGGTGACCCGCCCGGGCAGCCTCTTCCACCCGGTGCGGCCGGCGCCGTCCTTCATGTACGGCATCCCCTCCGACCACGCGATCGAGGCGATCCTGCTCGCCTTCGCCGAGGCGGTGCCGGACGCGGTGCCGGCCGGCAGCGGCGGCGACATCAACGCCCTGCTGTGGTGGGGCAACCGGGCCGGCACCGGCCGTCCCTGGGCGGACGGGGCGCCGCACCCCGTCGGACAAGGGGCGTCGCCGCGCGGCGACGGGCAGAACGCGCTGATGTACCTCTCCGAGACCGCCACCCGGCTCACCCCGATGGAGGTCTGGGAAGTCCGCAACCCGTGGCGGATCGAGCGCTGCGAACTCGCCGTCGACTCCGGCGGCGCCGGCCGGTTCCGCGGCGGACTCGGCCTGGATCTCACCTTCGAGGTGCTGGAGGACTGCTCGCTCACCGCCGCCCTGGCCCGCACCACCACCAAGCCCTGGGGCCTGGACGGCGGCCTGCCCGGCCGCCCGAACAGCCTGGAGCTGGTCTACCCCGACGGCCGCTCCGAGTTCCACGGCCTCACCACCGACATCCCGCTGCCCGCCGGCGCCCGCGTCCACCTGCGCACCGGCTCCGGCGGCGGCCA
>CAZLWS010000008.1:0-5676 GCA_964563205.1 uncultured Propionibacteriaceae bacterium | reverse complement strand
TCCCAGCGGCGGAAACGGACGGTCAGGCCGGCGCGGGTGGGGGCGCAGAGGTAGGGACCGGCCTCCAGGGCGACCTCGGGGTCGAGCGGAAACAGCCGGACGAGCCGCAGCGGCTCGTCGTCCACGCCGGCTCGGACGGTGACCGCGTCCCCGCTGCGGCTGGCGCGGACGGTCGCCCGCCGGCCCGCCCAGTGCGGCATGGGGGCCGACGACCAGTCGGATCGTTCGTCGGTCACGACCGCCCCGAGGTTGGCCACCCCGTCGGCGAACTCGATGCCGGCCTTGGCCCACCGCGTCGTGGAGGAACGCAGGAAGAGCCCGGCCTGGTCGAACTGCTCGCTCATGGTCACGTCGAATTCGACCTCCACCGCGGTGTCCGGCGGCAGCGGCAGAAGCAGCGCGTGCTCGTTGTCGTGGATGAAGCCGTAGGAGGTGACGCGCCAGGCGTCCGACCCCTCTTCGGCGGTGACCAGCAGGTCGTCACCCTCGGTCCGCGCCTCGACCGGAGGTGCCGTCCACCGGCCCTCATCCCAGCTCACTCGCCTCGTCATGACGCCCTCACTGCCCGGCGAACCAGGCGTCCAGGGTCTCGATGATCGCGGGACGCAGCTCGGCCGGGGTGATCACGCGGTCGACCGAGCCGACCTTCACGGCGCGGTGGATGTCGTGGACACCGTCGAACTCGGCCGCCACCTCCGAGATCTTCTCGGCGCGGACGGCGGCCCGCACGTCGGCCAGCTCCAGCTGCAGGGCGGCCTTGGTCTCGGCCCGGGCCATGCGCAAGCGCGCCTCCAACGCGGCCACCCGCGGGTCGGCGGCCGTCCGCTTCGCCACGTCGCCCGCGAAGACCACGGCAGCGGCGGGCGCCCCGCCGATCACCGAGGCGTAGGAGCCCTCGATGGCCAGCACGGTCATGTTCTCGTTCAGCTGCTTGCTGAAGACCACGAAGGCGCCGCCGTGATAGCGGCTGATCACCACGAAGACGATCGGCCCGCGGAAGTTGACGATCGCCCGTCCGATCTCGGCGCCGTACTCCAGCTGCAGCTTGCGCATCGATTCCGGCGAGCCGTCGAAGCCGGAGAGGTTCGCCAGCACCACCAGCGGACGGTTGCCCGAGGCGGCGTTGATCGCCCGGGCGGTCTTCTTGCTCGACTTCGGGAACAGGGTGCCCGCGGTGTAGGTGTCCGGCCCGTCGGTGGGCGGGAAGCCGGCCCGCGGCACCGGGTGCGACTCCACGCCAAGCACGGCCACCGAGCGTCCGCCGATCCGGGCGTCGATCACCACGGCGGTGTCGGCGTCCGCCATGCCAGCCCAGCGCTCGGTGCGCGGATGGTCGGCGTCGCAGACCGCGGCGATCACGGTGCGGATGTCGAAGGCCTTCTTCCGGTCCGGGTTGTGGTCGCGGGAGAAGATCTCGCCGACCGTCGCGAACTCGCCTTCGTGGGGGTAGGACGAGACGTCCCGGTCGAACGGGTCAGTGGTCTCGGCCCGGCGCGGGCCCTTCTCCCCCGGGGCGACCCAGGTGCTCTCGTAGTGCCCCATCAGGACGCGGAACGCCCCGGCCAGGTCGGGCGCCCAGTACTGGGCCTGCCCGTTCGGGCCCATCACCCGGTCGTAGCCGCCGATGCCGAAGTTGTCCTCGGCGGAGACGCCGCCGGAGAAGTCCAGCGACTGCTTGCCGGTCAGCACCATCGCCGAATCCGGGGTCATCACCAGGATGCCCTTGGTGTGCATCAGCATGGTCGCCTCGGCGTTCCAGTACGGCTGCGCGCCGACGTTGATGCCGGCCACCACGATGTTGATCTCGCCGCCCGCCTGGGTGAACTCGACGATGCGGCGCAGCGCGGCGCCCACCCAGTCCATGTTCTCGGTGCCGGAATCCATCGAGATCCGGGCGCCCGAGCTGAGCGTGTACCACTCCACCGGCACGCCGAGCTGCTCGGCCAGGTCGAGGGCGGCGATGATCCGGCGGCACTCCGGCTCGGCGACGGCGCCCAGCCCGCGGGTCGGGTCGCCGGAGAGCACCACGCGGGTGATCCCGTCCGGGTAGAGCGGGGTGCGGGTGGTGACCTTGCCACAGATGATGCCGGCCTTGTTGCGGCCCGCCGGACGGTCCACTGGCGCCAGCCGGTCGGGTTCGCCGGGGGCGACCTCGGCCAGGTCGAGCTCGACCAGCTCGCCGCCGCGTCCGGCCAGCGTCTCGGAGAGCTCGTAGGGGTAGACCAGCCCGCGGCGGCGGGCGCGCAGCACCTTGGCGGCGTAGTCGTCCAGCGGCTGCAGCGGCTCGGTGGGCGGCGGCTCGACGGACGCGGTGACGCCCCGTCCGGGCTTGGTGTGGAAGCGGATCGCCAGCCGGGTCGGCGGCTGGCCGTCGTGGACGAAGGTGCCCTCGGCCAGCACCTCCTCGATGCCGGTTCCGTCCGACAGCGGGGTGAGCTTGCTCTGCAGCGCCATCACGTCGCGCAGGTCGATGTCGATCTCCGGCCAGACGTAGACCCAGACGTGGTTCTGGTCGAGCCGGCCGCCCTCGGCGCCGCGGGCGGCGCGGGTGCGGCGGATCGCCTCCAGGCAGTTCTCGACGGCCCGTTCGGCGTGCGGCAGACCGAGCAGCCGGCCGTGCTCGTCGCGGACCGCGGCGAGCTGGTTCACCTCGGCCATCGCCACCAGCCGGCGGTCGGCCGGATTGGACTTCGCGACGCACTCGAAGAGCAGGACGCCGCGCGGGGCCGGCAGCCGGGTGGCGTCGAACTCCACCAGCCGCCACAGGTTGAGCCGCCGGAAGATCATCGGGTGGACGCCGCGGATCCGCTCGTCCTCGGCCAGGCCGCCGTCCGGGCCTGGCCGGAAGGTGGCGTAGTCGACATTGCCGTCGGCGGAGCAGGCGGCGATGACGATGCGGCGCACCCCGTCCAGCGGCCAGCCGGCGAGCTGCGGCTGCAGGAAGGCGGCCAGCTGGGCGTGGTCGAGCGGGGTGTGGGAGCCGTCCGTCCCGCCCGGGCTGGCGGGCCAGGCCACGTACACCTCGACCACAGCCTCCCGTCCGGGCTCCCGGGCGGCCAGCCGGTCGGCGACGATGGCCGCGACCGGGCCGTCGGGGGCGAGCTCGCCGGCTTCGGCGATCGTGGTGATGGCGTGGGCCGGGCGGTCGTCCAGCAGGTAGTCGGCGACCACCACCGAACGTCCCCCGACGGTGAGGGTCTGCAGGTCGGAGAGCCCGTGGTCGCCGTAGTGCTTGCGCGTGAGCACCTCGATCAGCGGCTCGTGGGCGCTGACGCCCTGGTTCAGCCGCTCGGCCAGAGTGAGGACGAGCCGCTCGGGGATGGCCGACAGCGCGGCGATCCGTTCGGCGTAGTCGGGGGCGTCCGGGTGGGCGGCCAGATCGGCCACCTCGCCGGCGACCGCGGCGAGCACCTGCTCGCGCTCGGCGTCCACCTGAGGCTGGTCGAACCAGCGGAACCGGACGGACCGTGCCACATCGGAGACCGCCGGGAAGCGGCGCTGGGTGGAGCGCACCAGCCGCTCGAGCTGGGCGCGGGCGGGCACGGCGAGCTCGGCGTCGGGTGCGGGCTGGCCGATCCAGCGGTCGAGGATGGCCAGCACCACCTGGACGTCGGCGGCCACCCGCTGCTGGGCCAGGAAGATCCGGAAGACGGCCTCCTCCAGCGCGGGGGTGCGGTCGAGTTCGGTGACGCCGTAATGGGCGAGCGCCTTGGTGAGCCGCTGGGTGAACTGGTCGGGCAGGCCGGCGCGCTCGGCGTCCAGGCTGCGCAGGTAGCCGTGGAAATGCTCGCGGTCGGAGTGGATCCGCAGCTCGGTGTTGTCGGCCTCGCCGGCCGGACGGTTGCGGCTCAGCTCGGCGAGGTCGGCGTAGAGCGCGAAGAGCCCGATCTCGCCCGGGATCACGTCGATGCCCTCGGCGCGGGCCTCGTCCCGGGCTTCCAGGTAGGCGGCCAGGGTGTCGGTGGCGGCGTCGGTGTCGTAGCCCATCAAGTGGGCGGAGAGCTCGTCGAGCAGCCGGGTCAGCCGGGCCTGGACGGACGCGTCCGCGCCGGCCTCAGGGAGTTCCACGTCCTCGGCGGCCGTCTCGGCCTCGTCCTCGCCGTCGCCGAGCGGCTCGAGGCGCACCAACGGCGCCTGACTCTCGACCTGGCTGCCGGCCATCACGTGCAGCTCCCGCACCCGGGCGGCGAAGGGGGCGACGATCGCCGTCTCCATCTTCATCGACTCCAGGACGATCACCGTTGCGCCGGCGGCGACCTCCTCGCCGACCGCGACCGGGGTTGCGACCACCAGCGCCGGGGCCGGCGAGCGCAGCACTCCGCCCTCGTCCCGGGAGACCCGGTGGGTGATGCCGTTGACCTCGATCAGGTGCACCGGGCCGTGGGTGTCGGTGACGATCCGGAACCGCTCGCCCCCGACCTGCAGCCGGCCGTGGACGTCGTCCAGCCGTTCCAGCCGGACGTCCGCGGCCG
The DNA here is from genome assembly GCA_964563205.1 of uncultured Propionibacteriaceae bacterium. GTDB lineage: Bacteria > Actinomycetota > Actinomycetes > Propionibacteriales > Propionibacteriaceae > Propionicimonas. The sequence continues at coordinate 1,204 of CAZLWS010000008.1, read as the reverse complement.
CGTCCCCGATGCGCACCCGGTAGTGGCCGGGGCCGGAGCGGAAGACGACCACCCGGTGCGCGACCCCGCGCAGCTTGAGGTCGACCGGCATGCCCTCGGCGTGCTGGGCCTGCGGACGTCCGCCGCGGGCGGTCTCCAGCAGGTGGGAGATCTCGCGCTGCTCGGCCTCCTGGTAGGCCTCGATGGCGGCCGCGACCAGGGCGACCGGCCAGTGCCGGTCGGCGATCAGGCCGCCCTCGGCGCGCACCCGGTCGATCCAGCCGGTGTCGGCGGAGCCGTCGATCACCTCGGGGCGGTTGAGCAGTTCCAGCACGAAGCTCTTGTTGGTGGTGCCGCCGTCGATGATGACGGTGGTCTCGGACATCGCCCTCCGGAGGCGGCCCAGGGCTTCGTCGCGGGTGCGTCCGGAGGCGATGATCTTGGCGATCATCGAGTCGAAGTCGGCGGGGATCGAGTCACCCTCGGCGACGCCGGTGTCGACCCGGATGCCGGGGCCGACCGGCAGGTCGAGCCGGGAGATCAGGCCGGGGGCGGGGGCGAAGTCGCGGTCGGGGTCCTCGGCGTTGAGCCGGGCCTCGACGGCGTGCCCCTGCTCGACCGGACGGTCGGTGAGCCGGCCGCCCGCTGCGACGTGCAATTGAGCTTTGACAAGGTCGAAGTCGTTGGTGACCTCGGTGATCGGGTGCTCCACCTGCAGGCGGGTGTTCACCTCGAGGAAGGCGAAGAACTGGTCTTGGGGGTGGTAGAGGAACTCGACCGTCCCCGCTCCCTTGTAGTCGACCGCCAGCGCGAGCCGCTCGGCCGAGTCCTTGAGTTCGGCGTTCTGCTCGGGGCTCAGCAGCGGGGAGGCGGATTCCTCGATCACCTTCTGGTTGCGGCGCTGCACCGAGCAGTCGCGGACGCCGAGCGCCCAGGCCGTCCCCTGGCCGTCCGCGATCACCTGCACCTCGACGTGGCGGGCGCCGGTGACCAGCTTTTCCAGGAAGACCACGCCGGAGCCGAAGGCGCGCTCGGCCTCCTCGCGGGTGCGCTGGTAGGCGTCGGTGAGGTCTTCGGGAACGTCCACCCGGCGGATGCCGCGTCCGCCACCGCCGGCGGTGGCCTTGAGCATGAGCGGGTAGCCGATCCGGCCGGCGGCGGCCAGCGCCTCGTCCAGGCTGTCGACCGGGCCGCGGCTCCACGGCGCGACCGGCACGCCGACCTC
>CAZLWS010000007.1:0-39141 GCA_964563205.1 uncultured Propionibacteriaceae bacterium | reverse complement strand
AATAGCCGGGCTCGCTGGTGAACATCAGATGCCGGATGTCCGCGGCCACCTTCTCGCGTGAGACGCCGGCCGCCTCCGCCGCGGCCAGCATGCGCGACACCACGTCGTCCCATTCGCCGGTCCGGTGCCGCTCGACGGCCTCGTCCACGATGGCGGTCAGCCGCCGTCCGGCCTTCATCGCGCGGCCGTAGGTCGTCCCCGGGATGGCGACCGGAATCGTCATGAACGCCTTCTGCATGGCGCCCAGCACGCTGTGCAGCTCCTGGGCGGCGGCCTCGCTGGGGTCGCCGGTGAACAGCTCGCCGGCCAGCCGGTCGGCGAACAGCTCCAGCTCCGGACGCAGCGTCACCGTCCGGCCCGCCCAGGAGGCGACCGTGCGCTCCAGCAGCGCCTGCATCCGGCCCAGGTACGCCGAGATCGCCTCCCGGTAGAACACGCCGTGCAGCATCACCGTCTTGCGGGCCGGCTGGTCGCCGCCGTCGTAGAGCGCGACCGAGCCGGCGAAGACCTGCTGGGCGGGCAGCGGGTCGGCGTCCTTGCGCTGGATCCGCGGGTCGGTGGCGAAGACGTGGAAGGCCTCGTGGCCGGAGAACACCACGAACTTGCTGCCGAGCAGCCGGGTGGCGTAGATCGGGCCGTGCTTGGCGACCCGGTCGATGTGGAAGCCATGGTTGCTGGCGAAGAGCTGCCCGATCTCGCCCAGCCAGGGGAGGCCGTAGCCGCCCGGCGGCAGCGGGAGGTTGCTCTCTGTCGTCGTGGTGCGTGCCATCGCCCGCCCCTTCACTGTGGAACAACGGAATCCTATGTAGTCAGCTGAGGGTTCGGGAGCGCCGCCTCCCAGCGCAATTGTGCTCAACCCCGGACTCTTGGCGGCGGTTTTCCGGGCTGGCTACGGTGAGTCGTCAATAGTCGGCGGGTCGGGGCCGCTCGACGGATTGCCCGAGCTTCGGGCACCCGCCTCCCGGGTTCAGACCTCACGTCCGGGGGAGGTGGCGCATGGTGAGCGAGCACGTGGACGCCGTGGTGGTGGGCTCCGGATTCGGAGCCTCGGTCGCCGCGTGCCGGATGGCCGAGGCCGGCCGCTCGGTGGTCGTCCTGGAACGCGGCCGCGCCTACCCGCCCGGCACCTTCGCCCGCAGCCCGCACGAGATGAGCCGGGCCTTCTGGGAGCCCAAGGACGAGCTCTTCGGCCTCTTCGACGTCCGCTCCTTCCGCAAGATCGAGGCGATCGTCTCGGCCGGTCTCGGCGGCGGCTCGCTGATCTACGCCAACGTCCTGCTGCGCAAGGACGAGCGCTGGTTCGTGCACGACTCGCCGCTGCCGGGCGGCGGCTACGAGAACTGGCCGATCGGACGCGGCGACCTCGACCGGCACTACGACGCGGTCGAGGCGATGATGACTCCCGTCCCGAATCCGTACCCGGACCTGCCCAAGTCGCGGGCCCTGCGCGAGGCCGCCGAGTCGCTGAACCTGGAGTGCTTTTCGCCGCCGCTGGCGGTCACCTTCGCCAGCAGCCCGGGGGAGAAGCCGCGGGCCAAGCAGCCGATCCCCGATCCCTACTACGGCAACCTGTACGGCCGCACCCGGCTGACCTGCCGGCTCTGCGGGGAGTGCGACCTGGGCTGCAACGAGGGCTCCAAGAACACCCTCGACCTGACCTACCTGGCCGCGGCGAAGCACCACGGCGCCGAACTGCGGACGCTCGCCGAGGTGTACGGCATCACCCCGCTCGCCGGCGGCGGCTACGAGGTGCGGTACACGCAGTACTCCGACGAGCCTGAGGACGGCAGCCGGCGGGAGCGCATCCAGCAGGCCGTCACCTGCGATCACTTGTTCCTGGGCGCCGGCACCTTCGGCACCACCTCGCTGCTGCTGCGCAACCGCGTGGGGCTGCCCGCGCTCGGCCGGGCGGTGGGCACCCGGTTCAGCGGCAACGGCGACCTGCTCACCTTCTGCATGGGCGCCCGCGACACCACCAAGGGGGCGGGGATGCGGGTGATCGACGGCAGCTACGGACCGGTCATCACCACCGCCATCCGCCGTCCGGACGGGGTGGACGAGGAGGGCGCCGGGCGCGGCTTCTACGTGCAGGAGGCCGGCTTCCCGGTGTTCGCCAACTGGCTGATCGAGACCGCCCAGGTCGGCTCGGCCGTGCAGCGGTCGGCGTCCATCGTCCGCGAGCTGATCGTCCACAAGCTGCAGCGCCGCAACGAGTCCACCATCTCCGCCGAGATCGCCAAGCTGATCGGCGAGGGCCGGCTCACCTCCAGCTCGATCCCGCTGCTGGGCATGGGCCGCGACACCCCGGACGGCCGGATCACCCTCTCCGACGGCGAGCTGGATGTGGAATGGACGTCCGCCACCTCGATGGCCTACTTCGAGGCGATGCGGGCCACCATGCGCAGCATCTCCGACAGCCTGGAGGCCGACTTCAAGGACAACCCGCTGTGGTGGACGAAGCGGGTGGTGACCGTCCACCCGATCGGCGGGGCGCCGATGGGACGGCACGTCCATGAAGGGGTGGTCGACGCCTGGTGCGAGTCCTTCGGGCACCCCGGCCTGTACGTGGTGGACGGCGCCGCCGTCCCCGGACCGGTCGGGCCGAACCCCTCGCTCACCATCGCAGCGCTGGCCGACCGGGCGGTCGAGCACCTGCTGGAGAAGCCGCGGCGGGGTCCCCGGGCCGCGGCGGCCGAGGCGGCGGACGTGGTCGCCCCGCCGCCCCCGCTGACCGGCTCCAGCACCAGCTTCACCGAGCAGATGAAGGGCTTCGTCAGCCTCGGCGAGACCGACTCGGTGAAGGGCTGGGAACAGGGCCGGCTGCTCTCCCAGCGGTTCATGTTCGAGCTCACCATCACGGTTCCCGATGTCGAGCGGTTCCTGGCCAGCGACGCCAAGGAGGGGGTCGCCGAGGGGTTCGTCGACTGCGACCTGCTGGGCGGCCGGCTGCCGGTGAAGCGGGGCTGGTTCAACCTCTTCGTCGCCACCGACGACGCGGCCACCCGCGAGATGCGCTACCGGCTGTGGTTCAGCGACCTCTCCGGGACGCCGATCACGATGTACGGCTACAAGGTGGTGCGCGACGACCCCGGTCTCGACCTGTGGACGGACACCTCGACCCTCTACATCACGCTGTGGCGCGGCCACCTTCCGCCGGGGGAGACCGGCGACACCGTGGGCGCAGGCGTGCTGCGCATCCTGCCGCAGGACTTCGCCAAGCAGCTCACCACCTTCCGCGGCGCCGGCAAAGGCCCCGTGAAGGCGGTCGCCGGGTTCGGCTCCTTCTTCGTCAAGTCGCTGCGCGACCTCTACCTCAAGCCCACCCCGCAACCCGACCGAAGCGACTCATGACGACCCGGGCGACCCAGCGCGACGAGGTCACCTTCCTGCAGGCGGGGGACGGGGTGCCGATCATCCTGATCCGGGTGCGCGGCGACGCCGAGCCGGCGAAGGGCCCGGTGCTGCTGGTGCACGGCGTGGGGATGCGCGCGGAGCTGTTCCGCCCGCCCGCCGTCCGCTCGCTGGTGGACGTGCTGCTGGACGACGGCTGGGACGTCTGGCTGCTCAACTGGCGCGGCTCCATCGACCTCGACCCGCTGCCCTGGACCCTGGACGACGTCGCCCGCCACGACCTGCCCGCCGCGGTCGCCGAGGTCACCCGGCAGACCGGCGCGGCGTCGGTCCGCGTCGTGGCGCACTGCGCGGGCGCCGCGGCCGCCTCGATGGCGGCGGTCGCCGGGCTGCTGCCCGAGGTCGGCACCGTGGTCGCCAACGGACTCTCGCTGCACGTGGTGCTGCCGCGGTTCTCCCAGCTGAAGCTGCGGACGCTGCGTCCGGTGCTGCAGCAGTTCGAGCCTTACATCGACGCCGCCTGGGGGGACGGCCCGGAGAAGCTCGTCCCCTTCGTCACCCGCTCGGCGGTGCGGCTGTGGCACACCGAGTGCAAGAACCCCACCTGCAACATGGCTAGCTTCGCGATCGGCTCCGGGCCGCACGCGCTGTGGCTGCACCAGAACCTGGACGACGCCACCCACGACTGGCTGCGGCACGAGTTCGGGAAGATCCCGATGAGCGCCTACCACCAGCTGTCCGTCTCCGCCCAGGCCGGGCAGCTGGTGTCGGTGACCCGCGGCAGCGACCTGCCCTCCCGCTTCGCCGAAGCCGCGCCGCGAACGCAGGCCCGCTTCGTCCTGCTCGCCGGCGAACAGAACCGCACCTTCCTGCCCGCCGGCCAGCGGGCCACCTATGACTGGCTGAATCAGCACCGCCGACGGCGCGACAGCCTGCACCTGATCCCCGGCTACAGCCACGGCGACGTCTTCATCGGCCAGCGGGCGCACGCCGACGTCTTCCCGCTGATCCTGACCGAACTGAATGAGGCGCCATGACCACCGAACGCGTCCGCCGGCCGCTGACCTGCGGCGAGCCGACCCGCCACCACTTCACCACCGCGGACGGCGTCGGGCTGCGGCTCACCCGGTTCCAGGGCGGCACCAAGGGGCCGGTGATCCTCACCCCGGGGTACGGCACCTCGGAGGTGGCGTTCACCCTCGACACTACCGACCAGAACTACCCCGAATACCTCTACGAGCACGGCTACGACGTCTGGATCCTCGACTACCGGGCGAGCCCGGTGCTGCCGTCCGCGGCCGGCGCCTTCAGCTGGGACGACGTCGCCCGGTACGACTTCCCGGCCGCGGTCGGCACGGTGCAGGCCGAGACCGGCGCGGAGTCCGTCCAGCTGGTGTCGCACTGCATGAGTTCGATGGCCATGCAGATGGCGCTCGGGCTCGGGCTGGAAGGGGTGCGTTCGGCGGTCGCGTCCCAGGTCGGCCTGCACCTGAAGGCGACCACGGCGAACGAGCTGCGCTCGGAGCTGCACGCCGCCGAGGTGCTCGACTTCCTCGGCCTCGACACCCTCACCACCGACACCGACGACGAGCCTTCCTTCGCGCAACGCCTGCTGACTCGGGTGCTCGCGCTGTACCCGGCCGGCAAGGAGCCGTGCCCGAGCCCGTTCTGCCGACGGGTGAACTTCATGTACGGCGAGGTCTACGACCACGACCAGCTCAACGACGCCACCCACGACCACCTGCGGGAGGCCTTCGGGGTCGCGAACATCACCACCTTCGAGCACATCACCCGGATCCTGCGGGCCGATCACGCGGTCAGCGCGGACGGCACGCACGACTACCTCGATGACGTCTCGGGGCTGAAGCTGCCGATCGCCTACATTCACGGCGAGCACAACCGGATGTTCCTGCCGGAGAGCACCGAGGAGACCTACGACCTGCTGCGCGAACGCAACGGCGAGGAGTACTACACCAGGCACGTGATCCCCGGCTACGCCCACATGGACTGCTTCGTCGGCAAGGACGCGGCCCGCGACGTCTACCCGCTGATCACCGAACAGCTCGATCTGCACAACTGAGGAGCACCATGACTAACCCCACGCCGGCCGCCGGGGACGCGCTGGCCGATCTCTTCGGCTACCCCTTCCTGGCCGCCCTCACCGAGCGGCGCACCCGCCGCATCCCGCGTGGCTTCTCGGTGGACGCCGGTCCGCTCAGCCACACCAGCCACAACGAGCCGGCGCCGCTGACCCCGCTGGAAGAGGCGATCCTGATCACCACGGTGACCGGCATTACCGGGGTCACCACCCACGACGGCCCGCTCACCAAGGCCGGCGGCGGCCCCGAGCTGGGCACCCCGTTCCTGAACATCCTGGCCCGCACCGCCAGTTCGGCCGACAACGCCCAGGCCACCTACTTCTTCCTGATCAACGACGACGGCATCTTCGTCCTCAAGCACCCCACCGGCGCCCGAGCGCTGGAACTTGCCCGGGAACTGCCCCCGAAGTGGTCAGAATGGAAGGAGTCCGACTGGCTGGCGATGGCCCGCGAGGTGAAGGTGCGGGTCTCCGGCAAGCGGCTCTCCTTCCCGCGAGAGTGGCCGTACTACCTGGGCTGGAACGCCCAAGCCTCCAACACCCCGGGGACGTCGGTGTTCTTCCCGGTGGTCGACTGCACCTGGCAGTACATCAACGCGCTGCTGATCCTGGCCTCCGAGCCGGACGGCGTCCGTCCCATGACCATCGACGACTGGAGCACCTTCAAGCCGCGGACCCCGCTGGAATGGGCGGCGAAGCTGACCGGGGAGATCGGGATCACCCCGAAGATCCCGTATCAGCCGATCGGCGGGCTGAAGTGGATCCGCAACGGCTTCGTCAGCTCCGACAGCGTCGCCCCGCTCGGCTTCGGCGGCGCGCTGCGCACCGACTACGAGCTCTTCTTCTACCTGCAGAACCTGATGCTGATGGGGCAGGCGATGGGGCTGGGCGGCTGGATCCACGGCTCGGTCTTCCCGCCCTACATCTTCGCCGAGGACCCGGCGAAGGGCTGGCACGGCCTGGGCTTCCGCCACCAGCAGCCGAAGGCCCATCGCCGGTTCGCGCCGGTGCCCGCCTCCCAGCCCAATCCGGTGGGCATCGACGGCATCCTGGAATCGCTCACCCCGCCCTACGTCGGCTCCATGGACGAGGCGGTCGACCGCGTGGTCGAGGCGAAGTACGCCGCCGCCGACGGCTCCAGCTACGCCAACGACAAGATCTGGGCCCGCGCCTACCGCAACCCCGAGGACGCCAAGGCCTACCTGGCCGCCGGGACGAAGTTCGGCCCCCGGCAGATCGAGTACGTCAAAGAGACCTGCAACTACATCTGGGACACCTACGGACGCTTCCCCGCCCACGTCGACGCCTTCTACACCCCCGGCATGTGGCTGCAGTTCTCCCACCTCGAACTGGAGTACTACGACCGCTTCTTCGACCCAGCCCAGTACACCCGCCAAGCCGCCCACGACGCCCTCTGGCACCCGTAGCCGGTCCTGCGCCGTCACTTTCTGCCACATAGTGCAGCTGCCCGACGTATCTGTCGCGCGCAGCGACTATGTGACAGTTTCTGCACCGCGGGGCCGGGAGCGAGCGGGCCAGGGGGTGCGGTGGAACCAGGCGGCGGCGCATTGCAGGGCGACGCGGCGGGAGGGCATGAACCAGTGGAAGATGAGCCAGCGCATCAGCCAGCTGGGCCAGCCGATCAGCGGGGTGCCGTGCAACTCACCGGCGCCGTGGCCGACGCCGAGGCTGGCCGCCCGTCCCAGGCCGCCGTAGCTGAACCGGACGGGCGGCCGGCCTGCGACGACCCGCGCCACGTTGGCGCCGAGGTGCTTGCCGTGGGCGATCGCCCAGAGCGCGTCCGAGCGGCAGTACTCGCCCTCGCCCTGCGGGTGCGGGACGGCTGCCACATCGCCGCCTGCCCACACCCCCGGGGCCGCCTCCAGGAACTGGTCGGTGATCAGCCGGCCGCGTCCGTCCCGGGGGAGCAGCTCGGTGCCGGGCAGCTGCGTCACGTCCTGGCCGAGGGCGGAGAGGACGGTCGCCGAGGCCAGTTCGGCGCCGTCGTCGAGGGTGGCGCCGTCGGCGGTCACCGCGGCCAGACGCTGCCGGTAGATCACCGAGATGCCGGCCTCCAGCACCCGCTCGGCGGTGTAGGCGGCGACCTTCGGGTGCAGGTCGGCGACCAGCTGCTCGTGGGCGTGGACGAGCACCACCCGCGGCAGGCCTGCCTCCCGCAGCCCGGTCAGTCGTGGACGGGCGTCCACCTCGTCCCGCAGCCGCTCCAGGATCGCGCTGGCCATCTCGGTGCCGGCCAGGCCACCGCCGGCCACCACGGCGGTGAGCAGCTGCTCCCGCCGGGCCGGATCGGCCGCCTCGGCCAGTTCGACGACCTCGGCGAGGTGGTCGTTGAGGGCGTGCAGGTGGCCGTCGTCCTTCACCGACCAGCCGTGGTCGCGCAGGCCGGGGATCCGGTCCCGGGCGTCCTTGCTGCCGACGGCCACCACCAGCTGCTGATAGGGGACGCGCACTTCTCCCTGCGGCGTCTGCGCCGTCACCTGTCGCGCGGCGAGGTCGACTCCCGTCACCTCGCCGTAGATCCGGCGCACCGTGCCGGGGACCAGCCGGTCGATGGGCACCCGGGCGTGGTGGGGCAGCACGTCGCCGGTGATCACCTCGGCCGTCCAGCCGTGGAAGGCGTGGTGGTCCATCGCCGAGATCAGGGTGAGCCGCGCAGTCCCGCGGGCCAGTTCGCGGCGCAGCCCGCGGGCGATCCGGCGGGTGGACCACAGCCCGACGTAGCCGCCGCCCAGGACGACGATCTCGACGGGCTGCCCGGTCTTCCCCATGTGCGCTCAGCTCGTCTCGTGCCCGGTCAGTGCAGCGAGGCCATGTAGCGCAGGGCGCTGATCGAGGGCTGGAAGAGGTAGTCGCCGCCGCGCATGGTGACCAGCCGGGGGAGCGGCTTGACGAAGAACGGCGGATGCCCGGGGATGGTCAGCTTGCCCTTGGAGCCGTGGTGCTCGCCGACCAGCGGATCCTTGTCCGGGCCCAGCCCGAACGGGTTGCCGTCGTCGATCCACAGCGCCTGGACGGTCTCGAACTGCCGCCAGATGTCCGCCTGGAAGCAGACGAACATCAGGCCGCGGTCGACGCCGTCGTCCTCGGTGGCCCCGGGCTCCAGCGGCGGCCCGTAGGCGCGGCCGCGCCGCACCATCCGGTGCCGGTTGGTGAGCCGGCCCTCGAAGAACCCCTTGGAGTCGCGCGGATTGGCGCGCCGGATGTGCGAGCCCACCGGGCAGGCCAGGCCGAGCGGGTCGCCCTCGTAGTTGAAGTTGTTGACCTTGGCCGGGTCGCGGACCAGCGATGGGTCGGGATGGTCGGGGGAGAGGGCCAGCGGGGTGCCGTCCGGCCAGCGTCCGAGGATCTTTGCGGCCAGCTGCTCCGGGCCGCCGGGGTAGTTCGCTGAGGCCAGGAACTCGCGATAGGCCGCCACATGGGTGTGCAGCTTGCGGACGACCACGAAGGTGCCGTTGCGGTCGAAGGGCTGGGCGGGCGCGGCCGGCAGGTCGCCGTCCTCGTCGTGATAGCCGAGCAGCACCTCGCCCACCGCCACGTCGCGCCAGCCGCCGTTTCCGTCGGGCTGGCCGTCCCCGGGGCGCCCGACCACTCCGCTGCCGCCCAGCGCCGGCTGCGAGACCCCGTCGAAGTTGCCGAAGTGATCCTCGGCGGTCGGACGATCCAGCGCCAGCTGGATGTAGACCGGGTCGACGCCGCCCTCTACATCCGTAGCGATCACCTCGGCCAGCGCGGTCTCCAGGACGGAGAGGTCGCGGGCGTAGACGGTCACCATGAAGTCGAAGTCGGGGATGTCCCAGTGCTCGGGGGCCGACGGGCCGCGGTCGCCCAGGTGCTCGGCGCGGGCCTTCATGCCCTCGCGGAAGACCGGTGGGAAGGACGCGAGGATCTCCGGATCGAGCCCCAGCTTGACCAGCGCCGAGTAGCCGACCGCCACGTTCATCGCCCGCTCCGGCGGGGAGTCCCAGGTCTCGGCGGTCATCACCATGGGCAGGGTGCGCTCCAGCAGCCGGCAGGCCTTGGCGATGTCGAGGATCCGGACGAACACGTAGGCGCAGGCGGGCAGCGTGTAGCCGCGCAACACGTTCCCCTGGATGTCGGAGAGGTCGAACTGCGGCGGCTCAGTGGCGCGGTGCGGCAGGTTCTCGGCACGGCCGAGCATCAGAACTCCTCTCGGAATCGCCGGTAGAGGGTCTCGGCGTCGGCCCCCTGGGTCGCCACCGCGAAGTCGAGGACGCGCTCCCGCAGCGCGCTCGCCGCCCGGACGTCGGCAACCGTGACCGTCGGGATGGGGGACTGGAACAGGGTGGTGTCGACCTGGCCGGCCTTGATCCACGCCTTGAAGGCGGCGCGGTCGGCCCGTCCGGGGTAGCCGACGCACAGGCCCCACCAGTCGTCGGCTTCGGGGACCAGTGCGGCGAGCTCGTCCAGGTAGTCGTCCAGGTCGCCGTTGAAGGTGGAGGTGAACACCAGGTGGGCGTGCCGCAGGTTGTCCCGCTTGCGCTGCATCGGCCCCTGATGGACGAGCTTGCGGAAGATGTGCAGCCGGGAGAGGTGCAGCCGCTCCACCCGGGCCAGCGGGCTGTCGGCGCCGCGCGGCAGGGCGGCCAGGCATTCCTCGAGTTCGTCCTCGGCGTCCTCGACGATGCGGTGGAAGCAGGTCAGCGCGTAGGCCGTGCCGGTGCGGTTGCTCATCAGGCCTCCTACAGGTGTTCCTGGTGCTCGGTGAGGAACTGGTTCCAGGCGGCCTGGAACTGCGCCGGGCTCAGGGACGCCGCCTGCTGGCGCAGCTCCTCGAAGCCGTCGCGGACGGCGACCGCGCTCTGGATCTCGCGGGTGGAGAGCTCGCCGTGGGCGCAGTAGTAGGTTCCGCCCTCCATCGAGTTGGCGGCGATCCAGGCTTTCAGCGGCTCCGCCGGCGGCGGGTACGGGAAGTCGATGCCGCGTCCCCACACGAATCGGATGTCCTTGGGGATGACGTAGGCGAAGGCGTCGATGTAGTGCTGCCAGGGTCCGTCGAAGTTGCTCTCGAAGAAGAGGTAGGGGTAGTTCAGGTCCTCGCCGTCCAGCTTCTCGACGATCGTCCAGCGGACGAACTTGATGAAGTTGAACTGGATGATGTGCACCCGGATCGGAACGTGGGGCACCGCCGTGAACCCGGCGCGCAGCACGCCGGCCCACCGCTTGCGGATCGGCGTGAACAGGGTGAGCGCCGTCATTCTGCCGGCGGTGTTCCCGCCGGTCGGGATGCGCTGTGGCTTGGGGATTCGGCGTTCGCCGACCGCTGCCTTACCGGCCATGGTCGATTGTCGCGCCGGGCCTCCGCAGCCTGCCAGGCGGAGCATTACCACCACCGTGGTGGCAATCTCGCCGATATCGGACGGGGGCCGGCTCGCCTAGGGTTCGGTCATGACGAGCCCCATCCGTCGACTGTCCATGCTGAGCACGGGCGCGGTGAAGATCCGGCCCGAGCACGGGCATCGCAACTGGCGGCCGCTGCCGCTGTGGCTGCTCACCTCGCAGGAGTGGACGGCGCCGCTGCCGATCAACGTCTACGTCATCGAGCACGAGCAGGGTCTGGTGCTTTTCGACACCGGCCAGGACCGCCGCTCGGTGACCGAGCCCGACTACTACCCGGGCGGCCTGGCCGGGGTCGTCTACCACCGGCTGGCCGAGTTCCAGATCGCGGAGGGCCAGACCCTGCACGGGCTGCTCGCCGCCGCCGGCTACGACGCCGCGGACGTCACCCACGCGGTGGTCTCGCATCTGCACCAGGACCACATGGGCGGGATCCGTGAGCTTCCTGACGCCCGCCTGGTGGTCTCGCAGACCGAGTGGGATCAGGTCGGCAAGCTCGGCGCCGAGGCGAACGGCTACCTGCGCAAGCGCATCCATGAGTCCCGCACCCCGTGGCAGCCCTTCGAGTTCGGCTCCGCCGCCGGCCTGGACGTCGCCCCGTTCACCGCCGCCCACGACCTGTTCGGCGACGGCTCGCTCGTCCTGCTGCCGACCCCCGGCCACACCCCGGGCTCGATCTCGATGCTGATCCGCCGCCCGGACGCCGCCCCGCTCCTGCTGGTCGGCGACCTCACCTTCGACGCGCCCGCCTTCGGCCTGGACGCCCTGCCGGGCATCGGCAGCCTGCGCGCCCTGACCGAATCCACCCGCCAGGTCGAGGCCCTCGCCGCCCGCCTGCCCGGCCTGGCCATCTGCGCCGCCCACGACCCCGCCGCCGCCGGCATCTTCGCCGCTGCCCTCGCCTGACCCGCCGCCCGAGCTGCTACCAGACGGTGCGGAGCCCGGGGAGGTCGGTGAAGGCGTCGTCGTCCGTGATCAGGGTGAGGGATTCGATCATGGCCTGCGCGACGGTCACGCCGAGCCGTCCCACCCGGCTAGTTCCACGTCGAGCAGTGGTTCGAAGAACAGGTCGGGAACGGTGTAGGCGAGGAACCCCAGGTCGCGCACGTCATCTCGCGTGACCTGGGTCAGCCGCGCCACGGGGTTGTCACCGCGGAGGATGAAGATCTCCTCTCCCAGCTCGATTGCCTTCAGCAGGGCGGAGAGATGGGCCTTCGCGTACTGCACCGTCACCGTTGCCACGTCACCGAGCCTAATTGGGTCCGCTCCACTGTCAACCTGGCTGATCAACAGGCCTGCGTATGAGCTTGATGGGCTCATCAGGGCAGCTCGTCTCACCTGATGTCATCGGTTGTGGGGTTTTCCGGATATGAATAGTCTCGGGTTGCTAAATTGCGCTAGGTAAGCCTTGCCTAAACCAGAGAGATCCCGTTGTTCTTCGCCGCCTTCCTGATCGGCTTGCGCGAGGGGCTGGAAGCAGCCCTCATCGTCGGCATCCTGGTGGCGTACCTGCGCAAGCAGGGACGGCCGGACGTCCTGGCGAAGCTGTGGTGGGGGGTCGGGCTGGCGGTCGCCGGCTCGCTGGGCCTGGGCGCGGTGTTCACCTTCGGCGCCTACACACTGAGCTTCCAGGCCCAGGAGATCATCGGCGGCGCCATGTCGCTGCTGGCGGTCGGCATGATCACCTGGATGGTCTTCTGGATGCTGAAGGTCGGCGGCCGGATGAAGGCCGAGCTCGAGGAAGGCGCCGCCGCCGCGCTGGCGGTCGGCAGCGGCTGGTCGATCTTCTGGCTGGGGCTGGTGTCGGTGGGCCGCGAAGGCATCGAGACCACCCTGCTGCTGTGGGGCTGGGCCCTGCAGCCCGCCGCCCTGCTGGGCGCGCTGGCCGGCATCGCGACCGCGATCGGTGTCGGCTACCTGATGTACCGCGGCATGGTGCGGGTCAACCTGGGGGTCTTCTTCGCCTGGATGGGCGCCTTCCTGGTGGTGGTCGCCGCCGGCATCCTGGCCTACGGCATCCACGACCTGCAGGAGGCCGGCGTGCTGCCCGGGCCGTTCTCCGGGCATCCGATCACCCCCACCGACATGCGCACCGGGGACGTCCTGGTCGGGCCGACCGACGGGCCGTTCTGGATGGCCTCCTTCCCGTTCGGGTGGGCCTTCGACGTGACCGGCAGCATCGACCCCAGCGGCTTCGCCGGCGCCCTGCTGAAGGGCATCGTCGGGTTCACCCCGTTGATGTCCTGGCTGCAGGTCAGCGCCTGGGCCATCTACCTCGGCGCCGTGCTGCCCCGCTTCCTGCTCGGCGTCCGCCGCAGCCAGGCGCAGCGCAAGGCCGCTGCCGCCGCCAAGGCGAAGGCGGCCGCCGAGCCCGCCGCTTCCACCACCCCGGCCGCACAGCCGGACGCCGCCGCGTCCGGGCCTGCCACGGCCACCACCTGATCCATCAGCAAGAGAGGAACCCCATGAGAGCATCTATGATCGCCGGCCTGACGGCCGCGACCGCGCTGGCCCTGAGCGGCTGCGTCGCCAACGCGCCGGCGCCCGCGCCCAGCCCGTCCGGCTCGGCCAGTGAGACCGCGCCGCCGGCCGCCGGCGTGCTGACCGTCACCTCCACCGACTCCGAGTGCACCCTGTCGGCCAACACCGCGGCCAGCGGCAACGCCACCTTCCAGATCTCCAACTCCGGCGGCAAGATCACCGAGTTCTACCTGCTGGGCGCCGACGGCCTGCGGATCGTCGCCGAGAAGGAGAACATCGCCCCCGGCGCCTCCGCCGAGCTCTCGGTCGCCCTGCAGCCGGGCAGCTACTTCACCGCCTGCAAGCCGGGCATGCGCGGCGCGAACGTCGGCGAGGCCGCGTTCACCGTCACCGGCGACCCGATCGAGCTCTCCGGCGAGGATCAGGAGCTGTTCACCCAAGCCGTCGCCGACTACGTCAACTTCGTCAAGAACGAGGTCGCCGAGCTGCAGCCCAAGGTGGATGAACTGGCCAAGGCCTACGCCGACGGCGACGACGAGACCGCCCGCGGCCTCTTCGCCACCACCCGCGTCCACTACGAGCGGATCGAGCCGATCGCCGAGGCGCTGGGCGTGCTCGACCCGCGGATCGACTACCGCGAGATCGACTACCTCGCCGAGGCCGACCAGCTGAAGGGGGACGACCCGACCTTCACCGAGTGGCTGGGCTTCCACCGCATGGAGAAGGACCTGTGGGTGCCCGCCAAGGACGCCGTGCAGCCGGACGGCGCCAACGCCTGGGAAGGCTGGGAGCCCTCCACCGCCGAGCAACGCAAGGTGATCGCCGACACCCTGGTGGCCGACATCGCCAAGCTCTACGACACCGTCCACGCCGCCGACTTCATCGCCACCCAAGGCCTCGACATCGCGACCGTCTCCAACGGCGCCTCGGGCCTGCTGGAGGAGATCGCGGTCGGCAAGGTGACCGGCGAGGAGGACTGGTGGTCGCACACCGACCTGTACGACTTCCAGGCCAACCTGCAGGGTGCCCGGATCGCCTTCGACCTGGTCGCGCCGATCGCCGACCGCAAGCCGGAAGGCAAGGAGCTGACCACCCAGATCAGCGGCGAGTTCGACAAGCTGCAGGCCCTGCTCGACCAGTACGGCAGCCTGGAGGCCGGCTACGTCAGCTACGCCGAGGTCAACCGCGACCAGCAGCGTGAGCTGGTGGATCAGATCGACGCGCTGCGTGAGCCGCTGTCCAAGCTGACCAGCGCCGTCCTGGGCATCGGCTGACCATGTCCGAGCCCATGATCTCTGGGCCTGACAAGGGCTCCGATCCGACGACTCTTCGTCAGGCTCAGGGATCGCCGGCCGGGCTCTCCCGACGGGGCCTGCTGGCCCTGGGCGGGGGCGCCGGGCTGGCCGCGGGCGCGCTGGCCGGCGGGTTCGCCGCCGCGGCGTTCACCGCAAAGCCCGACGCCGCGGGCGACGCCCTGGAATACCCCTTCCACGGCGAGCACCAGGCAGGCATCGCGACCCCGGCGCAGGATCGCATGCACTTCGCCGCCTTCGACCTGCGGGCTGACGTGACCCGCGAGGATCTGATCGAGCTGCTGCAGGACTGGACCTACGCCGCCAGCCGGATGGTGATGGGCCTCGACGTCAGCGCCAAGGGAGCCTTCGACGGCGGCCCTTACCTGCCGCCCGACGACACCGGCGAGGCCGCGGGGCTGGGGCCCTCCGGCCTCACGATCACCTTCGGCTTCGGGCAGAGCCTCTTCCGCACCGCTGACGGCGCCGACCGGTTCGGCCTCGCCGGGCAGGCGCCGGAGGGCTTCGGCAGGCTGCCGAAGATGCTCAACGACTTCATCGAGCCGGCCCGCTCCGGCGGCGACCTGTGCATCCAGGCCTGCGCCAACGACCCGCAGGTGGCGGTGCACGCCATCCGCAACCTCACCCGGATCGGGTTCGGACGCAGCCGGCTGCGCTGGTCGCAGCTGGGCTTCGGGCGCACCTCGTCCACGTCCACCAGCCAGGCCACCCCGCGCAACCTGTTCGGCCAGAAGGACGGCACCAACAACCTCAAGGCCGAGCAGCCCGAGCGGCTCGCCGAACACGTCTGGATCTCGGACGGCCCGGCCTGGATGCAGGGCGGCTCCTACCTGGTCGCCCGCCGCATCTCGATGACCATCGAGGTCTGGGACGGCGTCCAGCTGCAGGAGCAGGACCGGGTGCTCGGACGCGAGAAGCGCACCGGCGCCCCGCTCTCGGGCGGGGACGAGTTCACCGCCCCCGACTTCACCGCCACCGACGAGGCCGGCCGGCCCGTGATCGACGACCGCTCGCACGTCTTCCGCACCCACCCCGACAACAACGAGGGCATCGCCATGCTGCGGCGCGGCTACAACTTCGTGGACGGCAACGACGACACCGGCAGGCTGGACGCCGGGCTGTTCTTCATCGCCTTCGTGAAGTCGCCCGACCGGTTCGCCAAGGTGCACCAGAACATGGCCCGCGACGACCTCTTCGCCGAGTACCTGAAGACCACCTCGTCCACCGTCTTCCTGGTGCCCCGCGGCATCCGCGAGGGCGAGTACGTCGGCCAGGCGCTGTTTGCCTGACAGCCCTCGACCCGGGCGCAGAATTCAGTACTCCCCAGCGAGGGTCGGCGTCGCTACGCTTTGCCCGTCTTGAGAAGGGGGTGGGGTGGCCGAGCCGATCAGCGCTGTGCGCTCACCGCGGGCACGACGACTCGCCAGCATCCAGACCCAACTGCTGCTGATCCTGCTGCTGGTCAGCGTCGCCGTCACCGTCGTCACCGGCGTGCTGGGCTACCGCAACGGCACCGAGTCGCTCAGCCACGCCGCTCAGGAGCGCGTGGTCGAGGTGCGCGACTCCCGGGCAAGGGAGACCGAGCGGCTGTACAACACCATCGAGAACCAGCTCGTGGTCGCCGCCCAGGGCTCTGGCGTGATCGACGCGGTGACCGGGTTCTCGGCCGGGTTCGCCGAGCTCGACGCCGCCCGACTCGACCTCACCGAGGCGAAGGCGGTCGAAGCCTGGTACCGCGACGTGTGGGGCCCCCGCCTGATCCAGGCGATGGGGGAGGGCTCGGGCGAGGTGGACGCCGCGGCGTTCGCGCCGTCCGGCACCGCGGCGGTGACCCTGCAGGCCCGCTACACGATCGGCCCGGGCGGCTTCGACGAGGCGATCGCCGTGGACGACGCCGGCGACGGCAGCGCCTGGAGCGCGGTCCACGCCCAGATCCATCCCTACTTCCGGGCCATGGTCGACCACCTCGGCTATGAGGACGTCCTGCTCGTCCACCCGTCCGGACGGGTCGTCTACAGCGCCTTCAAGGGCGCCGACTTCGGCGCCGACCTCTTCGAGGGCCCGCTGCGGCTCACCAACCTCGGCGAGACCGTCCGGGAGGCGATGCGGAAGGGGATCTCGGGCACGGTCACGTTCAGCGACTTCGCCGACTACCCGCCCTCCCTCGGCGTGCCGGCCGGCTGGGCGGTCACCCTGGTCAGCGACGGCGGCAAGCCGGTCGGCGCCCTGGCGATCGAGCTGCCGATCGACCGGATCGAAGAGGTGATGACCGGCGGCTCCAACTGGGCGGAGAGCGGCCTGGGCGCCACCGGCGAGACCTACCTGGTGGGCTCGGACCGGCTGATGCGCTCCCCGGCGCGCGGCCTGCTGGAGGATCCGCAGCGGTTCGCCGCCGACGCGGCCCGGTTCGGCGTCCCCGCCGAGGACGTCGACCGCATGGTCCGGACCGGCTCGACCCTGCTGTTGCAGAAGGTGGAGACCGAGGCCGTCGAACAGGCTCTCGCGGGGCATCGCGGCACGGTCATCGGCGCGGGCTTCCTCGGCAAGGACACCATCGCCGCCTACGCGCCGGTGACCATCGAGGGCCTGCGCTGGGTGATCGTCGCCGAGGTCGGTCAAGCGGAGGCCTTCGCGCCGGTGACCCGGTTCACCTCCGGCATCCTGGTCTCGTCGGCGATCATCGTGCTGGTCGTGTCGGTGGCTTCGCTGATCATCGCGCGGCTGGTGGTGCGGCCGCTGCGCCGGCTGCGCGAGGCCGCCCACCGGATCGCGGCGGGGGAGACCGGGGTCGTGGTGGACGTCGGGGTCAGCGACGAGCTGGCGGATCTGGCGGCCGGGTTCAACGAGATGAGCCGTAGCCTGCAGGTCAAGGCGGATTTGCTGGACGCCCAGCGCGAGGAGAATCAGCGGCTGCTGCGCTCGGTGATGCCGGACCGGGTCGCCGACGACTACCGGCAGGGCCTGGTGGACGTCGTCCAGGACCACAACGAGGTCACCGTGCTGTACGCCGACGTGGTCGGCTTCGAGGACGTCGCCGCCGAGCTCACCTCGCCGGAGGCGCTCGCCGCCTTCAACGAGATCCAGACCGCCCTGGACGAGCTCGCCGAGCGGATGGGCCTGGAGCACGTCCGCACCACGCGCAGCGGCTACCTCGCCGGCTGCGGCGTCGTCGTCCCCCGCGTCGACAACGCCCGCCGCACCGTCGACTTCGCGCTGGAGGCGCAGGCCGTCCTCGCGCGGTTCGGCGTCCTGCACCGCAAGCCGCTCGCGCTGCGGGTCGGCCTGGACACCGGCACCGTCTCCAGCGGCCTGATCGGACGCTCGCACGTCGCCTACGACCTGTGGGGAGACGCCGTGAGCCTCGCCTTCCGCGTGCAGGGCGACGCCGTCGGCCCCGGCGTGTTCGCCACCGACCGCGTCGTCCAGCGGCTGCCCGCCGGCGCCTACGACCTCGAAGAGGCCGGCCGCGTGGAGACCGCCAGCGGCGACCAGCGCGTCTGGCGAATCCGCCGCAAGGAAGCGGCGGCATCGTGAGCGGCCTGCTGGAGCAGCCGTGGTTCTGGCCCTCCGTCCTGGTGATCTTCGGGCTGCCGATCACGCTGGTGCTGCTCACCGAGTGGCACAGCCACCTGGTCCGCGTCGGCAGCCGGGCCGCGCGGGTCGTCAACCTGCTGCGCGATTACGTGGCCCCGGTCGGCGCGCTGTGGCTGCTGCTGACCCAGACCGGCGAGTGGGACGCCCGGCAGGCCGGTCCGAAGCTCGCCGCGACCCTCTTCGCCTTCCTGGTCATCCTGGTGCTGATGAACGCGCTGAACTTCGTCGTTTTCACGATGGCGAAGTCGGGCACCAAGCGCGAGCGCATCCCGACCATCCTCGTCGACCTGGCCAGGCTGCTCATCATCGTCATCTCGGGCACCCTGTTGCTGGGGCTGGTCTGGGAGACCGACGTCTCTGGCCTGTTCACAGCCCTCGGCGTCGGCTCGATCGTCGTCGGCCTGGCTCTGCAGAACGCGGTCGGCGGGGTCATCTCCGGGTTGCTGCTGCTGTTCGAGCAGCCGTTCGCCGTCGGCGACTGGATCCGCACCGGGGAGGGCAAGGGGCGGGTCGTCGAGATCAACTGGCGGGCCGTCCACCTCGACACCCTCAACGGCATCCGGGTGATCCCCAACTCCGAACTGGCCGGCCAGTCCTTCGTGAACCTCAGCCGCGCCGAGTCGCCCTACTGTGCGGGCTTCGAGGTCCGGTTCGCCACCGACGACCCGCCCGACCAGGTGATCGCCCTGATCCGACGGGTCGCGGCCGACCTGCCCTTCTTGGCGCCGGGCGAGGAGGCGAGCGCCGTCCCGCTGCCCAAGGCGCGCTACGACGTCAGCATCCCGTTGGCCAACCCGGGCAAGGAGTGGGGGACGGCGGGCCTGTTCCGCAGCCGGCTCTGGTACGCGGCCCGGCGGGCCGGGCTGCACCTCGACCGGGACCTCTCGATCGACTTCGTCCCGCCCGAAGAGATCCCCGGCATGCTCGCCCAGGTCGCGGGGGCGCTGCACCTCGACACCCAGCGGCAGGCGG
Organism: uncultured Propionibacteriaceae bacterium; assembly: GCA_964563205.1. GTDB lineage: Bacteria > Actinomycetota > Actinomycetes > Propionibacteriales > Propionibacteriaceae > Propionicimonas. The sequence goes on along the minus strand of CAZLWS010000007.1, from coordinate 19,956 downwards.
ACGCGCTGGGCTGGCGGCTGCGCGTCGAGAAGTACCAGGCGGGGGAGACCGTCCAGCGAGCCGGGGAGGTGCCGGACGCCGCGCGCGTGGTGGTCGACGGGCTGGCGAGGATGGCGGTGTTGCTGCCGGACGGCACCTGGCCGTCGGTGGTCGAGCTGGACGCCGGCGACGTGATCGGCCTCACCTGCCTGACCCGGCAGGCCATCGGCGCCAACGTGACCGCCGAACGCGATCTGACCGTGCTGGTCGTCCCGACCGAGCTGCTCGAGCAGCAGGTGCACCGCTCACCCGAGCTGGCCCGCGACTTCGGCCGCGAGATCGACCGCCGTCGCGACGCGGTGGCCGCCGCCTACGTCCGCGCCGGCCTCGAACCGCCCAGCCGCACGGCCCTCATCGCGTACTAGCCGGGACTAGTGCCCGACCGGCGTCGAGCCGACCGGCGGCTTGGCGGCGGGGACGACCAGGATGGCGGCTGCCGCCATGGCGCCCACCACCAGCAGCGAACGCAGGATTCCGAAGCTCTCCCCGAGCAGGCCCAGCAGCGGCGGGCCGGCGAGGAAGGCTCCGTAGCCGATGGTCGACACCACGCTGATCCGCATCGGGGCGCGGGCCGGCTCGTCGGCGGCTGCGGACATGCCCACCGGGAAGCCCAGGCTGGCGCCCACCCCCCAGATCGCCGCGCCGACGAAGGCCGGCACCGGGCTGCCGAAGACCACCAGCAGGCAGCCGACGATGGATGCGATGAACAGCGTCCGCAGCACGACCACCCGGCCGTAGCGGTCGAGCATGCTCGCCCCCAGCAGCCGTCCGGCCGTCATGAAGGACAGGAAGACGGCCAGCGCGACCACGCCCATCGCGTTGTCGAGGTGGTGGCCGTCGACGAAGGCGACCGCCAGCCAGTCGTTGGCGGTGCCCTCGGCGAAGCCGGCGGCCAGGACCATCACGCCGATCAGCAGGGTGCGGGGCTCGGTCCACGCGGAGCGGCCGGCGGCGGCGTGGCCCTGCGGCTCCGGCTCCGCGTCGTCGAAGGCGGGCAGGAACTGCGCGGTGCCCCACAGCGCGGCGAGCCCGACCAGTGCGGCGACCGTCCCGAGGTGCACCACCAGCGGCACCCGCAGCGCCGTCATCCCGGCGCCGATCAGCGCCGCGGCCACGGTGCCGCCGCTGAAGGCGGCGTGGAACCACGGCATGATCGCGCGGCCGACGGCCCGCTCGATGATCGTCCCTTCCAGGTTCTGGGCGATGTCCCAGACGCCGGTGCCGAAGCCGAGCAGGAACACCCCGGGCGCCACCAGGTAGAACGGAGCCTGCGCCTGCGTGGCGACGGCCGCCAGCACGCTGCCCAGCAGCATGGACGCCATCCCGAGTCGCACGGTCGTGGCCGCGCCCAGGTGGTGCGCGATCCGGCCGGCGATGGGCAGGCCGATGATCGAGCCGACCGACAGCGACAGCAGCAACAGGCTGAGCATGGTCGGGGTGAGCTGCAGCAGCTCGCGGACGTCCGGGATCCGCGACATCCAGGAGGCCAGCGCGAAGCCGTTGACGGCGAACACCACCAGGTCGCCGTTGCGGGCCTGGGTGGCGCGGTCGCGCGCGAGGACGCTCATGGCTCTCCGTTTCGGGTGCACCGGCGCTGACGGCGCGAACGGTGGCGCCTCCATCTTGGCGTGCCCGTCCGCCGAACACGAACTGAGACGATTTCGTCCGGGCTGTGGACGGCGGGCGCCCGTCCGGAATTGGCCGAACGGCGGCGGGGCGCGGCTCCGCTGTGCAAGACTCCTAGACGGCCCGCAGCGACGCCGGGCCGAGAAGGTCTCCCTGGAAGGTTCATCGATGTCGAACGCGCTTGCCCCCGAGACGTTGCCCGAGGTGGTTCGTCCCGCCTACATTGACGTGCTGCGTCGCAACCCGGGGGACCACGAGTTCCATCAGGCCGTCCACGAGGTGCTCGCATCGGTGGTTCCGGTCGTCACCGAGGATCCGGACTATCTCAAGGACGGCATCCTGCAGCGGCTGGTCGAGCCGGAGCGGCAGATCATCTTCCGGGTGCCGTGGGTGGACGACGCCGGCGAGGTGCAGGTGCAGCGGGCCTACCGCGTGCAGTTCTCGTCCGTGCTGGGGCCGTACAAGGGCGGCCTGCGGTTCCACCCGTCGGTGAACAGCTCCATCATCAAGTTCCTCGGCTTCGAGCAGATCTTCAAGAACGCGCTGACCGGCCAGGGCATCGGCGGCGGCAAGGGCGGCTCCGACTTCGACCCGCACGGCAAGAGCGACGGCGAGATCATGCGCTTCTGCCAGTCCTTCATGAACGAGCTCTATCGGCACCTCGGCGAGCACACCGACGTCCCCGCCGGTGACATCGGCGTCGGCGGCCGCGAGATCGGCTTCCTGTTCGGGCAGTACCGCAAGATCACCAACCGCCACGAGTCGGGCATGTTCACCGGCAAGGGCACCGGCTGGGGCGGCGCCGAGGTGCGCACCGAGGCCACCGGCTACGGCACCGTCTTCTTCGTCCAGGAGATGCTGGGCGTCCGCGGCGAATCCGTCGAGGGCCGCCGGGTGCTGGTCTCCGGCTCGGGCAACGTGGCGATCTACGCCATCGAGAAGGCCCTGCAGCTGGGCGCCCTGCCGGTCACCGCGTCCGACTCCTCGGGCTACGTGGTCGATTCCGACGGCATCGACGTCGAGCTGCTGAAGCAGGTCAAGGAGGTCGAGCGGCTGCGGATCTCGGCCTACGCCGACCGGCGTCCGAACGCCACCTACGTGCCCGGCCGGCGGGTGTGGGAGGTGCCGGGCGAGATCGCGCTGCCCTGCGCCACCCAGAACGAGGTGGACGCCGAGGACGCCGCGAACCTGGTGAAGAACGGCGCCATCGTGGTGGCCGAGGGCGCCAACATGCCCTGCCTGCCCGAGGCGGTCGACATCTTCCAGGAGGCCGGCGTGCTGTTTGCCCCCGGCAAGGCGGCCAACGCTGGCGGCGTGGCCACCTCCGCCCTGGAGATGAGCCAGAACGCCGCGAGGCAGCGCTGGTCCTTCGAGGATTCCGAGGCCAAGCTGCACCACATCATGCGCACCATGCACGACTCCGCCTACACCGCCGCCGAGCGCTACGGCCAGCCCGGCAACTACGTGGTCGGAGCCAACTGCGCCGCCTTCGTGAAGGTCGCCGACGCCATGATCGCCCAGGGCGTCATTTGATCGCGGGCGTGCCCGCCCTTTCTGTCATCCCCGCGAAGGCGGGGATCTCAAACCGGCACTACGCCGATCTTCAGCCAGGGTAGGGTTCCGACTCCCGCAGCGGGAGGCCGGCCAACCGGTAGCATTCGTCGACGAGATCCATGATCTCGAGGGCGTTGTCGAGGCCGGTCGGGAACTCCACGCCGCGCTGCACCGCCGCGTTCACGGCGGCGAACTGGTGGGTGTAGGTCGAGATCGTGCCGTGATGCTCGACGGTCTCCACGCCGTCCAGGGTGACGATCAGCCGGTCGTCGCCGGCGACGTTGATGAACTCCGGCTGCCGGACGCTGCCGCGGGTTCCGGTCACCAGGATGGAACGGTCGTCCGGCCCCTCCAGGCTGGATTCCAGGACGAACTCGCCGCCGCCGGGCAGCTTGCCGGTCACCCGGGCGGTGGCGTCCACCCGCGGATCGGCGCCCGGATTGGACGTGGTGGCGCAAGCCTCGAGGGCGAGCTTCCCGCCGAGCGCCGCCGCGACGTCCTTGGCGGCGTGCAGGTGGTAGCAGCCCAGGTCCATCAGCGAGCCGCCGGCCAGCGGCCAGGACCAGCGGATGTCGTCCAGGTCGGAGCAGTCGAACTTCATGTTGACGTGCAGCCCGGTGACCTCCCCGAGCGCCCCGGTGCGCACCAACTCCAGCAGCCGCTGATAGGCCGGGTGGTAGCGGTGGTGGAAGCCTTCCAGCACCTGCCGGTCCCCGGTCTCGGCGGCGACCAGCCTGGCCTGGGCGGCGTTGGCTGCGAACGGCTTCTCCGACAGCACGTGCTTGCCGGCGCGCAGCGCGGCCAGCGTCCAGCGGACGTGGTCGCTGTTCGGGCTGGGGTTGTACACCAGGTCGATCTCGGGATCGGCCAGCAGCTCCTCGTAGCTGCCGTAGGCCTTCGGGATGCCGTGCCGGGCCGCATACTCCTGGGCTCGGGTCAGCTCCCGCGCCGCCACCGCCATTACCTGGGCGCCGTTGGCGCGGGCCGGCGTGATCAGGGCCTTCTCCGCGATCCGTGCCGCGCCGAGTATCCCGATTCGAAGTTCCTGCGTCATCGTCCGACCTCTCTGCTCATCGCTGGTGAGCCAACAGCCTACGGCGATCGGACGGGCGCGACCCAGCATCCGCGGAGCTCTCCGGAACGACCCCGGCCGTTCACCCTGCGTGGGGGCGGTCCACATTGAGAGGTTGTCGTTTCGACACGTGACATGAGAGTGGGGCCTGGGCCTGTCATCCGTAGTGTTACGGCTCGCGGGCGGAGGTTTCTAGGGCCAAACTTGCATTGCCCGAGGGGTTTGCTTCTCGGGAGGCTGGACACGGCGGCTGCCATTAGGGGGGTTGCAGCCGGCTGCTGGCAAAGCTGGCCCGCCAGCCCGATCTGGGAGTTCGGGTAGGCGGGCTTAGCCATCTCCCGACAGCGGCGGGAAGCCCCCGGCCACCGCCAGCACGCTGGTCACCGCCGGGTCGTGGCGGACGGGGCGGCCGTCCAGTTCGACCACCGGCAGCACCCCGCGGATCGCCGACACCAGCCACAAACCGTCGCACTCCCACGCCTGCGCGGGGGTGATGAGCGCCTCGCCGGCGCCGACTCCCTGACGCGCTGCCTCAGCGAGGATCGCGGCGACCGTGACGGACGCCAGAATGCCGGTGCCCGCCGTCGGCGTCGTCCAGAGCCGGTCGTCGGCGGCGAAGATCAGCCCCGAGGTGGGGCCCTCCAGCAGGTAGCCGTCGCTGGAGCTCCAGATCGGGTCGTCCACCCCGCGGGCCAGCGCCTCTCGCCGCGCCGCCACGTTCACTGCGTAGGAGAGCGTCTTCACCCCGCCCAGCAGCCACGGCGCGTCGAGGAACGCGTCGCTGCGATGGCCGCGGTCGAGGCTGACCGCAGTCACCCCGCGCCGGGCCCGGCTGTAGTCGGGGGCCGTCGTGATCGTCAGATAGCCGAACGGAGCCGACCGGACGGACTCCTCGCCCCGGGTGAGCACCAGCTTGAGGATCGCCTCCCCGGGCTGCCGCCACTGCGCGAGGGCTTCGTCGATGAGGTCGTTCCACTCCGCGGCGGTGGGAGCGTCCGCGATCTGCAGGGCGGCGGCCGAGCGTCCCAGCCTGGCGACGTGGGGTTCCCGGTGGTGCACCCGCAGCCCGCCGGAGTCGTTGGTGACGCGCATGGCGTCGAAGCACCCGTCCCCGCGGGTCAGCCCCAAGTCGTCCCCGCTGACCAGCGGAGCACCCGGTGGCGCCACCCCGCGCCCCAGCACCGCAACGAGCTGGACAGGAGCCGGTTGATTCACGCCCACCACCCTATTGCCCCGGAAACGCAAGGAGCGCCCCGGCTGAGCCGGGGCGCTCCTTGCGAATCAAGCACTGAGTCACATGTCGAAATAGACGAGCGACGCCCGGGTTGCCCCGGACGCCGCGCCAATGTCCATGAGACAGGTGATCAGGGACTGATCACATGTCGAAATACATCTCGAACTCGTGCGGGTGCGGACGGAGACGGATGGCGTCGATGTCGGCGCGCTTCATCTCGATCCAGGTCTCGATCAGGTCCGGGGTGAACACGTCCCCGGCCAGCAGGTACTCGTGGTCGGCCTCGAGGGCCTCCAGCACGCCGTCCAGGTTCGCCGGGACGGTCGGCACCTGAGCGTGCTCCTCCGGGGGCAGCTCGTAGAGGTCCTTGTCGACCGGGGCGTGCGGCTCGATCCGGTTCTGGATGCCGTCCAGGCCGGCCAGCAGGCAGGCCGCGAACGCCAGGTACGGGTTCGAGGAGGGGTCGGGGCAGCGGAACTCGATGCGCTTGGCCTTCGGGTTCGAGCCGGTCACCGGAATCCGGATGCAGGCCGAGCGGTTGCGGGCCGAGTACACCAGGTTCACCGGCGCCTCGAAGCCCGGCACCAGGCGGTGGTAGGAGTTCACCGTCGGGTTGGTGAAGGCCAGCAGCGAGGGGGCGTGGTGCAGCAGGCCGCCGATGTACCAGCGGGCGGTGTCCGACAGATTGCCGTAGCCGGCCTCGTCGTAGAACAGCGGCACCCCGTTGGCCCACAGCGACTGGTGGACGTGCATGCCCGAGCCGTTGTCGCCGAAGATCGGCTTCGGCATGAAGGTGACGGTCTTGCCCGCCGCCCAGGCGGTGTTCTTGATGATGTACTTGTACTTCATCACGTCGTCGGCCGCGGCCAGCATGGTGTTGAACCGGTAGTTGATCTCGGCCTGGCCGGCGGTGCCCACCTCGTGGTGCGCGCGCTCGACCTCGAGGCCGACGGCGGTCAGCTGGTTCACCATCTCGTCGCGCAGGTCGGCGAAGTGGTCGACCGGCGGGACGGGGAAGTAGCCGCCCTTGTACTTCACCTTGTAGCCGCGGTTCAGGCGGCCGTCGCTGTCGGCCTCGGCGCCGGAGTTCCAGGCGCCGGCCTCGGAGTCGATGTAGTAGTAGGACGAGTGCTGGTTGGTGTCGAACCGGGCGGAGTCGAAGATGTAGAACTCGGCCTCAGGGGCGAAGAAGGCGGTGTCGCCGATGCCGGTCGAAGCCAGGTAGGCCTCGGCCTTGCGGGCGATGTTGCGCGGGTCGCGGCTGTACGCCTCGTGGGTGATCGGGTCGTGCACGAAGAAGTTCAGCGCCAGGGTCTTGTTGACCCGGAACGGGTCGATGAACGCCGTGGTCGGATCCGGCAGCAGGGTCATGTCGGATTCGTGGATCTTCTGGAAGCCGCGGATGGATGAGCCGTCGAAGGCCATCCCGGTCTCGAACACCTCCTCGCCGAACGCGTAAGCCGGAACAGTCAGGTGCTGCATCACACCGGGCAGATCACAGAACCGGATGTCGACGAACTCGACCCCCTCGTTCTTGACATAGGCCAACAGCTCGTCGGCGCTTGAGAACATCGTGCCTCCACAGTCATGGGTAACGGACTCAGCCACGGTATAGCAGCCGGCATGTCTCAACAGTTGCGGCCATGTTTCAGCGATGTAACAGCGACGCTGCCCCAGTAGGCTCGGGCATCATGAGCGAACAGGTCGAGTACCCGGGGCAGAGCATCGGGCTGCCCGAGAGCGGACCCGGTTCGCTGGCGACCTGGCGGGCGCGGATCGCCGCGCTGCTGGTCGACTGGGCCGCCTCGATGGTCGTGGCGGTGTTCGCCTTCGGGGTCGGGGTGCTGCGCGACGGCGGCTGGCGGGCCTGGATGGTGCTGGCGGTCTTCTTCGTTCAGAAGGCGATCCTCACCGCCCTGGTGGGCGGCAGCTTCGGTCAGATCCTGGCCCGGGTGAGCATCGTCCGACTGGACGGAGAGCCGCTGGGCTGGTGGCGGGCGATCGCCCGGACCGCCATGGTCTGCGTCGTCCTGCCGGCCGTGGTGATCGGCGCCGAACGACGCGGCCTGGACGATCTGGTGCTGGGCACGGCAGCGGTCCGGCGCCGCTGAAACCGACCCGCTCGCAGGCGTGAAGCGCATAACTGCTCACGATGAATTGCGCGTTTCTGTTGGGGTGTCGCGTGTCCTGCGCTAGGTTCCCCCCATGCTTCATTACGTCGGACGGCGACTGGTGAACTACGCCGTGCTGTTGTTCGTGGCGGTGTCGCTGACCTATGTGCTCGCTGCGACAACGCTGAACCCGCGGGCGCTTTTCGAGATCCGGCAGCCCCCGGTCGACCCCGAGGTCATCGACAACATCCTGCTGCAGTACAACCTCAGCGAGAAGACACCCCTGATCGAGCGGTACTGGACCTGGCTCACCGGAGTCTTCCGCGGCGACTGGGGCTACTCGCCGCTGGGCGCGAACGTCGCCGAGCAGATCAGCATCAAGATGTGGGTGAGCCTGCGGCTGCTGCTGGTCGGCACCATCGTCGGCATCGTGGTGGGCGTCGCCATCGGCGCCTGGACGGCGACCCGGCAGTACAAGATCTCCGACCGGACCGCCACCTTCCTGTCGCTGGTGATCATCTCGACCCCGGCCTTCGTGGTCGGCCACGTCATGCAGATGCTGGCGATCTGGTTCAACAACGCGACCGGAACCCGGTTCTTCGAGTTCATCGGCGAGACCGGTGACATCGGCGACTATCCCTTCGCCGAACTTGTCGACCGATTACAGCATCTGTTGTTGCCGACGCTGGTGCTCATCATCCTGGGCGCCGCCTCGATGAGCCGCATCCAGCGCAACTTGATGCTCGACTCGCTGGGCGCCGACTACGTCCGGACGGCCCGCGCCAAGGGCCTGCCCCAGGGCAAGGCCGTGATGAAGCACGCGCTGCGCACCGCGCTCATCCCCACCGGCACCTACTTCGCGTTCAGCGTGGCGACCATGTTCGTCGGCGCCACCTTCACCGAACGCATCTTCAGCTTCCCGGGCCTGGGCCAGTACGGCGTGGACACCATCACCAACCGGGACGTGCACGGCGTCGTGGCCGTCACCGCCTTCGCGGGGGTGTGCGTCCTGGCGGGCGCCGTCCTCTCCGACATCATGGTCGCAATTCTCGACCCGCGGGTCCGGCTGGGTTAGGGGGCAGCAGCATGGCAGACATCGAACTAGCGGCTCTGGAAGCCGCCGAGGCGGCGCCCAAGCCGCAGCCCGAGCGCCGGCTCAGCCGGCGGCAGCTGGTGTGGCGGCGGTTCCTGCGCAACCGCGTCGCCGTGGTCGGAGGGCTGGGGATCGTCTTCCTGGTCTTCCTAGCGGTCGCCGGGCCCTACCTCATGTTCTGGAAGTTCGACGACATCGACGTGGAGAGCTTCCTGAGCCCGCCCAGCCAGTGGCACCCGCTGGGCACCACCCAAGCCGGACGGGACGTGCTCGCACTCACCATGCGCGGCCTCGGCAAGTCGCTGCTGATCGGTTTCCTGGTGGCGCTGGCGTCGACCACGCTGGCGGCCTTGGTGGGCGCCTCGGCGGCCTATCTGGGCGGCTGGTACGAGAAGGCGATGCTGTGGATCATCGACCTGCTGCTCGTCGTCCCCAGTTTCTTCCTGATCGCCATCGCCTCCAAGGGAGCCCCCCAGGGGGACGCCGCGTGGATGATCCTGGCCGTGTTGCTGGCGGTCTTCGCTTGGCCGCTGTCGGCCCGGGTGGTCCGGTCGCTCACCCTCTCCATCCGGGAACGCGAGTATGTGCTGGCGGCGAGGTTCATGGGGCTGGGCGCGTTCCGGATCATCGTCCGGCACATCCTGCCCAACGCCTCCTCGCTGCTGATCATCGACGCCACCCTCGGCGTCGGCTACGCGATCCTCTCCGAGACCGGCCTTTCCTACTTCGGCTTCGGCGTACAGCCGCCGGACACCTCGCTGGGCACGCTGATCGGCGAGGGCGCCCGGATGGCCACCAGCTACCCGTGGATCTTCCTCGGGCCGGCGACCATCCTGGTGTTCCTGGTGCTGTGCGTGAACGCGGTCGGCGACGGCCTGCGGGACGCCCTCGATCCGAGCTCGATGTCGGGAGGCCGGGCATGACGCAGCCGCTGAAGGAACGCCGGACGAAGGCCGGCGACCGGGTTCTCCAGGTCCGCGACCTGGAGGTGACCTTCCCCAGCGAGGCCGGGCCGGTGCGCGCCGTCCGCGGCCTGAGCTTCGACCTGATGGCCGGCGAGACCATGGCGATCGTGGGCGAATCCGGCTCGGGCAAGTCGGTGACCTCGCTGGCGATCATGGGCCTGCACCCGCCCACCACCCGGATCTCCGGTTCGATCAAGCTGCACGACACCGAACTGCTCGGCACCACCGACGAGGCCATGTCGAAGCTGCGCGGCCGCGACCTGGCCATGGTCTTCCAGGATCCGCTCTCGGCGCTCACCCCGGTGTACACGATCGGCGACCAGATCGGCGAGGCGATCCAGACCCACTACGACGTCACCCGTGCCGCGGCGACGGAGCGGGCGATCGACCTGCTGAACCTGGTGGGCATCCCGAACCCGAAGCAGCGGGTGAAGTCCTTCCCGTTCGAGTTCTCCGGCGGCATGCGGCAGCGCGCCATGATCGCGATGGCGATCGCCAACGACCCGGACGTGATCATCGCCGACGAGCCGACGACCGCGCTCGACGTCACCATCCAGGCTCAGGTGCTGGAGGTGCTGAAGAAGGCGCAGCAGGAGACCGGCGCCGCGATCATCATGATCACCCACGACCTGGGCGTGGTGGCCGGCATGTCCGAGCGGGTCACCGTGATGTACGCCGGCCGTCCGGTCGAGCAGGGGACCGTGGACGACATCTTCTACCGGCCCCGCATGCCGTACACGATCGGACTGCTGGGCACGGTCCCGCGGCTGGACCGCTCGAACGAGGGCGCCCTGCCGGTGCTGGAGGGCAACCCGCCCTCGGTGGTCAACCTGGCCCCCGGCTGTCCGTTTGCCGCCCGCTGCCCCATGGTGATCGACGTCTGCCGCACCATCGAACCCGATCTGGCCAGCACCGAGGAGCCCAACCACGTCGCCGCCTGCCATCGGCTCGCGGAGGTCATCGCGGGCGATCTCGGCCACGCGGACATCTACCCGATCCCCGAGCTGGCCGCCTCCGACCTCGCCGAGGTGCCGCGGGACCAGCGCCCGGTCGTGATCGAACTGGACGACCTCAAGCGGCACTACCCGCTGATGAAGGGGGCGATCTTCCGCCGCCGGATCGGGACGGTCTACGCGGTGGACGGCATCGATCTGGAGTTGCGTGAGGGGGAGACCCTCGGCCTGGTGGGCGAGTCCGGCTGCGGCAAGTCGACCACCCTGCTGGAGATCCTGAACCTCGGCAAGCCGACCGCGGGGACGATCTCCGTCCTCGGCACCGACACCAGCACGCTCGACCGCCGCGGCCGCAAGCAGCTGCGGCGCAACCTGCAGGTGGTCTTCCAGGATCCGATGGCCTCCCTCGACCCGCGGCTGCCGGTCTTCGACATCATCGCCGAGCCGATGGGCGTCTTCGGCTACAAGAAGGAGGTCATCCAGCAGCGTGTCGGTGACCTGCTCACCCTGGTGGGCCTGGAGCCCGCCCACGCCAACCGGTACCCGCAGCACTTCTCCGGCGGCCAGCGGCAGCGGATCGGCATCGCCCGCGCGCTCTCGCTGGAGCCGAAGGTGATGGTGCTGGACGAGCCGGTCTCCGCCCTTGACGTCTCCATCCAGGCCGGCGTCATCAACCTGCTGGACGACCTGAAGGGCAAGCTCGGGCTCTCCTACCTGTTCGTCGCCCACGACCTGGCCGTGGTGCGGCACATCTCCGACCGGATCGCGGTGATGTACCTCGGCAAGATCGTCGAGATCGGCGAGGTCGAGGAGGTCTACAACGCGCCGGTGCACCCGTACACCCAGGCGCTGATGTCGGCCATCCCCATCCCCGACCCGCAGACCGAGCGAACCCGGGAGCGGATCATGCTCTCCGGCGATCTGCCGAGCCCGGCCGACCCGCCGTCGGGGTGCAAGTTCCGCACCCGCTGCCCGCTCTACCAGACGCTCTCGGAGAGCGACCAGCAGCGCTGCCGTGACGTCGTGCCGGAACTGCGCAGCTTCGGCGTCGACCACAAGGCCGCCTGCCACTACGGGCGCGCCCGGCACCTGATTTGATCGTCAAATCGGGCGTAATGCCGCGTAACGCTTCGATAACTTCCCCACAAGGGCATTGGCCAGGGGAATTCATCGGGTAACGTGAACCGAGTTCTGCTGTGAGCGGTCCCGCGGTGTGCGGTGCCGCGAGATGGAGGAGATAGTGAACAAAGCCAAGATTCTGATGCCGCTGCTGGCAGGCGGTCTCGCGATGACCCTGGTCGCCTGCGGCGGCCAGCCCCCGGCGCCGACCGCAGCCCCCGGCGGCGAGTCCCCCAGCGGCGCGCCGAGCACCGACCCCACGACCGCGCCCGAGCAGGCGTCCTGGGACATCAACCAGACCTCGCGCGACAAGCTGAAGGAGGGTGGCGAGTTCAAGGGTTCCTACAGCTCCGAGATCACCACCTGGAACGTCGCCTCGGCGACCGGCAACGACTTCGACCTCAAGGAGCTGCTGATCCCGGTCTCGCCCTCCTACTTCACCTACACCGGCGCCGGCGACGCAGTGCTCGACCCCGATTACCTGGTGTCGGCCGACCCGGTGCTCACCGACGGCAAGCTGGTCGTCACCCTGGCGCTCAACCCGAAGGCCGTCTGGAACGACGGCGAGGTGATCGGCGCTGACGACTGGATCGCCACCTGGGAGGCGCTGCGCGGCAAGAACAAGGAGTTCGCCGCGGCCTCCAGCGACGGCTGGGATCAGATCGAGAGCGTCGAGGCCGGGGCGACCCAGCAGGACGTCGTCATCACCTTCAAGGCCGCCTACCCGGACTGGACCTCGATCGTCGCCGGCGGTCCGATCCGCGCTGAAGGCGCGAAGGATCCCAAGACCTTCAACGACGGCTGGGCCGAGGTGAAGCAGGAGTACTTCACCGGTCCGTTCAAGATCAGCAACTTCGACAAGAACTCCGGCATCGTGACCATGGAGCAGAACCCGAGCTGGTGGGGCGACAAGCCCTTCCTCGACAAGGTCACGTGGAAGCTGATCGCCGCGGACGCGGTGTCGGCGGCCTTCGCCAGCCAGGAGCTCGACTACATCGACATCGGTGCCGACGCTGACGCCTACCAGAAGGCCAGCACGACCCCGAACGCGGTGATCCGCACTGCCGCCGGCCCGAACTTCCGGCACTTCACCTTCAACTCCGAGTCGCCGGTGCTGCAGGACGTGAACGTCCGGCAGGCGATCATGATGGGCATCGATCGCACGATCATCGCCAAGTCTGACCTCGCCGGCCTGCCGGGTGATTTCAAGCCGCTCAACAACAACCTGTTCGTCATGGGCCAGACCGGCTATGTCGACCAGGCTGCAGCGACGGGAATCGACTACAACCCGGAGGCCGCCAAGAAGAAGCTCGAGGAGGCCGGCTGGGCGTTGAACTCCAGCAGCGGCTTCTACGAGAAGGACGGCAAGCAGCTGGACGTCGAGTTCGCGGTGCTGGGCGGCGTGAAGGCTTCGGAGAACGAGGGCATTCAGGCGCAGAGCTCGCTGAAGCAGATCGGCGTCAACCTGACCCTGCGGACCGTCGACACTACCAAGGACTGGCCGGCGGTGCTGGTCGAGCACAAGTTCGACATCATCGCCTTCTCCTGGATCGGCACCCCGTACCCGCTGGCCAACATCGGCCAGATCTACGGCGGCGGCATCGACGAGAAGTCCGGCAAGTGGAAGGCGAACGACTCCAACTTCGCCCAGCTGGAGATCGAAGGGCTTGACGCGCTCAAGCAGCAGATCGACACCGAGATGGATCCTGCCAAGCGGCTCGACCTGGGCAACCAGGCCGCCGAGCTGATCTGGAAGGCCGGTCACACCCTGCCGCTGTACCAGCGCCCCATGCTGATCGGCGTGCGGGACGGCCTGGCCAACATCGGCGCGGTCGGCATGGCCCAGCACAACCAGAACTGGGAAGACATCGGTTTCGTCGCGTGATCTGACGAACCCGTAACCCGGGGGACGGCCCATCAGGGGCCGTCCCCCGGTGCAATTCCCGGGGTCGAATCGGTTTCGCCGCCACGCTGACGGACGAACGGTAGATACCGATTTCATAACGGAATCGAGTGGGCGGAGCCGGAATGAACGCGCTTCCATACGCTCATACCACGTTGTCACGGCAACGTGCGACGCGAGTTTCTTGCACAATGCGATGCGCGGAACTCGTCACCTGGTGAATCATTGGATGGCCGTGCTAGATTTCGCGCGGTCAACCCGGGCTGACGGCCCGGTGGAGGACCACGGAAGGAGGTCCGATGGCGGACGTGGTCACAGTCGACGCCGCAGAGCGTGCCGTCGAGATCGCCGGCCGTACGCCGTGGCAGATCACCCGCGCCCGGATCGCCCGCGACAAGATCACCATCGCCGCCTTCTTCGCCTCCGTCTTCTTCATCCTGCTCGCCCTGGCGGCCCCCGTCCTGACCCACTTCGGGCTGCTCGACCCGTACAGCTCCAACACCGACCTGGTGGGCGGGCTGGGATCGCTGCCGATCGGCCCGATGGGCGGGGTCTCCGCCGACCACTGGATGGGCGTCGAGCCGGGCACCGGCCGCGACCTGTTCTCCCGGGTGGTGTCGGGCCTCACGGTTTCGCTGATCGTCGCCACCCTGGCCGTCACCGTGTCGGTCGTGCTGGGCGTCGTGATCGGCATCGTCTCCGGCAGCGCCGGCGGCCGGGTCGACTGGTTCTTCTCCCGGGTGACCGACTTCGTGCTGAGCTTCCCGCAGACGCTGATGCTGATCGCCCTGTCGACCATCGCCATCGACGCCATCCAGGGCCTGCTGGGCACCGACCGCACCATCCCGTCGATGGTCTTCATGATCCTGGTGATGGGCTTCTTCGGCTGGCCGATCTTCGCCCGCATCATCCGCGGCCAGGTGCTGTCGCTGAAGGAGCGCGAGTTCATCGAGGCGGCGCACTCGCTGGGCGCCAAGCGGTTCCGCATCTACTTCAAGGAGCTGCTGCCCCACCTGTGGGCGCCGATCCTCGTCTACACCACGCTGGTCATGCCGCAGAACATCGCCACCGAAGCCGCCCTGGGCTTCCTGGGCGTCGGCATCCAGGCCCCCACCCCGTCGTTCGGGTCGATCCTGAACGACTCGGTGCACTACGCGACCTCGAACCCGGCCTACTTCGTCTTCCCGGGCGTCACCCTGTTCCTGGTCGTGCTGTCGTTCAACCTTCTCGGCGACGGGCTTCGGGACGCCCTCGACCCGAAGGCTGACCGGCAGTGAGCCCCCGCCCACCCACAAGACTCCGCAAACGAGACTCCGCAAACGAGAAAAAGGAGAGCGCAGAATGCAGCGCATGAAACTGGTCGCCGGTCTGGCGACAACCTTGGCGCTGGCCCTCGCGGCCACCGCCTGTGGTTCCGGTCCCACCAGCCCGACGAGCGCGCCCACGACCGGCGGCACGAGCGAGGCCCCCGCGCCCGCGGGAGGTGGCACCCTCAACATCCTGTCCGGCACCGCGACCGAGCACTGGGATCCGCAGCGGACCTACGTCGGCGTCAACATCGCGGCCGGCAACCGCCTGTTCACCCGCACCCTGACCACCTTCGGCCCGGTGACCGCCGACGAGCAGGTCCCCGAGCTGGTCGCCGACGCGGCCACCGACACCGGCACGGTGAGCGAGGACGGCAAGACCTGGCAGTTCACCATCAAGGACGGCGTCAAGTGGGAGGACGGCCAGGCCGTCACCTGCGAGGACTTCAAGTACGGCATTTCCCGCACCTTCGCGGTCGACGTCATCACCGGCGGCCCGAACTACGCCATCCTCTACCTCGACATCCCGAAGGACGCCGAGGGCGCCTCGGCCTACGCCGGCCCCTACAAGAAGACCGGCCAGGATCTCTACGACCAGGCCGTCAGCTGCGACGGGAACACCCTGACGCTGAAGATGGCCAACCCGTCGGGCGACTTCAACATGGCCGCGACCATGACCGCCTTCGGCGCCTTCCGCGAGGACAAGGATCAGGGCGACAAGTCCAACTTCCAGATCTTCTCCAACGGCCCGTACAAGCTCGAGGGCAGCTGGACCAGCAACAAGGGCGGCACCTTCGTCCGCAACGAGAACTGGGATCCGGCCACCGACACCATCCGCAAGGCCTACCCGGACAAGATCGTGTGGGACGAGTCGCTCACCCAGGAGACCCTGTACGAGCGGCTGATCGCCAACCAGGGCGACGACCAGAACGCCATCACCTTCGACCAGGCTCCGGTCACCGCGCTGGCCAACGTGACCACCGCCGGCGACCGCGTCTCGATCGTCGCCTCGCCGTACACCCGGTACCTGGTGCCGAACTTCAAGTCCAAGGTGTTCAGCAACGACAAGGCCCGTGAGGCCCTGGCGCTGTCCACCGACCGCAGCGCCTACGTCACCGGCGCGGGCGGCGACCAGGTCGTGAAGGCCACCAACTCGCTGATCAACCCGGCCCTGCCGGCCTTCCCGGACACCCCGCTGCCGGCGGGCGACAAGGGCGACCCGGCTGCCGCGAAGGCTCTGCTGGAGGCTTCCGGCCTGACCCTGCCGGTGAAGATCAACGTCACCTACCGCAAGAACGACACCCTCGACAAGGTCTTCGCCGGCCTGAAGACCGGCTGGGACGCGGCGGGCTTCGAGACCAACCTGGTGGGCATCCCGGCCGAGCAGTACTACGGCACCCTGCAGTCTCCGGAGTCGGCTGACAAGTACGACGCCTACTGGGCCGGCTGGAGCGCGGACTTCCCGAGCGCCTCGACCGTGATCCCGCAGCTGCTGGATTCGCGCAGCCAGATCTCCGCCGGCGGCCCCGGCCAGGATTACGGCTACTTCGACAACGCCGAGTTCAACGCGGGCATCGACGCGGCCTACGCCATCACCGACGGCGAGGCTCGTGAGAAGGCCTGGGGTCAGCTCGACATCGACGCGGTGACCAAGTACTTCGCGGTCATCCCGTTGATCAACGACCAGTTCGTCTTCGTCCGCGGCGGCAACGTCGAGGGCGCCTTCGTGAACACCACGTTCACCGGCTACTACGACCTGGCCAACGTCTCGGTCAAGTCCTGAGGCGATGACGGACGGGGTGCGTCTTCCGGGGCGCACCCCGTCCGCCGACCAAGGAGTCCTGCGTGTTCTACTACATCCTGCGCCGGCTGGCGACGGCAGTCGTGATGCTGCTCCTCATCACGGCCACCACCTTCGCGATGTTCTTCGCGTCGCCGATCGATCCGGCCAGGTACACCTGCGGCAAGAACTGCACCCCCACCATCCTTGAGGGCAACCGCAAAGCCCTCGGCTACGACCAGCCCGTCATCGTCCAGTACGGCAAGTTCATCTCGGGGCTCGTCGTCGGACGGGAGTTCCCCGACAACGCCGAGCTCCGCGAACAGTACCCGCAGCAGGTCGTCCCCTGCGCCGCCCCTTGCCTGGGCTACTCGCCCACCCAGCACCGCACCATCAACGAGATGGTCTCCGAGGCCTGGCCGGTCTCCCTCTCGATCGCCGCCGGAGCCTTCACGCTCTGGATGATCATCGGCGTCGGGGGAGGCATGATCGCCGCCCTCAACAAGGGCCGATTGCTGGATCGCGGGATCGTCGGCTCAGCTCTCGTCGGCTTCTCGCTGCCCACCTTCTTCGTCGGCCTCGTGCTGCTGACCTTCCCGGCCATCAAATGGGGCTGGGTGCCGATTCCCAACTTCGTCCCGATCACCGAGAGCCCGATCGACTGGGCCAGAAACCTGATCCTGCCGTGGATCACGCTGGCCTTCTTCTTCGCCGCCAGCTACGTCCGGCTGACCCGCGCGTACATGATCGAGACGATGAGCGAGGACTACATCCGCACCGCCCGGGCCAAGGGCGTCCGGCAATGGCCCATCATCTTCCGGCACGGCCTGCGGGCCGCGCTCACCCCGATCGTCACCGCCGCCGGCCTCGACCTGGGCGGCCTGCTGGGCGGCGCGATCATCACCGAGAGCGTCTTCTCGATGCACGGCCTGGGCTACCTCGCCGTCCGCTCGGTGACCAATATGGATCTGCCCACCATCGTCGCGATGGTGATGATCGTCTCCTCCTTCATCGTGCTGGCCAACATGGTCGTAGACATCGCCTACGGCTTCATCGATCCGAGAGTGAAGCTGGGCGTATGAACAAGTTCCTGCGCGTCAACGACCTGAAGGTCCACTTCCCGACCGACGACGGCGTGGTCAAGGCCGTGGACGGGCTCACCTTCGACCTGGAGCGAGGCAAGACCCTCGGCATCGTGGGGGAGTCGGGCTCCGGCAAGTCGGTCACCTCGCTGGCCATCATGGGCCTGCACCGCGGCAGCCGCGCGAAACTGAGCGGCGAGATCCTGCTGGACGAGGAGGATCTGCTGAAGGTCTCCGACGAAGAGCTGCGCCGGCTGCGCGGCCGCAAGGTCGCCATGATCTTCCAGGATCCGCTGTCGGCGATGCACCCGTACTACACGGTGGGGAAGCAG
Organism: uncultured Propionibacteriaceae bacterium; assembly: GCA_964563205.1. Taxonomy (GTDB): domain Bacteria; phylum Actinomycetota; class Actinomycetes; order Propionibacteriales; family Propionibacteriaceae; genus Propionicimonas. The sequence continues at coordinate 1,786 of CAZLWS010000007.1, read as the reverse complement.
CTGATGGAGGCCGTCCGGGTGCACAACCGGGTCTCCAAGAAGGCCGCCCGCACGACCGCGATCGACATGCTGGGACGGGTCGGCATCCCGAATCCGGCGCGGCGCGTCGACCAGTACCCGCACGAGTACTCCGGCGGCATGCGGCAGCGGGCCATGATCGCGATGGCGCTGATCAACAACCCCGAGCTGCTGATCGCGGACGAGCCCACCACCGCCCTGGACGTGACCGTCCAGGCGCAGATCCTCGACCTGATGCGCAACCTGCAGGCCGAGTTCGGCTCGGCGATCATCATGATCACCCACGACCTCGGCGTGGTCGCCGAGATCGCCGACGACGTGCTGGTGATGTACGGCGGCAAGTGCGTGGAGTACGCCGAGGTGGACGACGCCTTCCACCAGCCTGACCACCCGTACACCTGGGGCCTGCTGAGCTCGATGCCGCGCATCGACGAGGTCGCCAAGGAGCGGCTGGTGCCGATCCCGGGCAACCCGCCGTCGCTGATCAACATCCCCTCCGGCTGCGCCTTCAACCCCCGCTGCACCTACAAGGAGTTCTCCGCGGTCGCCTGCAACGAGGTGGTGCCGCAGCTGATCGAGTCGTACCCGAAGCACGACTCGCGCTGCCACATCCCCGTCCCCACCCGCGCGCAGATCCTGGCGGAGCTCGTGAGCACGAGGAGCGGCGATGAACCTGCTTGAGGTCACCGACCTGCAGAAGCACTTCCCGACCTACAGCCAGAAGCTGCTGCGGAAGCCGGGGGCGCCGGTCAAGGCCGTGGACGGACTGTCGCTGACGCTGAACCCGGGAGAGACCCTGGGCCTGGTGGGGGAATCCGGCTGCGGCAAGTCGACCGCCGGACGGACGATCCTGCGGCTGCTGCAGCCCTCCGGGGGAAAGATCGAGTTCGAGGGACGCGACGTCACCCACCTCGAGGGCGACGGTCTGCGGCTGCTGCGCCGCGACATGCAGATGGTCTTCCAGGACCCGTACGGCTCGCTCAACCCGCGGCACCCGGTCGGCGCCATCATCGCCGCCCCGTTCGAGATCCAAGGCGTCAAGCCGGCCGGCGGCGTGAAGCGGGCCGTCCAGGACCTGATGGCCATGGTGGGCCTCAACCCCGAGCACTACAACCGCTACCCGCACGAGTTCTCCGGCGGCCAGCGGCAGCGCATCGGCGTCGCCCGCGCCGTGGCGCTCAAGCCGAAGCTGGTGGTCTGCGACGAGCCGGTCTCCGCCCTGGACGTGTCCATCCAGGCCCAGGTGATCAACCTGCTGGAGGACATCCAGGCCGAGCAGAACCTGGCCTACGTGTTCATCGCCCACGACCTGTCGGTCGTGCGACACATCTCCGACCGGGTGATGGTCATGTACCTGGGCCGCACCATGGAGGTCACCGACCGCGACACTCTTTACGAGCGTCCGATGCACCCCTACACCCAGGCCCTGCTCTCCGCCGTCCCCGTGCCCGAGCCCCGCGGCGACCGCGACCGCATCCTGCTCACCGGGGACCTGCCCAGCCCGCAGGACCCGCCCTCCGGCTGCGTCTTCCGCACCCGCTGCCCCTACGCCGTCGAACGCTGCGCGGCTGAAGTCCCACTGCCCGTGGAGGTGGAACCCGGCCACGTCGTCGCCTGCCACTTCCCAGCCATCCGCAACGTCGCCTGACGCGCGCTGCGCGGTCGTTCGTCCTCGGTCCGATCACGAGCAAGCTCGCGTCGTCCCTCGTCCTCCGATGCTCCGCTGCGCGGTCGTTCGTCCTCGGTCCGATCACGAGCAAGCTCGTGT